>NZ_JAAPBF010000260.1 GCF_022695985.1 Streptomyces sp. NP-1717 | reverse complement strand
GGGAGGACCTGCTCAACCGCGTCCAGGAATCCCTCACGGACGTCGAGCCCGGCGCTTCCGTGTGCGCGCTGGTCGGCATGTCGGGCATCGGGAAGACCCAGCTCGCCGCCGAGTACGCGCACCGCTTCAGCCCCGACTACGACGTCGTGTGGTGGGTCAACTCCGACCAGCGGGGCACGCAGCGCGACCGGTTCGGCGAGCTGGCGCCGGCGCTGGGGCTGCGCAGCGGCTCCGAGCCCGGCGAGCGGATCCGCGCGGTGCGCGACGCGCTGCGCCGCGGCGACCCGCACAGCCGCTGGCTGGTGATCTTCGACGGCTGGGAGGACGTGGAGGAGGCCGCCGCCATTCTGCCGCGGGGCGGCACCGGCCATGTGCTGATCACCTCGCGCAACCACGGCTGGCGCACCGTCGGCGACATCGTGGAGGTGCCCGTCTTCCGGCGCGCCGAGTCGACCGGCTATCTGATGCGCAGGGCCCCGCACATCACGGCGGAGGAGGCCGACGAGGTCGCCGTCGAGTTCCAGGACCTGCCGCTGCAGATGGCCCACGCGGCGGCGCTGCTGGGCGAGTTGCGGATGCCCGTACCGGAGTACCTCGAAAAGGTCCACAGCGGCGAGATCAACCCCCTGGACGAGGTGTCCGAGCTGGGTGACTACCCCAGCTCCTCGCTCACCTCCTGGTCGATGCTCTTCAACCGGGTCCGTGAGTCCGAGCCGCGCGCGCTCGAACTGCTCAAGCTGTGCGCCTGCTTCGCGCCCGGCCGCATCCCCATCGGCCTGGTGCGCGGCGTGGCCCCCGGGGACCTCCCGGAGCAGTTGCGCTGGATCGCCGACAACACCCCCGACTGGCCGCGCGCGCTGGACACCCTCGCCAACTACTCGGTCATCACCAAGGACTCACGCAGCCCGTCCGTCTCCGAGGGGCGCGAGGCCGGGCCCCGCCAGGAGTCCGTCCACATGCACCGCGTCGTGCACGGCATCGTCAGCCGGCTCACCGCGGGCGACGACCACGAGATCCACCGCGGGGTGGTCCGCCAGGTCCTCGTCGGCAGCGACCCCGGCGAGCCCTCCGACAGCAGGCACTGGCCCCGGTACGCCGAGATCCTGCCCCAGCTCGACTTCTCCGGCGCCCTGGAGAGCACCCATCCGCGTACCGTCCAGCTCGTCCTGAACTGCCTCCGGTACTGCTACATGAGCGGTGAGTACACCGTCGGCATGGACCTGGCCCGGCGGGTCCGGGAGAAGTGGGTCGCCCTGTTCGCCCCCGACTCCGAGTACATGCTGGAGCTCGCCGCCCGGACCACGGTGATCCTGCGCGCCAGCGGCCGGTTCCACGAGGCGTACGACCGGGACAGCGGAGTCCTCGACCTGCTGCTGGCCCAGCCGGAGCCCGACCCGATCAGGCTGATGGCCGCCAACAGCGGGCTCAGCTCGGACCTGCGGTTCCTCGGCCGTTACCCGGAGGCGTACCGGCTCCAGCGCGACGTGGTCGACGTCGGCCGGGAACTGCTGGGCGCCGACGAGTGGACCACCCTGCGGGCCCAGCACCAGATGGGCGTGGCCCTGCGGCTCCTCGGCCAGTTCGACAAGGCGTACGAGATCGACCTCGACACCTTGCGCAAACGCGAGTCCGTGCTGCGCGCCCGTCACCCGGACACCCTGCACTCGGTCAACGCCTGCGCCCGTGACCTGCGCCTCCTCGGCCGCTACCACGACGCCCTGGCCCGCCAGGACCTGGGCGTACGGACCCAGATCCAGGTCATGGGCGAGCTGCACCCCCAGACGCTGTGGGCCCAGCACAACCTCGTGCTGTGCAGGCGCAGGGCGGGCACCAAGGGCGAGGACGTCGGCCCGGTGATGGCCGACCTGCTCTCCCGCCACGAGCGCGTGTACGGCAAGGGCCACCACAACAACCTGATGCTCGTCACCGACTACGGCAACTACCTGCGCGTGCACGGCGATCTGGGCCAGGCCCGGGACCTGCTCGCCGAGGCCGAGGACACCTACCGCGCCCTGGTCGGCCAGGCCCACCCCGTACCGACGGGGATGCAGTCCAACATCGGCCTCCTCATGCAGGCCGAGGGGAACAGGGACGGCGCGCTCGTCCTCTTCGAGCAGGCCCTCACCGGTCTGCGCACCCTGCTCGGCGACGACCACCCGTGGACGCTCGGCTGCGCGCTGAACGCGGCCGGCGGGCGCAACCTCACCGGGCGGCTGGAGGAGGCCGCCGAGCTGAGCAGGGAGACGCTGCGGCGGGCCCGTACGGCGCTGGGCGACGACCATCCGCTGACGCTCTCCAGCCAGACGGCGCTCGCCGCCGACCTGCGCGGGCTCCGGCAGCGCGAGGAGGCGGACAAGGTCGAGGAGGACGCGCTCCAGAAGCTGACGCGCACCATGGGGGCGCAGCACCACCACACACTGTCGGCGCGCCAGCGGATCCGTCCCTACTGGGACTTCGAGCCGTATCTGGGCTGACGCGCGAGCGGACGCAGGAGGGCCCGGCACCGCTTCCGAGCGGTGCCGGGCCCTCCTGCGTCACGTCACCGTGCTCAGGCGTCGAAGACCTCGGCGCACAGCTGCGCCTGCTCCGCCTGGTGCCGCTTGGCCGAGCCGACCGCGGGCGACGACGAGGCGGTCCGCGAGATACGGCGCAGACGCTCGCCGTGCGGGATGTCGGCGCCGACCGCCAGGTCCAGGTGGTCGATCAGGTTGAGCGCGATGAACGGCCACGCGCCCTGGTTCGCCGGCTCCTCCTGCGCCCACAGGTACTTCTCCGCGTTCGGGTACTTCGCGATCTCCGCCTGTAGCTCCGCGCCCGGCAGCGGGTACAGCCGCTCCAGACGCACGATCACGGTGTCCTTCAGCCCGCGCTTCTGACGCTCGGCGTCCAGGTCGTAGTAGACCTTGCCCGCGCAGAAGACGACCTTGCGGACCTCCGCCGGGTCGATCGTGCCCGCCTCCGCCATCGCGTCGCCGATCACCGGGCGGAAGCCGCCCGAGGTGAACTCCTCGATCTTCGACGTCGCGGCCTTCAGCCGCAGCAGCAGCTTCGGGGTGAAGACCACCAGCGGCTTGTGGTGCGGGTTGTGGACCTGCCAGCGCAGCAGGTGGAAGTAGTTCGACGGCAGGGTCGGCATCGCGACCGTCATGTTGTTCTGCGCGCAGACCTGGAGGAAGCGCTCGGGGCGCGCGGACGAGTGGTCCGGGCCCTGGCCCTCGTAGCCGTGCGGCAGCAGCAGCGTGACGCCCGAGGTCTGGCCCCACTTCTGCTCCGCCGACGAGATGAACTCGTCGACGACGGTCTGCGCCCCGTTGACGAAGTCGCCGAACTGGGCCTCCCACATGACCAGCGACTCCGGGCGGGCCAGCGAGTAGCCGTACTCGAAGCCCATCGCCGCGTACTCGCTCAGCAGCGAGTCGTAGACGTTGTAGCGGGCCTGCTCCTCGGACAGGTAGAGCAGCGGGGTGTAGTCCTCGCCGGTCTCCTGGTCCACCAGCACCGCGTGGCGCTGGCCGAACGTGCCGCGGCGGGTGTCCTGGCCCGACAGGCGGACCGGGGTGCCCTCCATCAGCAGCGAGCCGATGGCGAGGGTCTCGCCGGTGCCCCAGTCGATCGTGCCGTCCTCGACCGACGCGGCGCGGCGCTGCATCTGCGGCATCAGCCGCGGGTGCACCGTGATGTGGTCGGGGATGTTGACCTGGGACTCGGCGATCCGCTTGACGACCTCCTGGGAGATGGCCGTCGTGACCGCGACCGGGAACTGGGCCTGGGCGTCCGGGACATGGGTCGGAGCCGGGTGCGACGTGGCCTCGCGGACCTCGGCGAACACCTTCTCCAGCTGGCCCTGGAAGTCCTGGAGCGCCTGCTCCGCCTCTTCCAGCGTGATGTCGCCGCGGCCGATCAGCGACTCGGTGTACAGCTTGCGCACCGAACGCTTCTTGTCGATCAGGGTGACCATCTGCGGGTTGGTGAACTGCGGGTTGTCGCCCTCGTTGTGACCGCGCCTGCGGTAGCAGATGAGGTCGATCACGACGTCCTTGTTGAACGTCTGGCGGAACTCGAACGCGAGCCGCGCCACCCGGACGCACGCCTCCGGGTCGTCACCGTTCACATGGATGATCGGCGCCTCGATCATGCGCGCGACGTCCGTCGCGTACATCGAGGAGCGCGAGGCCTCCGGGGCGGCGGTGAAGCCGACCTGGTTGTTGATCACCACGTGCACCGTGCCGCCGGTGCGGTAGCCGCGCAGCTGCGACATGTTGAGCGTCTCGGCGACGACTCCCTGGCCCGCGAAGGCCGCGTCGCCGTGCAGCGCGACGGGCAGCACGGTGAAGTCCGTGCCCGCCTTGTTGATGATGTCCTGCTTGGCGCGCGCGATGCCTTCGAGGACCGGGTCGACCGCCTCCAGGTGCGAGGGGTTCGCGGCCAGCGAGACCTTGATCTGCTCGCCGTCGAGGCCGGTGAAGGTGCCCTCGGCGCCCAGGTGGTACTTCACGTCGCCGGAGCCGTGCATCGACTTCGGGTCGAGGTTGCCCTCGAACTCGCGGAAGATCTGCGCGTACGACTTGCCGACGATGTTCGCCAGCACGTTGAGCCGGCCGCGGTGGGCCATGCCGATGACGACCTCGTCGAGCCGCGACTCGGCCGCCGAGTCGATGACCGCGTCGAGCAGCGGGATGACGGACTCGCCGCCCTCCAGCGAGAACCGCTTCTGGCCGACGTACTTGGTCTGGAGGAACGTCTCGAACGCTTCGGCCGCGTTGAGCCTGCGCAGGATCCGCAGCTGCTCCTCGCGCTCCGGCTTGGAGTTGGAGCGCTCGATGCGGTCCTGGAGCCACTTGCGCTGCTTCGGGTCCTGGATGTGCATGAACTCGACGCCGGTGGTGCGGCAGTACGAGTTGCGCAGCACGCCCAGGATGTCGCGCAGCTTCATCATCGACTGGCCGGCGAAGCCGCCGACCGCGAACTCCCGCTCCAGGTCCCACAGGGTGAGGCCGTGCTCGGTGATGTCCAGGTCGGGGTGCTTGCGCTGGCGGTACTCCAGCGGGTCGGTGTCGGCCATGACATGGCCGCGCACCCGGTAGGAGTGGATCAGCTCGAAGACCCGCGCGGGCTTCGTGACGTCCTCGTCGTGCGAGGCGTCGATGTCCTTGAGCCAGCGCACCGGCTCGTAGGGGATCCGCAGCGCCTGGAAGATCTCGTCGTAGAACTCGTTCTCGCCGAGCAGCAGCTGGCTGACAATCCGCAGGAACTCGCCGGAGGCGGCGCCCTGGATGACGCGGTGGTCGTACGTGGAGGTCAGCGTCATGACCTTGGAGATGCCCAGCTTGTTCAGGGTGTCCTGCGACGTGCCCTGGAACTCGGCGGGGTAGTCCATCGAACCGACGCCCATGATGACCGACTGACCGGGCATCAGACGCGG
This sequence comes from Streptomyces sp. NP-1717, assembly GCF_022695985.1. Lineage (GTDB taxonomy): Bacteria > Actinomycetota > Actinomycetes > Streptomycetales > Streptomycetaceae > Streptomyces. The sequence continues at coordinate 4,139 of NZ_JAAPBF010000260.1, read as the reverse complement.
CACGGAGTGGACCGTGCCGAGGCCGCCCGGGTTGGTCAGCGAGACGGTGACGCCGCTGAAGTCGTCCATCGTGAGCTTGTTGCCGCGGGCGCGCCGGACGATGTCCTCGTACGCCTGCCAGAACTCGAAGAAGTTGAGCGTCTCGGCCTTCTTGATGCCGGCGACGACGAGCTGGCGGTCGCCGTTCGGCTTCACGAGGTCGATGGCCAGACCGAAGTTGATGTGCTCCGGCTTGACCAGGGTGGGCTTGCCGTCCTTCTGGGTGAAGGAGTAGTTCATCGACGGCATGGCCTTGATGGCCTGCACCATCGCGTACCCGATGAGGTGCGTGAAGGAGATCTTGCCGCCGCGCGCCCGCTTCAGGTGGTTGTTGATGACGATGCGGTTGTCGAAGAGCAGCTTCACCGGGACGGCGCGCACGGACGTGGCCGTGGGCAGCTCCAGCGACATGCTCATGTTCTTGGCGACGGCGGCCGACGGGCCGCGCAGCGTCACGAACTCGGGCCCGGCGGGCTCCTCGGCGGACGGCTCGTCCCTCGGCGCCGCCTTGGCGGCGGCCGGCTTCGGGGCGGGCGGCGCGGCCTTCGCCGGCGCCGGAGCCGCGGCGGCGGGCTTCGCCGGCGCGGCCGGCGCCGCGGCCTGCGACTCGGCCTTGGGGGCCTGGGCCTGCGCGGGTGCCGCCGCCACGGGCTTCGCCGGAGCGGCAGGAGCGGTCGCGGTGGTCGTGGCCGCCGACGTCACGGGTGCGGCGGGCGCGGCAGTCGCCGCAGCCCCCGCGGCTGCGGTGGACGCCGTCGTGGACTCGGGGCTCTTGTCCGCCGTACCGGTCGTACCCGGCTTGTAGTCGGCGAAGAAGTCCCACCAGGCACGGTCGACCGAATTCGGGTCCTGGAGGTACTGCTGGTAGATCTCGTCGACGAGCCATTCGTTGGGCCCGAAGGCGGCGGCAGGGTTCTTTTCCTGCCCCGCTTGGTCGGTCGAGACGCTTGAGTTACTGGGGGACTGAGACGACACGGCGGCAACCGCCCTCTTCCGCTTCACAAGGTGATGGACAGCGGGAATCAAGGCTACGCCTACCGGACCGAGAGGAGCAGACCGGGCGGGGGCAACGTCATGCACGTCACACCGGAAGGCGGGTTTCGGCGTAGGAATTGGCGGGAAACGAGCCAGGTTTCCATGGAGCTGTCCTCGGAGCAGTGGACGCACCGCGACGCCGACGGCCTTTTCACCGCCTGAACGGAGTCCGGACCGGCGGCACCCGACCGAATTTCCCTCAGAACGCGCTCGTTCGGTGCCTCCGGTTCGAACCCTACGTCAACCGCGCGCCCGAGGGATTCCCGGAAGTGTCACCTGGATGAGGCAGCCGCGTACGGATTCGGCCACCCCGATACGCCCGCCGTGCAGATCCACCGCCCAGCTCGCGATCGCCAGCCCCAGCCCCGTACCGCCGTCACTGCCAGGACCGTGCGGCGACGGCGAGCTGCCGCGGTTGAAACGCTCGAAGACCCGGTGCCGCTCCGGCTCCGGAATACCCGGCCCCTCGTCCTGGATCTCCAGATCCAGCGACTCCGGACCGTGCCCGCGCCGCGCCCGCACCGTCACCCGGCCGTGCGGCGGGCTGTGCTTGACCGCGTTGTCGATGAGATTCGCCACCACCTGGTGCAGCCGCTCCGCGTCCGCGTGCGCCGTCAGCTCCGGCGGCGACACATCCAGGTGCAGATGCACGTCCGTACGGGTGTGGTTGCCGGAACCCGAGCTGAGACCGCGCTGCGAGGCCGCGAGATTGGCCTCCTTCAGCACCCCGGACAGATACGGCCACACCTCGAAGCGCCGCGCCTTCAGCGGCAGCACACCGTTGTCCAGCCGGGACAGATCCAGCAGCGTCTCCACCAGCCGGCCCAGCCGCTCGGTCTGCTTCAGCGCCGTGCGCATCGTCTCCGGATCGGCGGCGGACACCCCGTCCACCACGTTCTCCAGCACGGCGCGCAGGGCGGCGATCGGCGTACGCAGCTCGTGCGAGACATTGGCGACCAGCTCCTTGCGGTGCCGGTCCACCGCCTCCAGGTCGTCCGCCATGCGGTTGATGGTGGAGGCCAGGTCACCCAGCTCGTCACGGCGGTCGGCGCCGCTGACGCGCCGCGTGTAGTCACCGTGCGAGATGCCCTTCGCGACGGTGTTCATCTCGTCCAGCGGCGCGGTCAGACCGTGCGCCACGAACTGCGTGATCAACAGCGTCGCGATCATCGAGAAGACCGTGATGAAGCGCAGCTCGGTCTCGGTGCGCAGCGCCACCATGAGCAGCCCGGTGGTGATGAGCACCGAGACCACGACGAGCATGCCGAGCTTGGTCTTGATGGAGAACGGCCGCAGACCGCCGCCGTCCGCCCCGCCGAGTGACCCGTGCCCCGCCCTGATCCGCGCCGGGCCCTTGCGCGCCGGGCCCTGTCCCGACGGGTCGTGCCGCGACGAGCCGCCTCTGGCCGGCCGGGGACCGCCGGTACGGCCCGACGACGGGCGGGCGGCGCGCGGAGGTCGCGGACCCCGCGGCGTACGGCCCGCGCGCCCCGCGCGCCCGGGACCCTCGGCCTGCTCGCCCCCGCCGCCCGGCGACCGGCTCATGGCGCCGGTGTCTCCAGGGCGTAACCCACTCCGTGCACCGTCCTGATGCGCTCGGCGCCGATCTTCCGGCGCAGCGCCTTGATGTGGCTGTCGACCGTACGGGTGCCCGAGGCGTCCGCCCAGTCCCACACCTCGGCCAGCAACTGCTCCCGCGAGAGCACCGCGCGCGGCGTGTTCGCCAGACAGACCAGCAGGTCGAACTCGGTGGGCGTCAGATGGACGTCCTCCGCCCGCACCCGCACCCGGCGCTGCGCGTGGTCGATCTCCAGCTCACCGAGGCGCAGGATGCCGCTGCGCGGCGTCACCGCGGCCAGCGCCGCGCGCTCCACCCGGCGCAGCAGGACATGCACCCGTGCCGCCAGCTCCCGCATCGAGAACGGCTTCGTCATGTAGTCGTCGGCGCCGACACCGAGCCCCACGAGCATGTCGGTCTCGTCGTCGCGTGCCGTCAGCATCAGCACCGGCACCGGACGCTGCGCCTGGACGCGGCGGCAGACCTCCAGGCCGTCGAAGCCGGGCAGCATCACGTCGAGGACCATCAGGTCGGGCTGCCACGCCTCGGCGGCGTCCACGGCCGCGGGGCCGTCGACCGCGGTCTGGACGACGAAGCCCTCGGCGCGCAGCCGGGCCGCGATGGCGTCCACGATCGTCGCGTCGTCCTCGACCACGAGCACCCGGCGCTGCGCGCCGGGAGTGGCCGCGACCCCGTTCTGGCTGGTGTGTGTCTGCTCCATCGCCCCGCCCCTGGTACGTTCCGCGATCCGTGTTCCTCGATCCACGATCCCCGTGAGGATGTCGATCCCGTGTGTGGGGAGCAGCGTAGAGGCAGCGGAGGGCTCCCGGCTACGCAGGGCGAACGGCGAGATGGACCACGTCAGGCACTCCTCGGGCAACTTGGATCTCTTCGGTCCTAACCCCGGTGAAACCGGCATTCCGCAGCGCCTCCTCGAAGGCGGGGGACGGCTGGGCGGACCAGACGGCGAGGACTCCGCCGGGGTTGAGCCGTGCCAGGCAGTCGGCCAGCCCGCCGGGCATGTACAGGCTCGCGTTCTCGTCGGTGACCGTCCAGCCGGGCCCGTTGTCGATGTCGAGGCAGAGGGCGTCGTAGTGGTCGGTGGGCTCGTCGGTGACCTCCGCCGCCGTACGCAGGTAGTCGACGAGATCGGTGTGGAGGATCACAGTGCGCGGATCGCCGAGCGCGGCGCCGGAGATCCGTGCGAGCGGTCCCCCGTGGTGCCAGTCGATGACGGCCTGCTCGCGTTCGACCACCACGATCCGGCCCCAGCGGTCGTCGGCGGCGGCGTGCGCGAGGGAGAAACCGACGCCGAGCCCGCCGATGAGGAGGGACGGCAGTCCGTCACGGCGGTCGGGCGCGAGCGCGGCCTGGGCGGCGTCGATCAGCAGCCGCTCGGAGCGGCCGTCGGAGGTGTCCATCAGGAACGTGCCGTTGGCGATGATCTCGTGGATGTCCCCCTCGTCGCCCTCGCCCCCGGGGCGCCGCCGCAGGACGACCTCGCCGT
>NZ_JAAPBF010000026.1 GCF_022695985.1 Streptomyces sp. NP-1717 | reverse complement strand
GGACGTCGTGGGACTGAACCCGGAGTACATCAACAGGTACCCGCACCAGTTCTCCGGCGGCCAGCGCCAGCGCATCGGCATCGCACGCGGACTGGCGCTGCGGCCCGAGGTCATCGTCGCCGACGAACCCGTCTCCGCGCTCGACGTGTCCGTGCAGGCACAGGTCATCAACCTGATGGAACGGCTCCAGAACGAGTTCGACCTGAGTTACGTCTTCATCGCGCACGACCTGTCGATCGTCCGGCACATCTCCGACCGGGTCGGGGTCATGTACCTCGGGCGGATCATCGAGATCGGCACGGACACCCAGATCTACGACCACCCCACCCACCCCTACACGCAGGCGCTGCTCTCCGCGGTGCCGGTGCCCGATCCGGCGGCCCGCGTCCACCGCGAACGGATCATCCTCACCGGTGAGGTGCCCTCGCCGGCGAACCCGCCGTCCGGCTGCCGGTTCCGTACCCGCTGCTGGAAGGCGCAGGAGCGGTGCGCGCTGGAGGTGCCGCTGCTGGCCGTGCCCGCGGTCTTCCGGGGGACGGAGGGGCCCGCGGAGCACGACTCGGCGTGCCACTTCGCCGAGGAACGGCAGGTGGTGCCGGCCACGGCCGGGCCCGGAGGGGCTGCCGGGACGGAGGGCGAGGGCGGTGAGCAGGGGCAGGATTTGGACAAGGAGAGGTGATTGAGACGTCAACTCCGTTGACACGCAGGAAACTCGGCCGACGCCTGGCCGATATACGGACGGGTCACATTGGTCGACGTACGGCCGTGCGGGTGCCGTTGGACCGGCCGGGATCCTGAGGTCCCGGCCGGTCGCCCGCCGGGCGGGGCGCGAGCGCCGGGGTACCGCCGGTGCCCTTGTTCTCGCGGCGTTCAGCCGGGACCATCGCAGTGTGATATTCACCCGCGGGGCTCGGATCACCGGCGCTGTCCTGTGCGCCGCGCTCGCCGCCGTCACCGCCGCGTGGATCGTGCGGGACCTGCTGGAGACGGAGAGGCCCGTCGACCTCTGGTGGTTCTGGGCCGGTCAAGGCGAGATCCGGGCGGCGTCCCCGCCGGTGACCTCACTGCTCGACCCCGTGCTGCTGGCCGTCCACACGGTCGTGGCCGTCACCGTCATGCGCTCGGCGGTGGCCGCGTCCGCGCTGTTCGCCGCCGGCGCCCTCACGCTCGCCGTCCGGCTGCCGGGCCTCTGGGTGCTCGGCTCGTCGTGGATGGACGGCCGGGCCCCGGACGATCTGCGCACCCGCGCCCTGCTCTGCTCCTTCGGCGTCCTCGCGGCGGCCGTCGTACTGATCGTCACGGCCGTGGCCGGGCGCGGAGTGCCGGACTCCGCGTACGCGCTGACGCCGACCCGGCCGGCGCAGGGCGTCGCCGTGACCGCCTTCCTGCTGCTGGGCGCCGCGGCGGGCATCTGGGCGGCCTGGGAGGTCTACTGGGGGCAGCGGCTCGGCCTCGACGCGTATTTCGACCGTGTCACCGGCGAGTCGGTCCTGATGCCCCTCCTCGGCACTCCGCCCGGCTGGCTGAACGCGGCGATCGTGCTGCTCTGCCTCGCGGCGGCCGTGGGGGCGCTCTTCGGCACACCGTTCTCACGGCCGCTCGGCATGGTGGCCGCGGCGCTGCTGACAGGGCTCGGCGGGGCGGCTCTCGCGACGGCTCTGCGGTACGAACAGCTCGACCGCTTCGGCGAGTTGACCACCGTCGAACAACTCTCCCTCGCCAGCCTGCTGTTCGGGCTCGGCGCGGGCACCCTGGCGCTGTTCGCGCTCGCCCGCAGGGGCGAGGAGGACATGCCGGGGGCGGGGGCCCACGGACCGGCGTGGGGGCAGCCCGAGCCGCAGAGGTACGGACAGGGCGGCGGCGGATTCGGGCCGCCACCGCCCTCGTCCCCGCCGCCCGGTTGGTGAGGGCGGCCGGCCGGACGGCGCGGAGGACCGGGTGAGGGGCGGTGCCCCTACGTCATCCCGAGCGAACGCTTCAGGAAGTCCACCTGGAGCAGCAGCAGGTTCTCCGCGATCTGCTCCTGCGGCGTCATGTGCGTCACCCCGGTCAGCGGCAGCACCTCGTGCGGGCGGCCCGCGGACAGCAGCGCCGACGACAGCCGCAGCGTGTGCGTCATCACGACGTTGTCGTCCGCCAGACCATGGATGATCATCAACGGCCGCGCGGGGTCCGCCGGCCGCGACAGCCCGTCGTCGGTGACCAGCGAGTTGGCCGCGTAGACCTCGGCCGCCGTCGCCGGATCGCCGAGATAGCGCTCCGTGTAGTGGGTGTCGTACAGCCGCCAGTCGGTGACGGGCGCGCCCGCGATCGCCGCGTGGAAGACGTCGGGGCGGCGCAGCGCGGCGAGCCCGGCGAGGTAACCGCCGTACGACCAGCCGCGGATGGCCACCCGCGAACGGTCCAGCGGGAACCGCTCGGCGAGCGCCTCCAGCGCCTCGATCTGGTCGTCCAGGGTGAGCGCCAGATTGTCCTTGACCGCCTTCTCCCAGCCGGGGGAGCGGCCGGGACTGCCCCGGCCGTCCGCGACGACGACGGCGAAGCCCTGGTCGGCGAACCACTGTGACGTGAGGTACGGATTGTGCGCGGCCAGCACGCGCTGTCCGTGGGGCCCGCCGTAGGGATCCAGCAGCACCGGAAGCGGACCGTCCGACTCCTGGTACGCGGTGGGGAGCAGAACGGCGCACGGAATTCGGTGTGCGCCCCCCTCCGTGAGTTGTACGCGCGGGGTCAGATTCGGCTGCTGTGCGTAGGAGGTGACGACGGCGAGCTGCTTGTCCTCCCTCAGCACGCGTACCAGTGTTCCGCTGACATCGGGCCGTGCCGACGCCATCACCGTGACCCCGCCTACGCGGACGGCGGTATGGACGCCCACACCCTCCGAGACGCGCTCAGGGCCCCACGGAGCGGCTTCCCCGGCCTCGTCCCCGCCGCCGGGCACGGGGCCGCCGTCCCCGTAGGGGACCCGGTAGACGTGGATCTGGCCGGTCTCGGGCGACTCGGCGGCCACACCCGCCGCCGCCGACACCAGCACGTCCCGTTCGCCGATGTCGAGCACCGCGCGCAGCTGCAGCTCCGGCCCGGTGAGGGCCCGGTCGCCGACGAACAGCACCCGCGCGCCGTGACCCGCTCCCGTACCGTCCCCGCCGCTCCCGCTCTCCCGGCCGGTCCCGCCGTTGTCGGTGTCCGCGCCGCTCTCGCCGTCCGGGATGTCCACCACGCGCACCAGTTCGCCGCCGGGCGTCAAGGCCGGTACGCCGGAGACCAGTTCAAGCCAAGCCGGGTCCTTCTCCTCGTGCAGGAGCCGCGTCTCGCCGCTCTCCGTGTCGACCGACAGACAGCGCTGAGCACGCTGGTCCCGCTCCTGGACGAGCAGCAGCGGCTCGCCCGCCGACGACCAGTGGACGGCCGCGAGATACGGCGACCGGGTCCGGTCCCAGACCACCTCCGTACGTGAACCGTCGAGCCCGATCAGGAAAAGCCGCACGTCAGCGTTGGGTGTGCCCGCCGAGGGATAGGCGATCGCCGCCGGTTCGCGGTCCGGGTGCGCGGGGTCGGCGATCCACCAGCGCTGGACGTCCGCCCCGTCGACCCGCGCTACCAGGAGCCGGTCCGACTCCGGCGACCACCAGAATCCGCGTGAGCGGGCCATCTCCTCGGCGGCGATGAATTCGGCCAGACCATAGGTGGTCCGGCCGTCCTCCGGAGCCGCCAGCGCGCGGTCGCCGTCCCCCTCGGCGCCCGTCACCCGCAGCGTGCCCTCGGCCACGTAGGCGATGTGCCGCCCGTCCGGCGACGGCCGCGGGTCGATCACCGGTCCCGGTACGGGCAGTTCGCGTGAAGTCCCCGCGCGCAGCTCGGCGGTGAACAGCCGCCCCGACAGGGCGAAGGCCGCCAACTCGGCGGCGCCGTCGGTCGCGTAGCCGACGATGCCCGCGGACCCCTCACGGCTCCGCTCCCGGCGGGCGCGCTCCTCGGCCGAGAGCTCCTCGGGCGTGCCCGCCATCAGGTCTTCCGGGTCGGCGGCGATCCGCTCGCGCGCCGTACCCGATCCGTCGTCGAGGTCGAGCACCCACAGACGGTTCGTACGGTCCGTTCCCGAGGCGGACCGGAGGAAGACCACCCGCGAACCGTCGGGGGACACCGTGAAGGCGCGCGGAGCACCGAGCGTGAACCGCTGGGTCCTTGCGTACTGGCGAGGAAACGAGAGTTGTTGCCCTGAGGTCATACGACCGAACCTAGCGTCCGTCCCAGCCGTTCGTGCGCCCCCGTGTGCTGCCGTGCACCGATCGATGCGTTCCGCCGGATAGTTATGATCCATAGCGCCAAGTGGGTATGTACCCGCCGGCACATGCGTGTTGCTCGTCCCGATCGAATATCCGCCGAACATCTGTGGAGGTGAACCGCCGTGGCACTCTCGATTTCGGCGGTGGTGCTGCTGGCGATCATTGTCGTCCTCTTGGTCCGGAAATCCGGGCTGAAAGGTGGACACGCGTTCGTCTGCGTCTTACTCGGCTTCTACCTGGCCAGTTCCTCGGTGGCTCCCACGATCACCGAACTGACCAGCAACGTGGCGGGGATGATCGGCGACATCCAGTTCTAGATCTTCGGGTTCCCGCCCGTGCTCACGCGCGCCCGCCCCGCCGGGCGCCCGCATGAGGACTCGCCTCGTACGCTGTGCGCATGACCGATCTTCCCGAGCGTCGTCTGCTCCTGGTCCACGCGCACCCCGACGACGAGTCGATCAACAACGGCGCCACGATGGCCAGGTACGCGGCCGAGGGCGCCCGGGTCACCCTGGTGACCTGCACACTCGGTGAGGAGGGCGAGGTCATCCCGCCCTCGCTCGCCCATCTGGCGCCCGGCGGCGAGCCGACGGGTGCCCCCGGCGCGCTCGGGGCGCACCGTGAGGGCGAACTCGCCGCGGCGATGCGGGAACTCGGCGTCGGCGACCACCGGCTGCTCGGCGGCCGTGGGCGGTACCGCGACTCCGGGATGATGGGTTTCCCGCAGAACGACCGCGAGGACGCCTTCTGGGGCGCGGACGTGGACACCGCCGCCGCGTACCTGGTCGAGGTCGTCCGCGCCGTACGGCCGCAGGTGCTGGTCACGTACGACCCGCACGGCGGCTACGGCCACCCCGACCACATCCAGACCCACCGCGTGGCCACGCGCGCCGCCGAACTGGCCGCCGACGCGGGCTTCCGGCCCGCGCTCGGCGACCCGCACACGATCGCGAAGATCTACTGGAACCGGGTGCCGCGCTCGGCGGCCGAGGAGGGCTTCGCCCGACTGCGCGCCTCCGGGCCCGAGTTCGGGGGCGTCGCGGACATCGGGGACGTCCCCGGCGTGGTGGACGACGGCGAGATCACGGCGGAGATCGACGGGACGGCGTACGCGGCGCACAAGGCCGCGGCGATGCGCGCCCACGAGACCCAGATCGTTGTGGACGGAGCCTTCTTCGCGCTCTCCAACGGCCTGGGGCAGCCCCTTTTCACCACGGAGTACTACCAGTTGGTGAAGGGCGCCTCCGGCGCGGACGCGGGCGCACGTGAGACGGATCTCTTCGCCGGGGTGGGCGTGTGAGCGGGCGTGAGGGCGGGCGCGGGGGTGCGGAACGCACGGGCCGGCCGGGTCGCCCGAAGGCGACGAGCGGTGCGGGGGAGACGGCCGGTGTGGGGGAGCCGGGCGGTGCCCAGCGGGCGTCCGGTGCGAAAGGTGGTGCCCGTGCGGGTGCGACGCGCGCCAGCGCGGCTACTCGTGCGGGTGGTGTGACAGGCGGTGCCACCGGTGCGGGAGGGGCGGGGCGCGGCGAGCCCGGCGCCTGGCTCGCGACCCCGCCCAGACCCGGCCGCATCGCCGCGTACCTCGGTCTCGTGGTCCTCGGTCTGGTGGTCGGCACGGCGGGCGCCCTGGTCCAGGGCGGCCTGTTCCCCGGCGGTCTGATCCTCGCGCTGCTCGGCTCCGCGGGCCTCTTCTACGGAGGCCGGACCGCCACCGGGACCTCGCTCGGCGTCGGCGCCCCCGCCGCGGGCTGGCTGATCGCCGTCATCGGCCTGAGTCTCGGCCGCCCGGAGGGCGACGGGATTTTCGCCGCCGGACTGGGACCGGTCGTCTACCTGCTGGGCGGTGCGATGGTGGCTGTGATGTGTGCCACCATGTCGCGGTCACCGCAACCGGTCGCCGAGTCCGGCCGACTTGGAAAGTGACGAGCCCTTCCCGTACCCGTCGGCCCGAATTGACCCCCTCCGTACGGTCGGTGGAATAAACGCTTCCCCCGGTCGTCGGGTGTGGTCCGGCGCAGGACAGTATGGTGGTGCGCGCTCCGGGCCGTCCCCTGGCCTCCGGCCTGGGGGACCCACACAGTTGAGTACCAGTAAGAACGGGCGGCGGAGCCAACCCGGGAGAACTTGCTTTGAGTCGTGAAACTGACAGTTCGTCCTCCGGTCCCCAGGGGCGCGGCGGAGCCGCGTACCCCTCGGGCACACCGCCGTACGGATCCCGCCAGTATCCGTCGCCGCACCCTGAGCAGGACGCTCCGGAGGAGACAGCCGAGGCCCCGGCCCAGCCGGGTGAGCCGAAGACCGAGACAACGCTGACCACACGCATCCGGATCAACATCCCGGGTTCGCGGCCGATTCCGCCCGTCGTCATGCGTACGCCCATGAGCGACACCGCCGCCGGTCCGTCCGGACAGGGCGGCCCGGCAGCTCCGCCGGAGCCTCCGGGCCGGGCCGCGGACGACACGGGCGGCGCGCCGCGTTCCGGCGCCGGTCCCGACACCGGCGCGCCCGACGCGGACGCGCCGGCGGCCGACAAACCCGCGACGAGCGACTGGTTCGCGCCGCGCAAGTCCCCCGGCGGGGGCACGCTCGGCGGCGCCATGGGCGCGGGAGCCGCCGCGACGGCCCCCGGACCCGGCACCGGCGGCGGCGGGCGGTCCGACCTGCCGTACGGCTCCGACCCCGGACCGGACACCCGGGGCGGTGCGGGCGTGCCGCGCCCGCAGGCCGCGGGCGGCAACGCCTTCATGCCGCCGGGCAGCGGCGGCCCCCCGGCGTCCGGCTCCGGCGCGCCGGACGGACCGACCACGGGCCCGGCGAGCGGCACGTCGTCGCTCGCCTTCCTGGACCTGCCGCCGGGCGCCGACCTGGGAGCCTCCCCGGCCCCTCCGGCACCGGCCGGTCGTGACGACCGGGACGACCGCGGCGGACGGCCGCGCATGTCCGACGACACCGCCATACTGACCCCGCAGCAGCAGGTCCCCGAGCCCGCGGGCGGGCCCGGCCCGCACGTCTCGGGCGACACGCTGACCAGCGGTATCCCGGTGGTGCCCTCGGAGAGCCGCGCGCCGTTCCCGTCCGCCGGTTCCCAGACGGGCCCGGTGCCGCGCGCCGACCTGTCCGGGGGACGGCTCCAGGACGGCCAGCTGCCCGCGCCCCCCGGCGGCCCCATGTCCGCCGGGCCCTCGTCCCACGGAGGCGGCAACTCCGACTTCTCGTCGCCGGACTTCCCCGGCCCGCCCGGACCGTCGGCCGGGACGCCCGCAGGCCCCGGCTCCGGCCCGGCGCCCGCGCGGACGACGAGCCCGCCTCCCAAGAAGAAGGGGCGCTCCAAGCTGATGGGCGCCGGCGTGGGCATCGTCACGCTGGTGGCGATCGCCTACGGCGCCGGACTGCTGCTGAACCACTCCGACGTGCCGAAGGGCACCACCGTCCTCGGTGTGGACATCGGCGGCGGCACCCGCGACGACGCGGTGGACAAGCTCGACGCGGCGCTCGGCAAGCGCTCGACCGCACCGCTCCAGCTCTCCGTCGGAGGCAAGAAGGAGGAGCTCGGGCCCGACAAGGCGGGGCTCAGCCTCGACAGCCAGGCCACGGTGCGCAGCGCCGCGGGCAGCGACTACAACCCGGTCTCCGTGATCGGCTCGCTCTTCGGCGGCGAACGGGTCACCGAACCGGTGATCCCCGTCGACGAGGAGAAGCTGCGCGTCGCGCTCACCGACCTCGCGGGCGACTCGGGCTCGGCGTCCGACGGCACGATCAGGTTCGAGCCGGGCAAGGCCGTCCCCGTACCGGGCAAGGCGGGCAAGGCACTTGACGTCGAGCGCTCGATGATCTCGGTGAAGGACGCCTACCGCGCCCAGGTCGAGACGGGCGAGCCCAACAGCGTCGAACTGCCCATCAGTTCCCGCGAACCGACGATCGACCAGGCCGAACTCGACCGTGCGATGAAGGACTTCGCGGAGCCCGCGATGTCCGGTCTGATCACGATAAAGGCGGGTGGCAGGCAGATCCAGTTCGGCCCCGACCGGTCGCTGCCGCAGATCCTGTCCATGAAGGCGATCGACGGCAAACTGGTCGAGGTCTACGACCGGGGGGCGATCGAGGAGCTGCTGGACGGCGTCTTCGAGGGCCTCACGATCACCAAGGCCGACGGCAAGGAACACCCGCTGTCGGCGGCGGACGTGGCGCAGGCGATGCAGAAGCCGCTGCTGGGCACGACCCCGGAGGAGCGCACCGCCGAGATCGATCTCGACCCGCAGGGTTAGGACCCGGTCGCACATCCCCGAAGCGCCGGACGGACCGCACGGTCCGTCCGGCGCTTCGGCGTCGGCCGGCCGGTGGGCCCCGTCCGCCGTCAGTTCAGCATCGCGCGGGCGGCCCGCGCCTTGTGACGGATCATGTCCGCCGTCGACGGCTCCACCGCCGCCACCACCTCCGCGTACTCCTCCATCTCGGTGGCCCCGGCCAGGAACTCCCCGCGCCGCACGAGCAGTTGGGCGCGCTCGTAACGGAGCCGGGCCGGATGGGACGGGAGCAGCAGGCTCAGTTCGACCCCCCACAGCGCGACATCGCCGCGCTCCGGGCGGGTCGACGCCCACGCGCGGATGTTGTTCAGGATGCGGACCACGACGTGCAGCGGTTCGGCCGGACTCAGCATGGAGGGCTCCAGAGGGGCCCCTGTCGCCCCCGTGACCAGCGTCTCGGTGTCCTGCCGCGTCAGGAGCCTGCCGCCCGCGTACGGGTCCACCAGGACCTGCTGGTCCGGTTCCTCCGGCACGCCGAGGCCGACGACGAAGTGGCCGGGCAGCGCCACCCCGTACACCGGCGCCCCCGCGCGGCGCGCGACCTCGGTCCACAGCACGGACAGCAGGATCGGCAGCCCGCGCCTGCGGCGCAGCACCTCGTGCAGCAGCGAGGCCTCCAGACGCCGGTACTCGCCCGGGCTGCCCCGGAACCCGAGGCGCGTGCCCAGCAGGTCGGCCAGCGCGGTGGCCCAGGCGCGCGGTCCTTCGAGACCGAACGGCAGCATCCCCGCCAGCCGGTCGAGTTCGATCTGCGCCGCGTCGAGCCCGGCCTCGTCGAGCGCCGCGTCCGCCTCCGTACCGATGAGGAGGCAGAGCAGCGCGACATCGGGGCGCTCGGCGCGGGCCTCGGCGGCGAACAGGCTCCGCCGGGCGGTCGATGACGGTTCAGGTTCCATGGCCGGTCCGTGGCTCCTCACGCGGCTCGGAAGTGGTGGTACAGGTGATGCGTGGTGAATCCCATGCCCTCGTACAGAGCGCGGGCCGCGTCGTTGTCCGACTCCACCTGGAGCCACGCCGCGGACGCGCCCTCGTCCAGGGCGCGCCCGGCGAGCGCGCGCATCACCGTGCTCGCCAGCCCCTGGCGCCGCCGCGCGGGATCGACCTCGACGGCCATGAAGCCGGCCCAGCGCCCGTCGACGACACACCGGCCGATCGCCGCCGGTACGCCGTCGTCGCCGTCCACCGACGCGAACCACACGGACGGCCCGCTGCCGAGCACCCGCAGCACGTGCGGACCCGGCTCCTCGAAGCGCTGGTAGCGGCGGAGCCACGCCTCGTCGCAGACGCGCTCCAGCCGTACGCGCGCGCCGGACGCCGGGCCGGTCCCCGAGGACGGCCCGTCCGCCAGCGGCGCGAGCGCGCCGACGCGCGTCTCGGCCGTCACCTCCCGCACCCAGCCCCGCGCCTCCAGTCCGGCGCAGAGCGGCTCCTGCGTCCCCTCGCCGCCCGTGGCGGCCTGGATGTACGCCGGCAGGTCCCGGCGGCCGTACCAGCTCCGTACGCGCCCCAGGGCCTCGTCCAGGGGCATTCCCGGCTCACCCAGCGGCAGCGCCGAGTTGGCCCGCCGGGTGAATCCGCCCGCCGCCCGCAGTTCCCACTCGCCGAGCGCCTCCCGCTCGACGGGCTGCCACGCCCGCGCCGCCACCCGGGTCAGCTCCCGGAAGGATGCGGCGGGCCCCCGCCGCCTCGCCGGGGCGGCCGGGACGACCTTGCCCGCGACGAGCGAGGACTCCGCGATCCGGACCGTCTCACCGGTGCGGCGTGTGACGAGGACCACACCGTTGTCCCAGGATGTGAGAACACCGACCGTGTCGGTGAACTTCTCCGCGCCGTCGCCGGCGCCGGTCAGACGGCGTACCGATACGCGTCTGCCCACGTCAGCGGGGGTGATACGGACCTCCAGCCGTGCCCCGGTCGTGAATTCCACAGCTCTGTGCGCCCCTCCTGTGCGGATCGTGCCCAGGAACGGAGATACTAGGTCCGGGCATCGACGACGCCGCGCTCCCGCGCGCCCGTGGACGGAGCCGCAGATGGCCCGCCGCGCCCTATCGAGGAGGAACGACAGCGTGACCTACGTCATCGCGCAGCCTTGTGTGGATCTCAAGGACAAGGCGTGCATCGAAGAGTGCCCGGTCGACTGCATCTACGAGGGCTCCCGGTCCTTGTACATCCATCCGGACGAATGCGTCGACTGTGGCGCCTGTGAGCCGGTCTGCCCGGTCGAGGCGATCTTCTACGAGGACGACACCCCGGAGGAGTGGAAGGACTACTACAAGGCGAACGTGGAGTTCTTCGACGAGCTCGGTTCCCCCGGTGGCGCCTCCAAGCTCGGTCTGATCGAGCGTGACCACCCCGTCATCGCCGCACTGCCGCCGCAGCCCCAGAACGACTGACGGGCACGGCTCCCGGTCCCGTACGGCACGCCGCCGTACGGGACCGCGGTGTTTTCCCCGGCGTACCGAAAAGTGAGCAGTGTCGAGAAAGTGAGCACCGTGTCCGCAGTCTCTTCGCGACTTCCGGTCTTCCCCTGGGACAAGCTGGAGCCTTACAAGGCGACAGCGGCGGCCCACCCGGACGGCATCGTGGACCTCTCCGTCGGGACCCCGGTCGACCCGGTCCCGGAGCTGATCCAACGCGCCCTGGTCGGTGCGGCGAACTCGCCCGGCTACCCCACGGTGTGGGGGACGGCCGAGCTGCGCGACGCGCTGACGGGCTGGGCCGAACGGCGGCTCGGCGCGCGCGACGTCGCGCACACCAACGTCCTTCCGGTGGTCGGTTCCAAGGAACTGGTGGCCTGGCTGCCGACCCAGCTCGGCCTCGGCCCCGGCGACCGGGTCGCCCATCCGCGGCTCGCCTACCCGACGTACGAGGTGGGCGCCCGGCTGTGCGGCGCGGAACCCGTCCCCTACGAAGACCCGACCGAACTCGACCCGGCGGGCCTGAAGCTGCTCTGGCTCAACTCGCCGTCGAACCCGACCGGACGGGTCCTGGACAAGGCCGAGCTGACCCGGATCGTCGCCTGGGCCCGCGCGCACGGGGTGCTGCTCTTCAGTGACGAGTGCTACCTGGAACTCGGCTGGGAGGCCGAGCCCGTCTCCGTGCTCCACCCGGACGTCTGCGGCGGCTCGTACGAGGGCGTCGTGGCCGTCCACTCGCTCTCCAAGCGCTCCAACCTGGCCGGCTACCGCGCGGCCTTCCTCGCGGGCGACGCGGCCGTCCTGGGCGAACTGCTCCAGATCCGCAAGCACGGCGGCATGATGACGCCGGCGCCGGTGCAGGCGGCGACCGCGGCGGCGCTCGGCGACGACACGCACGTCGCGGAGCAGCGGGCGCGGTACGCGGCCCGGCGCACCGCCCTGCGCGCGGCGCTGGAGGGCCACGGCTTCCGGATCGAGCACAGCGAGGCGAGCCTGTACCTGTGGGCGACGCGCGACGAGCCGTGCTGGCGGACGGTGGCGCACCTGGCGGAGCTGGGGATCCTGGTGGCGCCCGGCGACTTCTACGGACCCGCGGGGGACAGCTTCGTACGGGTGGCGCTCACGGCGACCGACGAGCGCGTGGAGGCCGCGGTCAAGCGGCTCGGCTGAGACTCCGTACGAGGCCGGCGCGCGCCGGCCTCGTACGTGAAGGGGCCCGGGGAGCATGCACTCCCCGGGCTCCTTCACGTACGCGTACGTCCCGACCGGCTGGGATCAGCCGAGGGGCAGGGTGTTGACGGGGAGCTTGCCGGTGGGCAGGCCGCCACCGAGGGAGTCGGTCGGCAGACCGTTCTCGGTGGCGGACGTCGCCGCGTCGCCGAGGGTCTCACCGGCGCCGCCGGCGGCCTGACCGGCCGCCCGCTGGGCGACGGGGGTCGCCTTCCTTGCGACGCCGCCGAGGGTCTTGCCGGCCGCCGGGACGGAGGAGGCGACCGCGTCACTGCCGGCCTCGCCCGCCACGCCGGTCGCCTTCTGGGCGCCACTGTCGAGGGTGCTGCCGAGGGCGGCGCCGTCCAGCTGGGAGACGCCACCGAGGTCGGCGGCCTGCGGGAGGGTTGCCGCGCTGGCGGAGCCGGCCGCACCGACCACGGGGGCTGCGCCCGCCGCGACAAGCAGCGCGGCACGGGCGATCCGACGGGTCAGGGGGAGGGACATGATGCTCCTTCGACGGGAGAGGAAATTGTCGTGTCCAGTGAGCGGACGCAGTGACAACCCCTCGGAGGGCACCGGAGGATGCGGTGTACAAAGGTAAAGAATTAGTAATGCGTCGCATTATCGGGCATGGATAAAAACGGTCAAAGGATCCTCGCCGCAGAAACTTGGCGAACCGTCACTTCTCTTTCGGGGCAAGGGATTTGCCGCCGTGCGAGGGAACCGCCTGGTGAGACGCCGCAATGCCGCCCGGATCCGCCGTGACTAACCCGTCCGGGCGACCTCGTCGTGCTACTGCGCGATACGAATTCGAACGTCGTTCGCGGCGGATTTCTCCGGACCCGATTGGCCCTCCGTCTTCCGCCAGCCCTGGCCGGACTTCGCCGCGCTCCACACCCGGTTCCCGATCGAGACCTCGGCGATCCGCAGATCGGCGGAGTGCGCGACGGCCCAGTGGGCGAATTCCCAGCCGCGGGCCCGGTCCGAGCCGCCGACCGGCACCTCGACCTCGACCGGCCCCTTCGCCCCGGCCCGCCCGTCGGCCTGTTCCCCGGCCTGACCGTCCGCCTGACCGCCCGCCTCGCCGCCCCCGGCGGCCGGGTCGGCGCCCTCGCTGCCCGGCAGCACCTCCGGCCCGAAGGCGCGCGACAGGGCCGCCCGCACCTTCGCCGGATCGCCCGGTTCGCCGTCGCTCGCGCCCGTGCAGGTGAGCGTCGCGGCGGACCGGCCGGTGAGCGCGGCGGACAGCAGCGTGGCGTCCGGCTCGTGCTTCGCGTACGCCTGCGGGAAACCGCTGCGCTGGACGCGCTGCGCCGCCTCCGTGAGAGGCAGCCGCGAATAGCCGGGCACCTCGGCGAGACCCGCGTAGAACTTCCCCGCCGAGTAGACCGGGTCGAGGATCTGCTCGACCGTGCCCCAGCCCTTCGAGGGACGCTGCTGGAACAGACCGACGGAGTCCCGGTCGCCGTAGTCGATGTTGCGCAGCGCCGACTCCTGGAGAGCGGTCGCCAGGGCGATCGTGACGGCGCGCTCGGGCATGCCGCGCGTGGTGCCGACCGCCGAGATCGTGGCGGCGTTCGCGGCCTGCTCAGGGCTCATCTCGTAGGTGGGCACGTCGCCGTCGGACGACTCGGCGGCCCGCGCCGTGCAGCGCGGCGGGCCCGTGTCGCCGGACACGTACCGCACCGCGACGTAGCCGGCCAGCGCGAGGAGCACGGTGAGGGCGGCGGCGAAGCGCAGGAGTCGCCCGCGGCGGGGAGGGGAGGCGGTCTCGGACACGCAGCACACGGTACCGGCACCGCCGGCCGGCGGGACCCGTCCGCCCGCCGCCTCCCGCGCCCGCCGGACACGGGCCACGTCGTAGGGTCTGGCCATGCCCGAAACGAAGCCTGGAACCGTGCTGGACCTCACGCTGGACGCCCCGGAGCTCACCGCCCGGCTCGTCGACATCCCGTCCGTCAGCGGCGGCGAGAAGCCCCTCGCCGACGCCGTCGAGGAGGCGCTGCGCGCCCTGCCGCATCTCACCGTCGAGCGGTTCGGCAACAACGTCGTGGCGCGTACCGACCTCGGACGGGCCGAGAGAGTCATCCTGGCCGGGCACATCGACACCGTCCCGATCGCGGACAACGTGCCCTCCCGGCTCGACGAGAACGGCATCCTCTGGGGCTGCGGCACCACCGACATGAAGTCGGGCGTCGCCGTCCAGCTGCGCATCGCCGCGACCGTCCCCGGGCCCAACCGCGACCTCACCTTCGTCTTCTACGACAACGAGGAGGTCGCCGCCGACCTCAACGGCCTGGGTCATGTGGCGGCGGCCCGCCCCGATCTCTTGGAGGCGGACTTCGCCGTCCTGCTCGAACCCTCCGACGCGCAGGTCGAGGGCGGCTGCCAGGGGACTCTGCGGATCCACCTCCGTACGGAGGGCGAGCGGGCGCACTCGGCGCGCAGCTGGACGGGGTCCAACGCCATCCACGCCGCCGCGCCGATCCTGGCCCGCCTCGCCGCGTACGAGCCGCGCCGCCCGGTGATCGACGGACTGGAGTACCGGGAGGGCCTGAACGCCGTGGCGATCGAGGGCGGCGTGGCGAGCAACGTCATCCCCGACGCGTGCACCGTGGTGGTCAACTACCGCTACGCGCCCGACCGGGGCGAGGAGGAGGCGGTGGAGCACGTACGCGCCGTGTTCGCCGACTGCGGGGTCCGGGAGTTCGTCGTGGACGATCACTCGGGCGCGGCCCTGCCCGGCCTCTCGCACCCCGCCGCCGCCGCCTTCATGGCGGCCGTGGGCGGCAGCGCCCGGCCCAAATTCGGCTGGACGGACGTCTCACGCTTCGGCGCGCTCGGGGTGCCCGCGGTCAACTACGGCCCGGGGGACGCGCTGTTCGCCCACAAGCGGGACGAGCACGTGGCCGTCGAGCGGATCACGCACTGCGAGAACCGGCTGCGGGAGTGGCTGACCTCGTAAGGAGGCGTGGGCGGTCGGTCCGTACCCGGCCGGTACGCGGCCCCCGGGAGCGGGGGAGTCGGACCGACCGCCGGAATTTCGCCGTTTGTCACCTCCATGGATCTACGCTGGCCGGGAACTGGCACAGCAGCGGAGGGAGCAGTCCATGGGCAGTCCTGAGGAAGCACGGAAGCCGGACACGCAGCGACTCGGGCCGGTGCTGCGTCGCCGGGACCAGGTCCAGCCGGGCACCACCGACCAGCGGCTGCTGGACACCGAGGGCGACTCCGAGTGGGTGCACACCGACCCCTGGCGGGTCATGCGCATCCAGTCGGAGTTCGTGGAGGGCTTCGGCGCGCTCGCCGAACTGCCCGGCGCCATCAGTGTCTTCGGCTCGGCACGGACCCCCGTCGACTCACCGGACTACGACGCGGGCGTCCGGATCGGCCGGGCACTGGTCGAGGCGGGTTTCGCGGTGATCACCGGCGGCGGCCCCGGCGCGATGGAAGCGGCGAACAAGGGCGCGCGGGAGGCGAAGGGCGTCTCCGTAGGACTCGGTATCGAGCTGCCCTTCGAGCAGGGGCTCAACCCGCACGTCGACATCGGTGTGAACTTCCGCTACTTCTTCGTCCGGAAGACGATGTTCGTCAAATACGCCCAGGGGTTCGTCGTTCTGCCCGGCGGCCTCGGCACGCTGGACGAACTGTTCGAGGCGCTCACGCTGGTCCAGACGCGCAAGGTGACGCGCTTCCCGATCGTCCTGTTCGGTACGGCGTACTGGACCGGGCTCATCGACTGGCTGCGGGACACGGTCGTCGCGCAGGGCAAGGCGTCCGAGAAGGACCTGCTGCTGTTCCATGTCACCGACGACGTGGACGAGGCCGTGGCGCTGGTCACCAAGGAGACCGGCAAGTAGCGGCGTCCGCGGGGCCGGCGGTCAGGCAAGCCCCCGGCGGGCCACCGCCGGGGGCCGGTGGCCCGCGATGGACGCCACCATGTCCAGCACCTGCTTCGTCTCGGCGACCTCGTGCACGCGGTAGATCCGCGCGCCGAGCCACGCCGAGACAGCCGTCGTCGCGAGCGTGCCGATCAGCCGCTCCTTCACCGGCTTGTCGAGGGTCTCGCCGACGAAGTCCTTGTTGGACAGCGAGACGAGCACCGGCCAGCCGGTTCCGGCCATCTCACCGAGCCTGCGGGTCGCCTCCAGCGAATGCCGGGTGTTCTTGCCGAAGTCGTGCCCCGGATCGATCATGATCGCGTCCCGGCGGACGCCCAGCTCCACCGCCCGCTCGGCCAGCCCGAGCGTCACCCGGAGAATGTCCGCGAGCACGTCGTCGTACGCGATCCGGTGCGGCCGGGTCCGGGGCTCGGCCCCGCCCGCGTGCGTACAGACCAGGCCCGCGCCGTACCGGGCCGCGACCTCGGCGAGCGCCGGATCCACCCCGCCCCAGGCGTCGTTGAGCACATCGGCGCCCGCCTCGCAGACGGCCTCACCGACCTCGTGCCGCCAGGTGTCGACGCTGATCACCACGTCCGGATACCGCCTGCGGACCTCGGCGACGAAACCGACCGTGCGGCGCGCCTCCTCCCGTGCCGTCACCTCGTCGCCCGGCCCCGCCTTCACACCGCCGATGTCGATGATGGCGGCGCCCTCGGACACCGCCCGCTCCACCCGGTCGAGCGCGGGCTGGTCGCGGAAGGTCGCGCCCCGGTCGTAGAAGGAGTCCGGCGTCCGGTTGACGATGGCCATGATCACCGGTTCGTACGCGTCGAACTCGCGCCGCCCCAGCCGCAGAGTGCCGCTGCTCATCCCCTGGTCACCACCCGTTTCCGCCGCCCGTTCCGTCGCCGCCGACCTTAGGGCCTGTCTTCAAAGTCCCGCCGGGCCCACCCCCGGCTCGGACCCGACCGACCGACCCTAACTGTCACCGCCGCATGGCACGATCGGCACCGGACGTTTTCCTGCCCCGGGGAGAAGCACGTGTTCTTGTTCTTGCTCGTCGCCATGGTCGTGGTGGTCGCCGCCGTCACCCTCGCGGTCGTGGGCGGCGGCGACCGCGAGGTGCTGCCGGAGTCCGCGCCCGAACAGCTCGTGGACCCGCTGCCCGCGACACGCCCGGTGGGCCGGGCCGACATCGAGGCCCTGCGGCTGCCGGTCGCGCCCCGCGGCTACCGGATGGCCGACGTGGACGAGGTGCTCGCCAGGCTCGGAGCCGAGCTGGCCGAGCGCGACTCCCGGATCGCCGAGCTGGAGTCCAGTCTCGCGGGCGCCCAGGCGACGGCGGTCGCCCGGCCCGACCTCTTCAAGAACCCGGGCACGGAGGACCTGCGGTGACCGACGGCGGCGCGGTGGCGGGACCGGACGGCGAGCTGCGCTGTCCCTGGGGCCTGTCGACCGAGGACTACATCACGTACCACGACGAGGAGTGGGGCCGCCCCGTCCACGGCGACGACGCGCTCTTCGAGCGGCTGTGCCTGGAGGCGTTCCAGTCGGGCCTCTCCTGGATCACGATCCTGCGCCGCCGCGAGGGCTTCCGCCGGGCCTTCGCCGGATTCCACATCCCGGCGGTCGCCGCGTTCACCGACGCGGACGCCGCCCGGCTGCTGACCGACGAGGGCATCATCCGCAACCGCGCCAAGATCGACGCCACGCTCGCCAACGCGCGCGAGCTGGCCGGCTGGTCCGACGGCGAGCTGGACGCCCTCATCTGGTCCTACGCCCCCGACCCGGCGACCCGCCCGGTGCCGAAGACGACCGGGGACGTCCCGGCGGTCACCGACGAATCGACCGCGCTGGCCAAGGCGCTCAAGAAGCGCGGCATCCGGTTCGTCGGCCCGACGACGGCGTACGCCCTGATGCAGGCGTGCGGCCTGGTCGACGACCACCTGGCCGAATGCCTCGTCCGCGGACAGCTCAACGCGGGCTGAGGCGGGACAGGCGCCTCAGCGGCCCACGTAGCGGGGCTTCTCCTTGTCGAGGAAGGACTGGACCGCGATGCCGTGGTCCTGCGACGCGCCCGCCCGGTTCTGGAGTTCGCCCTCCTTCTCCAGCGTCTCGGCCAGCGAGTGGCCGGCGCCGTAGGCCAGGGACTCCTTCAGCGCCGCGTACGCCAGCGTGGGGCCCTGTGCGAGGGTGCGCGCGACCGTCGCCGCCTCGGCCGCGAGATCGGCCGCCGGCACCAGCTTGTTGACGATCCCCAGCTCCAGCGCCCGCTCCGCCGTGATCGACCGCGGGAACATCAGCAGATCGGCCGCCCTGCTCTGTCCGATCAGCCGGGGCAGTGTCCACGACACGCCGGAGTCGGCCGTCAGCGCCACGCCCGCGAACGAGGTGTTGAAGGAGGCCGTGTCGGCGACGACCCGGTAGTCGCAGGCGAGCGCGAAACCGAGGCCCGCCCCCGCCGCGACCCCGTTGACCCCGGCGACGACCGGCTTCGGCATCTCGGTCAGGGCCCGCACGATGGGGTTGTAGTGCTCGCGCACGGTGCTCATGGTCCCGCCGCTGCCGTCGGCGGCGTCAGCCGCCAGCAGGGCGACGTGCTCCTTCAGGTCCTGTCCCACACAGAAGGCCCGCCCGGTGGCGGTGAGGAGCACGGCCCGTACGGCGGAGTCGTCGGCGGCGGTACGCAGCGCGTCCCGCAGAGCGACCTTCGCCGCGACGTTCAGCGCGTTCATGGCCTCGGGCCGGTTGATCGTGACGGTCGCGAGCCCGTCGCTCACCTCGTACAGCACCGTGTCGGCCATGATCGGATCTCCTCTGCGAATCTGACTGCCTGTCCGCTGTCCTGTCCGGCCCCAGCATGGCGGAGATCACCGCAGGCCGGCATGTGACCTGCGTCAAACAATCCACGGCCGCGCGGCCGTGAACGGCGGCGCAGTATCGCAGGCGGATCGCCGAATTGAGTCGTTTTGAGAGAGCGCGTTGCGCAAGCGATGCCGTCCGATGTTGGTCATCGGGTCCCGCCATGCGGGATAATGGCCTGGAAGCAATGTGTTCGATGCCGGTGACACAGCGCCTGTCATGGGGCCGCCGGCTGCGATGAGCTGGTTTCAGGAAGGGGAACGAGCATGGCGGCCATGAAGCCGCGGACGGGCGACGGCCCGCTCGAGGTGACCAAGGAGGGGCGGGGCATCGTCATGCGCGTTCCGCTCGAAGGCGGCGGTCGGCTGGTCGTCGAGCTGACCCCCGACGAGGCGGATGCGCTGGGCGACGCCCTGAAGAAGGTCGTCGGCTGACGCGGACAGAACGCGCACTCATGCCGCCCCGCCACGGACACACCTCCGCGGCGGGGCGGCTTCATGCGGTCGCCGGCCCGCCGGGGCCGGACTCGCGGAGCGGGGCCGGAGCTCGGGGACGCGGCCCGGCCGGTCAGCGGCGTACGGCGCAGAGCAGCCCGTCGCCCACCGGCAGCAGTGACGGCAGCAGCTCGTCCTGCATCTCACGGACCGTGCGCAGCAGCTCCCGCAGCCGGAGCACCTCGTGCGGCTGCGCCGCCGAGTCGACCGTACGGCCGTCGGCGAAGACACCCTCGAAGCACACCAGCCCGCCGGGCCGCAGCAGGCGCAACGATTCAGCGAGATAGTCCAGGCACTCCAGCCGGTCACCGTCGCAGAAGACGAGGTCGTACCCGCCGTCGGCGAGCCGGGGAAGCACGTCGCGGGCCCGGCCGGGAATGAACCGCGCGCGGTTGTTGGTGAACCCGGCCGCGCGGAACGCCTCGCGGGCGAACTGCTGCCGCTCGGGTTCGGTGTCGACCGTGGTCAGTACGCCGTCGGGCCGCATTCCGTTGAGGAGATAGATCCCGGAGACCCCGGTACCCGTACCGATCTCCGCGACCGCCTTGGCGTCCGCCGTGGCGGCAAGCAGACGAAGCGCGGCGCCCGTGCCCGGTGACACGGAGCGGAGCCCCATGTCCCGGGCCCTGTCGCGGGCCCAGCGCAGTGCCTCGTCCTCGGCGACAAAAGCGTCGGCGAACGCCCAGCTTGTCTGCCGGTTGGCGGTAATGACCCTCTCCTGTCCCCGTAGTTGGCGCACCGGTGACTGTATCCGCTGGACTCGGGAACCCGCTGATGGGACCGGGCGTTATGAAGGGGTGGGGGAACACATGGATGAAGACCTGGGACCAGGCGCAAATTCAGGCAAAGATTCTTATCCGGAGCTAACGGGCGAGGTAGCTATGGTAGGTGCTCCGCTGGACACCACCAGAGTCGATAGGGGAGGTGCGGCTGCGCCTGCGGATCGGGGAGGAGCGTTCAAGCGCTTTCTCAGGTCGGCCGGTGAGCCGAAATCCGTGACCAACTTCGCTGACCGTTCTCGCTCGACCGACTCCGCAGTTACGGCGACCTTCGCATCGGATGCGGAATCGCAGGCGTGGACGCCTCCCACCTGGGAGGAGATCGTCAGCACGCACAGCGCCCGCGTGTACCGCCTGGCGTACCGTCTCACGGGCAACCAGCACGACGCCGAGGATCTGACCCAGGAAGTCTTCGTCCGGGTCTTCAGGTCCCTGTCGACGTACACGCCCGGCACGTTCGAGGGCTGGCTCCACCGCATCACCACCAATCTCTTCCTGGACATGGTCCGCCGCAAGCAGCGGATCCGTTTCGACGCGCTCGGTGACGACGCGGCGGAGCGCCTCCCCAGCCGTGAGCCCTCACCGCAGCAGGTCTTCCACGACACCCACTTCGACGCGGACGTGCAGCAGGCTCTGGACACCCTCGCCCCCGAATTCCGGGCCGCGGTCGTCCTGTGCGACATCGAAGGACTGTCGTACGAGGAGATCGCCGCCACCCTCGGCGTGAAGCTCGGCACGGTGCGCAGCCGGATCCACCGCGGCCGCTCCCACCTGCGCAAGGCCCTCTCGCACCGTTCTCCCGAGGCTCGGGCCGAGCAGCGCACGTTCGCGGGCGTGGCCGGGGAGGGCGGAGTCGCGTGAGTGGAACAGGACCGACCCCCGCGGAGCAGCACCTGGGGGACCGGCTCGCCGCCCTGGTGGACGGGGAGCTCGGTCACGACGCCCGGGAGCGTGTGCTGGCGCACCTCGCGACCTGCGCCAAGTGCAAGGCGGAGGCCGACGCCCAGCGCAGGCTGAAGAACGCGTTCGCGCAGTCGGCGCCGCCGCCGCTGTCCGAAGGGTTTCTCGCCCGGCTCCAGGGTCTGCCCGGTGGATCGTCCGAGCGGGACGGGGACGGGACCCCCGGCCCGTTCGACGGATCGGCGTTCGGCGGCGGTGTCTTCGGCGTACGGAGCGACGCTTTCGGATACGACCCGGCCGGCGCCCACGCCTCCCCCCTGCGCGGCGGTCGCTCCGGCTCCGGCGCGGGCTTCAGGATCCACGAGGTGGGGCGCGCGGAGGCCGAGCGCTCACCCTGGCGCGGCCGGAGGTTCGCCTTCGCCGCCGCGAGCGCGGTGTCGTTCGCCGCGATGGCGCTGGGCGGCGCGCTGCCCATGGGCGCCACGGCCGACACGGCCGCGCGCGGAGCCGGCGGCAACACCATCACACCGCTGACCAGGGCCACCACACCGCCCGGCAGCGGCACACGGGGCAGGCAGGGCGGCGAGCAGGGGGCCATTCTTCCCCAGTCGGTCGACAACGCGCGCGTACTCGCTCCGGGCACGACGCCGGCGCCGTTCACCCCCCACCCGTTCCAGTCGGCGGTTCTCAACCACTTCCCGGCGGCGCCGTTGATACGTCCCACGGGCACGGCGTTCCAGCTGGCGGCGAACCCCGGACTGACCACACCCACCGCCACGCCCGACCCCACCCACCTCGCCGCGCCCACGCAGTCCGGCGTGCCGCTTTCGCGGCCTCGGTGACGGGGTCCCTGCGCGGACATTCGTAAACCTGGTTGAATCCCTGCACGGGTGCCCTTGTCGGGGCACGGACGAGGCAGGTGCGGGGAGAGCATGGACGACGGGAAGCCCACCGGACCCAAGGCGAAGTGGTGGAGCCGCCCGGCATCGGGACGCGCGATACCGCCGGAGCCCGACGAGGCGCAGCGCCGGAACACGGAGGAGACGACGGAACCGTCGCCGGTCACCGACGAAGTCCCCCCGGGTGCCGGCGGCGCGTCCGTTCCCGAACCGGCCGCCCCGGAAGCGGCCGAAGGACGGCGGGCCCACGGCGAGCCCCTCGACAGCGTCCCGGAGCGGGCCTCCGAGCCGGACCGGGACTCCGATGACCATCTGCTCGCCCCGCCCGAGCGCGCTCCCGCCGCCGTGAGCGCCGCCCCGGAGCCGCAGGGCCGGCCGCAGCCGCTGCACGAGCCCGACCCGTACAGCACACCGCCCTACGGCGGCCCCGGACCGTGGGCGCCCGCGCCGCCGGTCCAGCGGCCGGTGCCCACCCCGGCGCAGGGCACGCCCATTCCGCCGCAGCACTACACCGGCCCGGCCGCCCCCGGCCAGCCGCAGCCGCAGCCGCACGCCCAGCCGCAGCCCCACCAGACGTCCGGATACGGCGTGCCGGCGCAGGCGGCCCAGCAGCCGATGCCGCAGCCCATGCCCTCGCCGCAGACGCAGACCCACCCGCAGCCTCTCGCGCACCCGCAGGCGGGGTCCCAGCAGCCTCCCCCGCCCCAGGACGGGCAGCCGCAGCCCACCCAGTGGCTCCAGTACGACCCCTGGAGCGCCCCCGGGCAGCAGCAGCCGCTGGCCTACCCCGACCTCGGCGACTCCCGGAAGAAGAAGCGCCGGGGCGTCGGACTCGTCGGCGCCCTGGCACTCGCGCTCTGCGCCGCCGTCATCGGCGGGGGCGTCGGCGCGTACGTCGAGCGCAACGGCGGCCTCACCAGCGTCGAACTGCCCCAGGCGGGCACCGACGGCGGCGGCCGGCCGGCCGACAGCGTCGCCGGGATCGCCTCCAGCGCCCTGCCGAGCGTGGTCACCCTCCATGTCAGCGGCGGCGGCGAGCAGGGCACCGGCACCGGATTCGTCCTGGACCGCAAGGGCCACATCCTGACGAACAATCATGTCGTCGACCCGGCCGGTGAGTCCGGCGACATCTCGATCACCTTCAGCGGCGGCGAGACCGCCAAGGCGAAGCTCGTCGGCAAGGACAGCGGCTACGACCTGGCCGTGGTGAAGGTCACCGGAGTCTCCGGGCTCAAGCCGCTGCCCCTCGGCAACTCCGA
The DNA here is from genome assembly GCF_022695985.1 of Streptomyces sp. NP-1717. Taxonomy (GTDB): domain Bacteria; phylum Actinomycetota; class Actinomycetes; order Streptomycetales; family Streptomycetaceae; genus Streptomyces. The sequence goes on along the minus strand of NZ_JAAPBF010000026.1, from coordinate 34,920 downwards.
CAACGTCCAGGTCGGCGACCCGGTCGTGGCCATCGGCGCGCCCTTCGACCTCCAGAACACCGTCACCGCGGGCATCATCAGCGCCAAGGAGCGCCCGATCACCGCCGGCGGCGAGAAGGGCGACGGAAGCGACATCAGCTACGTCGACGCCCTCCAGACCGACGCGCCGATCAACCCCGGCAACTCCGGTGGCCCGCTGGTGAATTCCAAGGCACAGGTCATCGGCATCAACAGCGCGATCCGCGGCGCGGACGGCGGCGGCGCGCCGGACGGAGCCCAGGCCGGCTCCATCGGGCTCGGCTTCGCCATACCGATCAACCAGGGCAAGCGCGTCGCCGAGGAGCTGATCAACACGGGCAAGGCGTCGCACCCCGTGATCGGTGTCACGCTCGACATGGAGTACACGGGCGACGGCGCCAAGGTCGGCGCCAAGAGCGCCGAGGGCGGACCGGCCGTGGAGGAAGGCGGCCCGGCCGCGAAGGCGGGCATCAGGACCGGCGACATCATCACCGAGGTGGACGGCCAGCGCGTGCACAGCGGCGAGGAGCTGATCGTGAAGATCCGTTCGCACCGCCCCGGTGACGAGCTGGACCTGACCCTGATCCGCGGAGGTAAAGAGCAGACCATGACTCTGGTCCTCGGAAGTGCGGAGGGCAGGTGAGTGTCGAATGAAGGTACCGTCCGGCCAGGTCCGCCGGGTACCGTGGAGCGGCCCGGGCCTTGACCCACCACAGGCCAGGCCGACGAGGTCCCGCCTGCGGGCACGGAGAACACGAGGAGCAGCAAGGTGTTCAATGACATAGGCGCGCTTGAGCTGGTGACGCTCGTGGTCCTCGCCGTGCTCGTCTTCGGCCCGGACAAGCTGCCCAAGGTCATTCAGGACGTGTCCCGTTTCATCCGCAAGGTGCGCGAGTTCTCCGACAACGCCAAGGAGGACATCCGCTCCGAGCTGGGGCCGGAGTTCAAGGACTTCGACTTCGAGGACCTCAACCCCAAGAAGTTCGTGCGCAAGCAGCTGGCGGAGCACGAGGACGACCTGGGGCTGAAGGAGATCCGCGGCAGCTTCAACCTCAAGAAGGAGATCAACGACGTCGCCGACTCGGTCCACGGCAGGGACAGCGACACCGGCGGGAGCGACACCGCCGGGACCGCTGCCGTGCCGCCGAGCCTGACGAAGAGCCCGTCCGGCACCTCTGACCTGCTCAAGAAGCAGGAGAAGCCCCAGCAGGCCGATCGTCCGCCTTTCGACGCAGACGCCACCTGAGGCCCACCCTGCCCGGCGAGCCGGTAACGGGTGGCTATCCTCCATCTGTCCGGTAGTGAGACGTCCGTGAGGGCGGGCCGCTCCGGACCCCGAGATGGAGGAGGCGGTCCGGACCGATGGAGACGACGAGTCGGGCAGGAGCCCGGAGCACGGCCGGCGGCGCGCCGGGCAGCAGGCGCGCGGTCGAGGGCTATCTGCGGGCGACCTTCCCCTGGTACGGACTGGACGACGCGTTCACCGGCCCACGGTGGCTCATGCAGGTGGGGACCGCGGCGGACGACACCGTGCAGCACGGTTCCACGGGACACGGCGACGAGCCGTCGATAAGACCGGAGGCGCCGGGCGCGGAGAAGGAGCGCTTCGCGGCGGTCGTCACGGTCGCCGCGAGCCCCGTACGGCGCAGCGGTGACGGTACGGGGGTTCTCGACGCCACGACGGTGTCATCGGCGGCCTGGCTGGCCGGTTCGGGGCTGCTGGTGTCGACCTGGCCCGCGCAGCTCGACCACTCGCTGCGTGACGACTGGCTGGACCAGCAGACCGAGACGGCCTTCGAGCTGGCCGACGATCTCAACGGCTCCGCCTGGTCGGTGCTCTCGCTGCCGGTGGACGGTGTGCCGACGCCGTTCCACTATCGCGAATCCGAATTCGGCTGGGTGCTCGCGGGCTCGACGGGCCCGGCCGGCGCGGCCGGGGACGGCGTGCACATCGGCGCGTACGGGCGGGGCATGAGCGCCTACGGCCTCGGCTTCTCGGTGATCGAGGACATCAGGTCGTACGCGGCCGAGTAGCCCGGTGGCCCAGTGGCCGGACGGCCCCGTTCACCGGGGCGGCCCGGTCGGCGGTGTGCCCTGGTGCGCGGGACGGACTCACCGAGTCCCGCGCACCGGGGCACCGTCCGTCTCAGAACTTGTTGCGCGGCGTCAGCCCCAGCGTCATGCCCGCCAGACCACGCTGGCGCCCGCCCAGCTTGCCGGCGATGGACCGCAGCGCCGCACCCGCGGGGGAGTCGGGGTCGGAGAGCACGACCGGCCTGCCGTCGTCGCCGCCCTCCCGGAGCCGTACGTCGATCGGGATCGCGCCGAGCACCGGTACCGAGGCGCCGGTCGTCTTCGTCAGGCCGTCGGCGACCCGCTGGCCGCCGCCAGTCCCGAAGACGTCGATCATCTCGTCGCAGTGCGGGCAGGGCAGGCCCGACATGTTCTCGACCACGCCGACGATCTTCTGATGGGTCTGTACGGCGATGGAGCCGGCCCGCTCGGCGACCTCGGCGGCGGCCTGCTGCGGCGTGGTGACCACCAGGATCTCGGCGTTCGGCACGAGCTGCGCCACCGAGATCGCGATGTCGCCCGTCCCCGGCGGCAGGTCCAGCAGCAGCACGTCCAGATCGCCCCAGTACACATCGGCGAGGAACTGCTGGAGCGCGCGGTGCAGCATCGGTCCGCGCCAGACCACCGGCGAGTTGCCGGGCGTGAACATGCCGATCGAGATGACCTTCACGCCGTGCGCCGACGGCGGCATGATCATGTTCTCGACCTGGGTGGGACTGCCGTCCGCGCCCAGCATGCGCGGCACGCTGTGCCCGTAGATGTCCGCGTCGACGACGCCGACCTTCAGGCCGTCGGCCGCCATCGCCGCCGCCAGGTTGACCGTCACCGACGACTTGCCGACGCCGCCCTTGCCCGAGGCGACCGCGTACACCCGGGTCAGCGAGCCCGGCTTGGCGAAGGGCACCTCGCGCTCGGCCGCACCGCCGCGCAGCGACGCGGCGAGTTCCTTGCGCTGCTCGTCGCTCATCACGTCGAGCGTGACATCGACGCGGGTGACGCCCGCGACCGAGGCGACGGCCTCCGTCACATTGGTGGTGATCGTGTCGCGCATGGGGCAGCCGGACACCGTGAGATAGACCGTGACGGCCACCGCGCCGTCCGGTGCGATGTCGACGGATTTGACCATGCCGAGGTCGGTGATCGGCCGGTGGATCTCGGGGTCGTTCACCGTCGCCAGTGCTGCGCGCACCGCGTCCTCCGCGGGGGCGACGGTTCCGTGCGTGTCGGTAGCCATACGGAGATGGTACGGCGCCGCGCGCACGCCCCGGAAAGCGCGTCAGTGCTCGGAACGGTCTGATTCGTCACGTCCGCGTGGCGGCTCCGCAGGCGGCAGGACCTGCTGTTCGGCGAGGTCCCGCACCAGGTCCTGAAGCTCCGAGCGGATCCAGTCGCGGGTGGCGACCTCGCCGAGCCCGATCCGCAGCGAGGCGATCTCGCGGGTCAGGTACTCGGTGTCGGCGATGGAGCGCTCGTTCTGCTTGCGCTCCTGCTCCTGGGTGACCCGGTCCCGGTCGTCCTGGCGGTTCTGTGCCAGCAGGATCAACGGGGCCGCGTACGAGGCCTGGAGGGACAGCGCCAGCGTCAGGAAGATGAACGGGTACTCGTCGAAGCGCAGCACCGGCGGCGCGAAGATGTTCCACAGCACCCACAGGATGATGACCAGCGTCATCAGGACGATGAAGCGTCCCGTGCCGAGGAACCGCGCGATGCGCTCCGACAGCCGGGCGAACGCCTCAGGGTCGTAGTCCGGCAGCAGTCTGCGCCTCGGCGCGCGCGGCTGGTCGAGCCGTCCGCGCGGCCCACGCGCCACGGCGCTCGCTCCCGTGGCCGCCAGGCCCCGTTCCCTCGCCGCGTCCTTCTCCGCCCGCTCAGCGCCCACTCGCGGCCTCCGCCAGGCCGTACCCGGTCTCGCGCCAGTCGTCGGGCAGCAGGTGGTCCAGGACGTCGTCGACGGTCACGGCGCCGAGCAGCGACCCGCTCTCGTCCACGACCGGCGCGGCCACCATGTTGTACGCGGCGAGGTAGCCCGTGATCTGGGGCAGCGGCGTATCGGGTGCCAGGGGCGGCAGGTCGCTCTCGACGATCGAACCGACCAGCGTGAACGGCGGGTCCCGCAGCAGCCGTTGGAAGTGCACCGTGCCCAGGTACTTGCCCGTCGGCGTCTCGTCCGGCGCCCGGCACACGTAGACCTGCGCGGCCAGCGCGGGCGAGAGATCCTGCCGGCGCACCCGCGCCAGCGCGTCCGCGACGGTCGCGTCCGGCCGCAGCACGATCGGCTCGGTCGTCATCAGACCGCCCGCCGTCCGTTCCTCGTACGCCAGCAGCCGACGCACGTCGGCGGCGTCGCCGGGCCGCATCAGCGCCAGCAGCCGCTCCTTGTCGTCCTCGGGCAGTTCGGAGAGCAGGTCGGCCGCGTCGTCCGGGTCCATCGCCTCCAGGACGTCCGCGGCCCGGTCGTCCTCCAGCTTGCCGAGGATCTCCACCTGATCGTCCTCGGGCAGTTCCTCCAGGACGTCGGCGAGCCGGTCGTCGTCGAGGGCGGCGGCCACCTCGGCGCGCCGCTTCGGCGTCAGATGGTGCATCACATTGGCCAGGTCGGCGGGGCGCAGCCGCTCGAAGGTCGCCACGAGACTCTCCGCGCCCTGGCTGTCCTCCTCCAGCGTGAAGCCGGTGACGGCGGACCAGTCGACGGTCAGCGCCTCGCCGCGCCGCCGCAGCGCGCCGCCCCTGCCGCGCCGGACGAAGACCTTCCCGATCTCCCACTCGCGGCGGGCCGGCAACTGCTGGACGGCGACGTCGAGGACGGTCACCTCCTCGCCGTTCTCCACGAGCTGTACGCGGCGGTCCAGCAGTTCGCCCAGGACCAGGCGCTCGGTGGGGCGCTGTTCGAACCGTCGCATGTTGACCACGCCCGTCGTGATCACCTGGCCGGAGGCGACACCGGTGATGCGCGTCATGGGCAGGAAGATCCGCCGCCGGCTGAGCACTTCGACGACCATGCCGAGCACCCGGGGCGGCCGGCCGCCGACGCGCAGCATCGCCACGAGATCGCGTACCCGTCCGACCTGGTCACCGTTGGGGTCGAAGACCGGCACACCGGCGAGATGCGAGACGAACACCCGGGAAGCGCCCGACGCCATGATGCGCACCTCCTCGCCCGCGACTGTCCCTGCCGTGCCCTGTCCTGTTCCGCGGTCCGGCCCCGCCCGCGGCCTTGCCGTGAGTGTCCCCGTATCGACCGCGACAACGGGTTCAGGCTAGCCCGTACCGCTCCGTGCCGCCCTGGCGGATCCGTCCGTACGGTACGGGCGATGCGCGGCCGGGGCTCGTTGTCGAGGGGCACGGTCGGCACGGGTACGCTGCGGTCTGCCGTCCCCGTCACGTATGAGAGGCAGTGCGTTCGTGACCCTTCTTCGGTCCTCCGCCCGACTTCGCCGGGCCGCGGTCCCCCTCGCTCTCTGTATCGGGATGACAGTCGCGCTCACCGCGTGCGGGGGCGACGAGGATCCGGACGCGGGCACCAACGGCGTCGGCAGACTGACGCCCGCCGGGATCGAGAAGAAGGCGAAGGCCGCCGCCGAGAGCGCGGACGCCGTGCGCCTGTCGGGCACGCTCGTCACCGACGGGCAGACGTACAAGCTCAACATGTCTCTCAAGGAGGCGGGCGGGACCGGATCGGTCAGCTCCAAGACCGGCGGCACGTTCGAACTGCTGCGCGTCGAGGACGAGCTGTTCCTGAAGGCGGACGCCGCATTCTGGAGCCACGCGGACGGCAAGGGCGGCGACGGCGGTACGGACACCCCGCCCAGCAAGGCCGACGCGGAGGCGGCGGAGAAGCTCGGTGACAAGTACGTGAAGGTCCCGGAGGAGGACCCGGCGTACAAGCAGCTGCGGGGCTTCACCGACAAGAGCGTGCTGCTCGACGGGCTGCTGGGGCTGCACGGCAAGCGCGGCAAGGGCGACCGGGCGGAGATCGGCGGCATACGCACCATCGAGGTCAACGGCAGCGAGGGCGCGGGCGGGTCACTGAGGGTGTCGCTGGAAGGTACGCCGTACCCGCTGCAACTGGCGCGCGCGGGCGGCGCCGGGACGCTCACACTCACCGACTGGGGCAAGGACTTTCCCCTGAACGCGCCCGCCAAGGGCGAGACGGTGGACTACGGCAGCACGCTGCCGAGCACCTGACCCGGCCCGGCGGTCCGCTCGCCGGGCCCGCCCTCAGTCCTTCTTCTTCGCGCGCTTGAACAGCAGACGCGGCACGGCCGCCGGGGCGGGCCTGCGCGTCGTCGCCGATGTCGGCAGCGGCGCCGCCGCCTGCGAGTCCTGCGGCATGTCGGTGATCGCGTCGAGCGGCTCCAGGCGCAGCACCCGCGACTCGCGCGCCCAGCGCTCCGTCATGTCGTCGAAGTCCGGCGCGTTCAGCCGCTTGCCCTTCAGCTCCGCGACGGCCGCCTCCCACGCCTCCGTGCGAGGAGCGAGTTCGGTGACCGAGGCGGTCCAGGCCACCAGCCGCCCGCCCTTGTCCTTGCTCCGTACGGTCACGTCGGCGGTGGCGCCGTCCACGAGCCCGGGCAGGGGCTGCTCACCGCCGCCGTCCCCGACGATCAGCGCGGCGCCGTCGGCCCACACGTGCCACAGGGCACGGGCGGGGCCGCCCGCCCGCACCCAGATGAGGCCGGACTTCTTGGTGGCCTCCTCGACGAGCGCCTTGCCGAGGAGCGGGGAGCCGGGGGCGGTTTCTGTCATGTCCCGCAGCCTAAGGCGTCACCCGGCGGCCCTACAGCCACCCGTTGCGCTTGAGCATCCGGTGGATCGTGAGACAGACGACCGCGATGCCGCCGAGCACCATCGGGTAGCCGTACCTCCACTCGAGTTCGGGCATGTGCTCGAAGTTCATGCCGTAGACACCGCAGACGGCCGTCGGTACGGCGATGATCGCCGCCCAGGACGTAATCTTGCGCATGTCCTCGTTCTGCGCGACCGTCGCCTGCGCCAGATTGGCCTGGAGGATCGAGTTCAGCAGTTCGTCGAAGCCGACGACCTCCTCGTGCACCCGGGCCAGATGGTCCGCGACGTCCCGGAAGTACTTCTGCACGTCGGGTTCGACCAACCGCATCGGACGCTCGCTCAGCAGCTGCATCGGGCGCAGCAGCGGCGCCACCGCCCGCTTGAACTCCAGCACCTCACGCTTGAGCTGGTAGATCCGCCCCGCGTCCGAACCGCGCGGGCTGCCCTTCGCGGGCGCCGAGAACACATCGATCTCGACCTCGTCGATGTCGTCCTGCACGGCGGCGGCCACCGCGATGTAGCCGTCGACGACATGGTCGGCGATGGCGTGCAGGACGGACGACGGCCCTTTGGCGAGCAGCTCGCTGTCGTCCTCCAGCCGGTGCCGCAGCGCGCGCAGCGAGCCCTTGCCGCCGTGCCGCACGGTGATGACGAAGTTCTGGCCGGTGAAGCACATGACCTCGCCGGTCTCCACGACCTCGCTGGTCGCGGTGAGTTCGGCGTGCTCGACGTAGTGGATGGTCTTGAAGACGGCGAAGAGGGTGTCGTCGTACCGCTCCAGCTTGGGCCGCTGGTGGGCGTGGACGGCGTCCTCGACGGCGAGCGGGTGCAGCCCGAACTCGGCGGCGATACCGGCGAATTCGGCCTCGGTCGGCTCGTGGAGACCGATCCAGGCGAAGCCGCCGCCCCTGCGCACCTCCAGCATCGCCTCGTGCGGGGTCAGGCACGGCTCGTCCTTCACCCGGCGCCCGTCGCGGTAGACGGCGCAGTCGACGACGGCGCTGGAGGCCGAGGGGTCACGCGTGGAGTCGTACGTGCTGTAGGCGGTGTTGCTCTTGCGCAGGGACGGACGGACCGCCGCACGCAGGTCACGGATCATCGACATGGCTGGGCTCCTCACGGAGAGGCCGTCGGCGGGGCGTGGCACAGCCCGGAACGGGGACGTGACGCGCGTACGGGCCGGCACGCCATCGGATCGGGATGACATGCCCTGACGGGACACGACGCGGCGCGCATACGTCCGCAAAGCGGGCGGCACCGCGAGAGCGCGGTGACGGCGTTCGCTACAGACAGGTAAAAGAGAGCTGGTGCGATGCTCTTCCGTCGTGCGACGAGCCGCGGGCCTGTACGGGGCAGGGCCTCAGAGAGAGGCGGTACAGCGCGAGGAAGAGCGGCTGGTACTGGCCGGGTGACTTCGATCCACCGCAGCCCCACCTCCTCCGGCCGGTCCCCCGTAGGGGATGACGTGTGTCGGGACCGGAGAGCGACGCTTGCGCGCGCTGTCCCGACCGGCGGCCCAGACTAGCAGCCGATCCGGGCCAATTCTGTCTCTTGCCCGTTAAGACGGCGTTCTATGCTCGCGGGATGGCAGAAGTTCTCTCTCTGGTCGAGGCCCGGTTGCGTACGGCGCTCGGCGAGCCCGACTCACGCGCCGCGATGACGTTCGTGGGCACCGACCGCGTCGAGGTGCTGCGCTTCCTCGACGCGGGTGACCGTGACGAGCCGGGGGAGTCACCGGGCCCCGGGGGCGCCGTCGTGCGGTACGCCACGCTGGGGATGTCCGCGCGGCCCATGGCCGACCCCACGGTCGTCGTCGCCGACCCGCGGCGGGGCCCGCGCGCCGAACTGGTCCTGTCGGTACGCGCCGGGCTCGCCGACACCGACAAGGTGCTGCGCCCCCTCGCCGTCCTGGCCGCGTCACCCCAGGTCGAGGGCCTGGTCGTGGCGCCGGGCGCGGCCCTGGAGGTCGGCGAACCGCTGTGGCCCGGCGCGCCGTTCAGCTCCGTGCTCGTCGCGGAGTCCGGCGGCCTGGTGGCCGATCTGGAGCTGGACGCGCCGCTCGACCCCGTACGGTTCCTTCCGCTGCTCCCCATGACGCCCAACGAGGCCGCGTGGAAGCGGGTCAAGGGCGCGCAGGCACTCCAGGAGCGCTGGCTGGCGCACGGGACGGATCTGCGCGACCCGCTGCGCGGCTCGGTCCCGCTCGACTGAGTGCTGTCGTCGTGCGCCCGCCAGGATGTACGGGACCGTTCTTGGGAAGGGTCCGGGGAGACGGGGGCGTACGCGGGAGCACGGCCGGCCGCTGAACCTCGTACGCCGCCGAGAGGACTCCCCGTCTCGTACACGCCGCTGGTATTTGCCAGGGTTCTGTGCCGGACGGGTGATCGTCCTTGACGGGGCGGCGGGCGCGGAGGACCGTTGGGCGATATGAGGGGCGAACCAGGTTGCCCGAAGTGCGGTGGCCGGGTCAGGGCGCCCGGTCTCTTCGCCGACTCCTGGCAGTGCGACACACACGGCACGGTCCATCCGATGCAGCCGGTGATACCGCCCAGCGTCGAAGCCCTCGGGGTAGTGGTGAACCGCGCCAGGGTCCCCGTCTGGATGCCCTGGCCGCTCCCCGTCGGCTGGCTCTTCAGCGGTGTGGCCTACGCGGGCGACGACCGCAGCGGCGGCCGTGCCACCGTCGTGGCCTGCTCCGGGCCCGGCCCGCTCGGTGGCACGGGCGAGCTGCTGCTGGTCGCCGAGGAACTGGGCGTGGGACTCGGGGCGCGTTACGCGGGGATCGACGGACCCGACCCGGGGCCGCACATCTGCGGCGACAAGCCCCCGCACGCCAAACTGCTGGCCGCCGGCCGCCCCACCCCGCTCTGGCACGTCCCAGGCGTCCCGCCGGACCGCGCGGTCTTCGCGGGCGAGGCGCTCGGGCTGTGGCTGTGGGCGATCGTCTGGCCGGAGCAGACGGGGCTGCTCATGTACGACGAGCTGGTACTGACCGATCTGCGCGACGCGGGCGCCGAGGTGGATCTGCTGCCGTGCGGGGCCCTTTCGCAGCGCCTGCTGAGCTGACCGGGGGCCGGCCGGACCACCGGGAGGGCCGGGGCCGGGCGGCCGGGACGGCCCGCCACGCCCGTTATCCTGGAGCGTCCCCTGCCCGTCCGAGCCCCTGGAGTACGCGTCGTGCGCATCGACCTGCACACCCACTCCACCGCGTCGGACGGCACGGACACCCCGGCCGAGCTGGTACGCAACGCCGCCGCGGCCGGCCTGGACGTCGTCGCGCTCACCGATCACGACACCACCCGGGGCCACGCCGAGGCGGTCAAGACCCTCGCCGAACTCGACAGCGGACTCACCCTGGTCACCGGCGCGGAGCTCTCCTGCCGGACCGACGGTGTGAGCTTGCACATGCTGGCGTACCTCTTCGACGCCGACGAGCCCCAACTGCTGCGCGAGCGCGAACTGGTGCGCGACGACCGGGTGCCGCGCGCGCGGGCCATCGTCGCCAAGCTCCAGGAACTCGGCGCGCCGATCACCTGGGAGCAGGTCGCCCGGATCGCCGGGGACGGCTCGATCGGCCGCCCGCACATCGCGTCGGCGCTCGTCGAACTGGGCATCGTCGGCTCGGTCGACGAGGCGTTCGGCTCCCGGTGGCTCGCCGACCACGGCCGGGTGCACGTACCCCGGCACGAGCTCGACCCCTTCGACGCGATCCGGCTGGTCAAGGCCGCGGGCGGCGTCACCGTCATCGCGCATCCGCTGGCCGTGACCCGTGGCGCGGTCGTGGCGGAGGCGGCGATCGCGCGGCTGGCCGAGGCGGGGCTGGACGGCATCGAGGTCGACCACATGAACCACGACGAGTCCACCCGCGCACGGCTGCGTGGACTCGCCGCCGAGCTGGGCCTGCTCACGACCGGCTCCAGCGACTACCACGGCAGCCGCAAGACCGTCCGGCTCGGGGACTACAGCACCGACCCGGAGATCTACGGCGAGATCGTCCGGCGCGCCTCGGGCGCGTTCCCGGTGCCCGGCACGGGCGGACAGGCGTAAGCACCCCGTACTACGCCGCACCCGATCGCCCGTAACCGCTCACCCGTAACCCGTAGCCGTCCGACGGCCGCCCGGCCGCGCCTCACGTACCCCGCCGCGCGCGCGTCGCGTCACCTCGGGCCGCCTCCCGGGCCCCGCGCTCCATCCACCCACTCCTCGCAAGGCCACACCGTGTTCGACACCGCCGTTTTCGGCTCTCTCTTCCTGACCCTCTTCGTGATCATGGACCCGCCCGGGATCACGCCGATCTTCCTCGCCCTCACCTCCGGGCGCCCCGCCAAGGTCCAGCGACGCATGGCCTGGCAGGCGGTGGCCGTCGCCTTCGGTGTCATCACCGTCTTCGGTATCCTCGGCCAGCAGATCCTCGACTACCTGCACGTGTCCGTCCCCGCGCTGATGATCGCGGGCGGGCTGCTCCTGCTGCTCATCGCGCTCGACCTGCTCACCGGCAAGACCGACGAGCCCAAGCAGACGAAGGACGTCAACGTCGCCCTCGTACCGCTCGGCATGCCGCTCCTGGCCGGCCCCGGCGCGATCGTCTCCGTGATCCTCGCCGTCCAGCACGCGGAGGGCTCGGCGGCACAGGTGTCGGTGTGGGCGGCGATCGTGGCGATGCACGCCGTGCTCTGGCTGACGATGCGCTACTCGCTGGTGATCATCCGGCTGATCAAGGACGGCGGTGTGGTGCTGGTGACACGGCTCGCCGGAATGATGCTCTCGGCCATCGCCGTGCAGCAGATCATCAACGGCGTCACCCAGGTCGTCCAGGGCGCGTGACACCGGCGCGCGTGACACCAAAGCGCCCCCGTACGGATGCTCCGTACGGGGGCGTCTCGACATGAGCCGATCAGTGGATCCGGGGGATCCGGGGGATCCGGGGGATCCGGGGAATTACGAGGCCGTGGTGACGGCCGGCCGGATATAGAGGCGCTGCCCTGTTGAGGCGGCCTGCTGCACGATCTGATTGACGGAGGCGGCGTCCACAACGGTGCTGTCCACGGCTGTGCCGTCGGCATCGTTCAGTCGCATGATCTCGAAGCGCATATCGCTTCTCCCTTCGTCTGATCCTCCGTAGGAGAACTATGTGTGACGGAAAGCCCGTCGTTGATTACATAAGGCCACAACGCCTTGCCCTCTGCAAACATTCCCTACACTAAGGAAAATTTTCAGTCGGCTAACTACTGGCGGGTACAGCCGCACCCACGGACAATGGGCCGCGTATGAGCGAGGCAGAGATCAACCCCGACATCGCCGAGGTCGGCGCCCGCCTGGAGCGCACCAACGAACTGCTCCAGCGGATGCTGGCCGAGGTCGCGAAGACCCCTTCCACCCACGCCATTTTCGTCGACGCGGGTTACGTCTACGCTGCGGCGGGATTACTGGTGGCGGGAACCGAGGACCGCCGGGCGTTCGATCTCGACGCCGAGGGGCTCATCGAGGCGTTCATCGACAAGGCGCGCACGATCTTCGCGGACAGCAGGCTGCTGCGCGTCTACTGGTACGACGGCGCGCGCCGCCGTATCCACACACCCGAGCAGCAGTCCATCGCCGAACTGCCCGACGTCAAGGTCCGCCTCGGCAATCTCAACGCGAACAACCAGCAGAAGGGCGTCGACTCACTGATCCGCACGGATCTCGAATCGCTCGCCAGACACCGCGCCATCAGCGACGCCGCGCTCGTCGGCGGCGACGAGGACCTGGTGTCCGCCGTCGAGGCCGCGCAGGGGTACGGCGCGCGCGTCCACCTGTGGGGCATCGAGGCGGGCGACGGGCGCAACCAGGCCGAGCCGCTGCTGTGGGAGGTCGACAGCCAGCGCACCTTCGACCTCGACTTCTGGCAGCCGTACGTGACACGGCGGCCGGTCACGACGTACGAGAACGAGGGCGATCCGCCGCCCTCGCGCGAACAGGTGCGCTTCATCGGCGCGCAGATCGCGGCGACCTGGCTGGTGGGGCGGGGACGGGTGGCGATGGCCGAGCTGCTGCCCGGCCATCCGTATCTGCCCGGACCGGTGGACCAGGACCTGCTGATCGAGGCGGAGAAGCTGTTGCAACGGTCGCTGCGCGGGCACGCCGTGCTGCGACGGGCACTGCGCGACGGGTTCTGGCAGCACCTGCAGGCACAGTTCTGAGCGCGTGACGCCACCCGCCCGGCCGCTCGTCACCTCCGGGGGCGGCCTGCCTCGTCCCAGAACGCGCTGAGCGCGGCCGCCGTACGCGGTGGCTGATCGGTGTTCGGCGAGTGTTCGGCGCCCTCGATCACGGTCCTGCGCGCGCCCAGCCGTCGCGCCATGTCGTCGAGCAGCGGCACCGGCCAGGTGTCGTCCCGCACGCCGGACATCACATGCACGGGCAGGTCCCTTACGGCCGCCAGCTCGGCCACCCGGTCCGGCTCCACCGTCAACTGCCGCCCCGTGGCGATCAGTTGGGACGGGTTGTGGCCGAGCCAGCGACGGCGCAGATCCGCCCCGTCGATATCCGTCTCCTCCGGCGGGTCCATCGCCCGGATGCCCGCCCAGACCTGCTCCATGTCCATGTGCGTGAGTTCCAGCGCCTCGCTCAGCAGCCGTACGCGCTCCCGCTGGGAGGGCGCGATGCGGGCGGGGCCCGACGAGATCAGCGTCAGTGTCAGGAACGGCTCCGGGTCCGCCAGGACGGCGGCGCGGGCGATCTGCCCGCCCAGCGAGTGCCCGACGAGATGGACGGGGGCGCCGACGGCCGCCGCCTGCGCCAGCACGTCAGCCGCCAACTCCTTCTGGGCGTAAGCGTCCTGGGAGTCGGGGCCCTTGGATTCGTACTGTCCGCGGCCGTCCACGGCGACGACGCGGTAGCCGGCCGCGGTGAGCGGTTCCAGCATCGCGATGAAGTCCTCCTTGCTGCCGGTGTATCCGGGCAGCAGCAGCGCGGTGCCCCGCGGCGTCCCCTCGGGGCGCGCGTCGAGCACGGCGAAGGGCCCGCGCCCGGTCGGCAACTGGAGCGCGCGGGCGCAGGGCGGGGGAGTGAACGTGGGCGGCCGGCTCATGCGACGAGAGTAAGACCCCGTACCCGCCGCCGCCTCACCCGGCCGGGAGGACGGCGGCACCCTCCTGCTGAGGCACGCGCGCACCGATGGCCCGGCACCCCCTGCGGGGACCGGGCCATCGGTGCGCGCTCTGTCAGCTCTCGGGCTGGGCGACCGCCGCGCGCGTACGGCGGCGGCGCGGCTTGGCCTCGGCGGCGGGGGCGTCGGCCTCCGCCGCGACGGCGGCCTTCGCCGTATCGGCCTCGACCGGGGCCTTGGCGCGCGTACGGCGCCGGGGCTTGGTCTCGGCCTTCGTCCCGCCGTCGGCGACCACGGACGGAGCCACGGCCTCGACGGTGTCCACGGCCTCGACCGCGGGCTTGGCGGCCCGCGTACGACGACGGCGCGGCTTGGTGGCCACCTCGGCGTCGGCGTCGGCCTTCGCCTCGGCGAGCGGCTCGACGAACACGTCGGCCACGGGCTGTGCCACGGTCGCGGCGACGGCCTCGGCCGCCTCGGCGGGCACGCTCACGCGGGTGCGCCGACGACGGCGCGGGATGCGCGGCTCCGTACCGTCGGCGCCCTCGGCGGTGTCGACCGCTCCGGTCGCCGCCGGAGCGGTCGCCGTCACCGTCTGAGCCGTCTGAGCCTCGCCGGCCTCCAGCGGAGTCCCGCCGCGCGTACGGCGGCGCTGCCGCGGCGTACGCGTGCGTGCCGGGCGCTCCTCCGTCGCGGAGGCGGACGTCCGCGACGACGGACCGGCGGACTTACGGCCGCGTCCGCCCGTCTCGCCCAGGTCCTCGACCCGCTCCGCCGACAGACCGGCACGCGTCCGGTCCGTACGCGGCAGGATGCCCTTCGTCCCCGCGGGGATGTTGAGCTCCTCGAAGAGGTGCGGCGATGTCGAGTACGTCTCCGGCGGGTCCGGGAAGCCCAGGTCCAGCGCCTTGTTGATCAGCTGCCAGCGCGGGATGTCGTCCCAGTCGACCAGCGTCACGGCGATACCGGACGCGCCCGCGCGGCCGGTGCGGCCGATGCGGTGGAGGTAGGTCTTCTCCTCCTCGGGCGACTGGTAGTTGATGACGTGCGTCACGCCCTCGACGTCGATACCGCGGGCGGCGACGTCGGTGCAGACGAGAACGTCCACCTTGCCGTTGCGGAACGCGCGCAGCGCCTGCTCACGCGCCCCCTGGCCCAGGTCGCCGTGGACGGCGCCCGAGGCGAAGCCGCGCTGCGCGAGCTGGTCGGCGATGTCGGCGGCCGTACGCTTCGTCCGGCAGAAGATCATCGCGAGCCCGCGGCCCTCGGCCTGGAGGATGCGCGCGACCATCTCCGGCTTGTCCATGGAGTGGGCGCGGTAGACCCGCTGGGTGGTGTTGGCGACCGTCGCGCCGGCGTCGTCCGGGGACGTGGCGCTGATGTGCGTCGGCTGCGACATGTAGCGGCGGGCGAGACCGATGACCGCGCCCGGCATGGTGGCCGAGAACAGCATCGTCTGGCGCTTCGCCGGCAGCAGCTGGATGATCCGCTCGACGTCGGGCAGGAAGCCCAGGTCGAGCATCTCGTCGGCCTCGTCGAGAACGAGTCCGCGCACGTGCGACAGGTCGAGCTTGCGCTGGCCCGCCAGGTCCAGGAGCCGGCCGGGGGTGCCGACGACCACGTCGACGCCCTTCTTCAGGGCCTCGACCTGCGGCTCGTAGGCACGGCCGCCGTAGATCGCCAGCACGCGCACGTTGCGCACCTTGCCGGCGGTCTGGAGGTCGTTGGTGACCTGCTGGCACAGCTCGCGCGTGGGGACGACCACGAGGGCCTGCGGGGCGTTGGTCAGCAGTTCGGGGACGGCCCGGCCCGCCTCGACGTCGGCGGGAACGGTGACGCGCTCCAGGAGCGGCAGGCCGAAGCCGAGCGTCTTGCCGGTGCCGGTCTTGGCCTGGCCGATCACGTCCTTGCCGGACAGCGCGACCGGGAGGGTCATCTCTTGGATGGGGAACGGAGACACGATGCCGACGGCTTCAAGCGCTTCGGCTGTCTCGGGGAGGATTCCGAGGTCTCGGAAAGTCGTAGTCAGGGTGCTGCCTCTTCTGTGAGACGCGACCAGAGGCGAACGCGGGGGTCGTACCGCACCTGGGTACTCGGCCGGCCGTGGATTGGCCGGATGGCGCGGGACCACTGCCGCCGCTCGAGCGCTCGTGCCGCTGAGGGGGCCCCTCATCTGCGGTCATACGCAGCTGTGCGTACGGTCCGCGCGGAGGGCGGTCGGGGTCGGAGCCGATCGGGCCACCGACCGGGCATCCTCATGGGGCCTGTCCGGGACAGATCTCCCGGTCAAACACTGCGATGGCCCACCGAATACTCGGCAGGCGCATTACCACTGTACCCCGGAATCGCGCATGTGTGTTGGACGAATTCGTCGGAACGGTATGAGAGCAGTCACTGACCAGGCCCTTACGCGGTGCGCGGAGCGGGCTATTGTGCGCTCCATGGAGACGTCTGACAACGCCACTGCCCCCAAGTCCACACCCGGATCCGCGCCCTCGGAACTCACCGGGATCGCCGCCCAGGACTGGGCGGCCGCCTCCGCCGATCCGAAGTACCGGGCCGCGGTCGTGGATCTGCTGGGAGCACTCGCCTACGGCGAACTGGCGGCTTTCGAGCGGCTCGCCGAGGACGCCAAACTCGCGCCGACGCTGGACGACAAGGCGGAACTCGCGAAGATGGCCTCCGCCGAATTCCACCATTTCGAGAGGCTGCGCGACCGGCTCGGTGAAATCGACGCCGATCCCACGGGCGCCATGGACCCCTTCGCCGCCGCGCTGGACGACTTCCACCGCCAGACCGCGCCGTCGGACTGGCTGGAGGGCCTGGTCAAGGCGTATGTGGGCGACTCGATCGCCAGTGACTTCTACCGCGAGGTGGCCGCACGGCTGGACTCCGACACCCGCGATCTGGTGCTCGCCGTGCTCGACGACACGGGGCACGGCAATTTCGCGGTCGAGAAGGTCCGGGCGGCGATCGAGGCCGAGCCGAGGGTCGGCGGACGGCTCGCGCTCTGGGCCCGCCGGCTGATGGGCGAGGCGCTGTCCCAGGCGCAGCGCGTGGTGGCCGACCGGGACGCGCTCTCGACGATGCTGGTGGGCGGGGTCGCCGATGGCTTCGACCTGGCCGAGGTCGGCCGGATGTTCTCGCGGATCACCGAGGCGCACACCAAGCGGATGGCGGCGCTGGGGCTGGCGGCCTGAGGCTTCCCGCCCGGGGGCGGTCCGCCCGCGGGCCGGGGCGTCAGGAAGGCATCGGCCGGCGCAGGCCGTGGCCCGCGGGGCGGAGCAGCAGCGAGAGCAGGACCGCCCCGACGGCCACCGCGCCGATCAGCGTCGCGACGGCGTGACCGGGACCGAGGGCCGCGTGCGTGAGCACCGCGCCGAAGAGGGAGCCGAGGGATCCCGCGGCGAGCACGAGGCGGCGGGAGGGCAGCCGGTGGGGCAGTCGCTGGAGCGCGGCCCACGAGGCACCGAGTCCGAGCAGGATCGCGCCGAGAGCTTCCAAGATCACTGCTGTTCACCTCACGAGGCGCGCCGGCAATTCGGTCGTAGCCCGGTCTACCCGGAGTGTGCGCGGAACAACCCTCCGCGATCCGAAGAGACGACGAAGGAGTGGCCCGGCGGGATCCCCGCCGGGCCACTCCTGTGTCACCGTGATGCTGTCGCGCCCGCCTCGGACCGGTCGCCCTAGAGAGTGCCGAAGCCCACTCGCCGTGTCGTCGGCTCGCCGATCTCCACGTACGCGATCCGTTCGGCCGGTACGAGCACCTTCCGCCCCTTCTCGTCCGTGAGGCTGAGCAGCTTCGCCTTGCCGGCGAGTGCGTCGCCGACGGCGCTCTCGACCTCCTCGGCGGACTGCCCGCTCTCCAGAACGATCTCGCGGGGCGTGTGCTGCACGCCGATCTTGACCTCCACCGCTATGTCCCTCCGAACGGTTCGGTGCGTTGCGCGGTCAACCGCGCGGTACCCGGCACACATTAGCCCGGCGGGACGATGCTCAGGACGGTGGCGGGGCACGCCCGCAGCGAACACGGACCGGGTCAGGCGCCCGGGTGCTGCTCGCTGCCGTGCAGCGGGAATCCGGCGATGCCGCGCCAGGCGAGCGAGGTGAGAAGTTCCACGGCCTTGTCGCGGGGGATGACCGACTCGCTGGAGAGCCAGTAGCGGGCCACCACCTGGGAGACGCCGCCGAGGCCGACGGCCAGCATCATGGACTCCTCCTTGGAGAGGCCCGTGTCCGAGGCGATCACGTCGGAGATCGCCTCCGCGCACTGGAGCGCGACGCGGTCGACGCGCTCGCGCACCGCCGGCTCGTTCGTCAGGTCGGACTCGAAGACCAGGCGGAACGCGCCGCCCTCGTCCTCGACGTAGGCGAAGTACGCGTCCATCGTGGCCGCGACCCGGAGCTTGTTGTCCGTCGTCGACGCCAGGGCTGTACGCACCGCGTGCAGCAGCGCCTCGCAGTGCTGGTCGAGCAGCGCCAGGTAGAGGTCCAGCTTCCCGGGGAAGTGCTGGTAGAGGACGGGCTTGCTGACTCCGGCCCGTTCCGCGATGTCGTCCATCGCCGCGGCGTGGTACCCCTGTGCGACGAAGACTTCCTGAGCCGCGCCCAGAAGCTGATTGCGCCGAGCGCGGCGTGGCAGGCGCGTCCCTCGCGGGCGCGCCGCCTCGGTCTGCTCTATGGCTGTCACGCCGCCTCCCAGAATCGTTCCGTGCGCGCTGTGCGCCGCCTTGCCATCGTACTTTTGGGTATCCCGGCTGTGCGTGGTCAGGTCGCAGAATTTCACGGACCGGACGGTCGGGAAGCCGGATATCCGTCCGGACCCGTATACCGCGGCGGAGAAAAGTATCCAATGCTGACAAAAGGCGGACCCGGTCCTGAGCACACGCTCAGCGGTAGTCGTCCTCGTCGAGGGAGACGATACGCGCCTGCTCGGCGGCGTCCGCCTCGTCCGCTTCGGTCGTATTGAGGGGGGCCTGCGGATCGTCGCCCTCCGGCCGCACGTCCCGGTGCTGCTCGGCGGCGTCGGCCTCCGGGGTCTCCTCGTCGATCTCTTCGAGTTCGCCGGAATCCGTCCCGGCGGTCCGTTCCTCGCCGTCGGTGTCGTTCGGGAATGTGTCCGGGCCGTTCGGGTCCGCCGCCATGGGGCGCCCTTTCCTTCTCCGGTCGTCTTCCGTCCGTAGTCATTCGCGAAATGGGGCGAATGACTACGCCTACTTACGAGGGTAGGAGGTCCGGACCCCGGACGCTATATGTCCTGTGACGGCGAACACGCGAACCGGCGCGTGATCGTCTCGTAACATTGCCCGCATGTCTTCGACCGAGCTGCCGGAAACCCTCGCCGCCGCCGTACCGCGCGTGAGTACCGTCCGGGTCGCCGAAGGTGAGCGGCTGCGTACGGTGGCCCTGCCCGGGCTGACCCTGAACGTGCGCTCACGGCCCCCGACGCGCGCCGGACTGCCGCGCGCCCTGTACGTGCACGGCCTCGGCGGCTCCTCGCAGAACTGGTCCGACCTGATGCCGCTGCTGGCCGACGTGGTCGACGGCGAGGCGGTCGACCTGCCCGGCTTCGGGGACTCCCCGCCGCCCGAGGACCGCAACTACTCCGTCACGGCCCACGCGCGGGCCGTGATCCGGCTCCTCGACGCGAGTGGCCACGGTCCGGTGCACCTCCTCGGCAACTCCCTCGGCGGCGCCGTCACCACCCGGATCGCCGCCGCCCGCCCCGACCTGGTGCGCACCCTCACCCTCGTCTCGCCCGCGCTCCCCGAGATCCGTGTGCAGCGCAACGCCCTGCCGACCGCCCTGCTCGCGGTGCCGGGGGTCGCCGCGCTGTTCGGGCGGATGACGCGCGAGTGGACCGCCGAGCAGCGCACGCGCGGGGTGATGGCCCTCTGTTACGGAGACCCCGGCCGGGTCTCGGAGGAAGGGCTGCGGCACGCGGTCGAGGAGATGGAGCGGCGGCAGCGCCTTCCGCACTTCTGGGAGGCGATGACCCGCTCCGCGCGGGGCATCGTCGACGCGTACACCCTCGGTGGACAGCAGGGGCTGTGGCGGCAGGCCGAACGGGTCCTCGCGCCGACGCTCCTCGTCTACGGAGGGCGGGATCAGCTCGTTTCCTACCGAATGGCACGAAAGGCGTCGGCGGCTTTCCGGGATTCGCGGCTCCTGACGCTTCCGGACGCCGGGCATGTTGCCATGATGGAGTACCCCGGGGCGGTCGCCGAGGCCGCGCGCGACCTCATCGTGGAGTCGGACGGCGCGGCGTGCGGTGCGCGGGGTGAGACGAACGACCGTGCCGGCCGTAGTTACGGTAGAGACGACGCGGTCGTACGCGACGACGGCGGCAGTGGCAGCGAGAACGACAACGACAGTGGCGGGAGCTGATCCTGGGCGTGGGACGACACAGCCGTAAAGGCCCCGCACCCCAGGGATCCGGCGGCAAGAAGCGGGCTCCCGCCGGCCCCGCGGCCGGCCATCGGGACGCTCCCGCCGCGCCGTCTCCCGGCGGGCGGGACCACGCCGCACCGCCGGCCTACGGCACCCCCGCGCACGGCGTGCCGCAGGTACGCGGCGGGCATCCCGAGCACCGCGAACCGGGCGGCGGCTGGGGTCAGCAGCGCTACGAGGACTGGCAGGGCGGCGGCGCGCCGGGCCCCAGGCATCCGCAACAGCCGCAGGGCAGGCAGACGCCCTCGGCACCGGCCGGGCAGCGCCAAGTGCCGGGACCGCGCCGTGAGTTCATCGACGCCTTCGACGTGCCGCCCCCTCCGTCCGGATCCGGCGCCGGCAGTGGTACGGACGTCGACGCCGCGCGGTGGCGGCCCGATCCGTACGCGCCCGTCACCGACTGGGACGACGAGAACAGCCGGCCCCGCGCGGGCTCCGCGGACGGTTCGGGCCGCGGCTCGGACCGGGACGACGACAGTGACGCCGCCCCGGACGCCGACGGAGAGCGGCCCGCCAAGGGCGGTCTGGGCCGCACCTTCACCGGGATCGCCGCGGCGGCCGTGACCACCGTGCTCGTCGTCGTGGTGGCCGGTCAGGTCACCGACCGCGGGGAACCGCGCGCCGGCGCGCAGCCCTCCGGCGGGCTCGCCCGCGACGGCGAGGGCGCCGCCTCGCGCTCGGACGGCAGGCCGACGCCGAAGGAGCCCGTGGCCGAGGCCCCGGCGCTGCCGCCCACCTACGGCCAGTTGATGGCCAGGCAGTTCCCGCTGGCCGCCGATCTGAAGGGCTCGGGCGAGTTCGAGGCGGTGCCCGGACTGGCGAAGGCGCCCGGCGAGGGGCGCAAGGTCCGCTACCGGATCGATGTCGAGAAGGGCCTCGGTCTCGACCGCGACCTGTTCGCCGACGCCGTGCAGAAGACCCTGAACGACGACCGGAGTTGGGCCCACGACGGGGCCATGACCTTCGAGCGGATCGCCGGTGGCTCGCCCGACTTCGTGATCACCCTGGCCAGTCCGGGGACCACGGCCGAGTGGTGCGCCAAGTCCGGTCTGGACACCACCGTCGACAACGTGTCCTGCGACTCCGCCGCGACCGACCGCGTCATGATCAACGCGTTCCGCTGGGCGCAGGGGGCCAAGACGTACGGCGCCAAGGCGATGCTCGCCTACCGGCAGATGCTGATCAACCACGAGATCGGGCACCGGCTCGGGCACGACCACGTGAGCTGCCGGACGCCGGGCTCGCTCGCCCCCGTGATGCAGCAGCAGACCAAGACGCTCAACCTCGACGGCGTGAAGTGCAGGCCCAACCCCTGGGTGTTCCCCGGCGGTTGAGGCATCGGCCGCAGCTTGACGCAGCGTGACCCGATGATTCCCTACCGCGACGAAACGCTACCGCGGTGGGAAAGTCACGCGTTTTCACCCCTTCCGGTGGTGCGGCGGACAACCGTCCGCCGTCGCACCGTCATGTCCGCTTACGGTCGTCCCGCTGCGAGTCGTCGAACCAACGGCGGCTTCCCACCAGGGAGATCGGGGGTGTACTCGTGCGGATCGGACTGCTTACGGACGGTGGCTACCCGTACGCGACGGGTGAGTCCAGGCTGTGGTGCGACCGGCTCGTGCGCGGGCTCGCACCGCACGAGTTCGACATCTACGCGCTCAGCCGCAGCGCCCACCAGGAGGCCACCGGCTGGATCCAGCTGCCGCCCTCCGTACAGCGGGTGCGCACGGCGGCGCTCTGGTCCGCGCGGGGCGACGGGAGGGCGTACGGCCGGCGTGAACGGCGGCGCTTCGCCGGGCACTTCGGGGAGCTGATCACCGCCGTCTGCGCCCCGGACGGACAGGCGGCGCGGGGCGCGGACGACGACGCGTCCGCAGCGAGCGCCTTCGCCGAGGGGCTGTACGGGCTCGCCGAACTCGCGCACGAGCACGGGGGGCTGCCCACGGCCCTGCGCTCGGAGACAGCCGTACGCATCCTGGAGACCGCCTGCCACGCCTCCGGCGCACGCCGGAGCGTGGGCGGTGCCACCGTCCCCGACTACCTGGTCTTCGCCGACCAGTTGGAGCGCGCCCTGCGCCCGCTCTCCCTCGACTGGTACGACGACGACGGGCTCGGCGGCGCCGACCTCTGTCACGCGACGACCGGCGGATCCGCCGCCCTGCCGGGGCTTGTGGCCAAACGCTTCTTCGGGGTGCCGCTGCTGGTCACCGAGTACGGCGTCCGACTCCGCGCCCACTACCTGGCCGCCGGACCCGGCGGGGACACGCCCCTGCGCGCGCCGGTACGCGCCCTGCTCGCGGCCTTCCAGGGCCGGCTCGCCGCCGAGGTCTACGGCCAGGCCGCCGTCATCACCCCGGGCAACACCCACGCCCGGCGCTGGCAGGAGCGCTGCGGAGCCGACCGGGCGAAACTGCGCACCGTCTACCCCGGCATGGAGACGGAGCGCTTCGCGGCGCTGGGAGAACGCGACGAGGCCGGCGGGGCCGGCCCCGGTGACGCCGGCGGCGATCCGAACACGCTGGTCTGGGTCGGCCGGATCGAGCCCGCCAAGGACCTCATCTCCCTGCTGCACGCCTTCGCCGACATCTGTAAGGAGGAGCCCGACGCGCGGCTGAGGATCATCGGCGCCGCGGCGCGGGGCGCGGAGGCGACGGCGTACCTCACCCACTGCCGCGCGCTGGCGGCCCGGTTGTTCCCCGACGAGGCGGCCGACGCGGACACTGTGGGCGACAACCGCGTCTCCTTCGAGGAGGTCGGCGGGCCCGGCGCGCCGGAGCTGGTGGACGCGTACGCGGCGGGCGGGGTGATCGTCCTGTCCAGCATCGTCGAGGGCTTCCCGGTCAGCCTGGTCGAAGCGATGTTCTGCGGGCGCGCGACGGTCTCCACCGATGTCGGCGCGGTCGTCGAAGTCATCGGGGGTACCGGGCTCGTAGTGCCCCCGCGCAATCCGCGGGCGCTCGCCGACGCCTGTCTCGCGCTGTTGCGCGACCCGGTGCGGCGAGAACGGCTGGGCGCCGCCGCGCGGGCCCGCGCGCTCGAACTCTTCACCGTCGAGCAGAACCTGGCGGCGTTCCGCGGCATCTATCTGGAGCTGATCTCGCACGCCCCGGTCCGGCGCCCGGCCGAGACCGTGGACGCGCACGGCGAGCCGCTGCCGTTCGCCAACCCGGCGGAGGCGTACGTACCCGGGCACTGGACCGCCGGGCAGGCCAGGACCGTACCGATGCCGCCGCCCGTACCGATGGTGCCTCCCGTGTCGATGCCGCCGCCCCCGCCGCTGACCGGGCCGGTGGACTCCGGTGCGGCGGTGCCGGAGTCGCGTCCCGCGGGGGCGGTCGCCGTGGGCGCCGGACAGGCCCTGGGGGAGAGCGATGTCTGACGCGCCCACCACATCCGCCGGATCGGCCCGGCCCGCGCGGCGACGGGGACCGGCCGACCCCGTCAGGACGCTGATGCACAGCCATCGCGAACTGTGCGAGCGCGCCGTCGACCCCCTGGAGATCGCCGCCGGTCTGGAGGCGCACGGCGTCACCGACCGGGCCGCCACGCGCTTCCGGCACCGGGACGTCTTCTCCCTCGCCGAGGAGCTGTACGCGCGCGTGCCGCGCGCCGCGGACAACGGCACGGACGCCTCCGACGCCGCGCCGTACCCGGCTCGTTCCGCCGACCCGCGCGCCGGATGGGCGCTGCGCACCCTGCTCCCGGGCGCCGTGTGCGCCGTCGCCGTCGCCGCCACGCGCGGAGCCGACGGTGAAGGCGCGCGGTCCGCGATAGCTGTGGCGGGGGCCGTCGCCCTCGCCATCGCGCTCACCGTGGCCCTCCGGCGCGGCCCGCTGCGCGTCGAGGGCCGCACCGCGCGCGTCTCCCGTCTCCGGGTGTGCTGGCTGCTGGCGTACCTGCTGTACGGCGACGGGCTGCTGCGCCTGTCCGGCGGCGCCCCGCACGGGACGTCGCCCCTGACCGACGCGGCGGCGCCGCTGGTGGCCCTGTCGTTCGCCGTGGCCCCCGCCGCCTGGTGCGCCCATCTGCTCTCCCTGCGGGCGCGGCGCGGCCTCGCCGACAGCCGCGCACTGGCCGACTTCGCCTCCCGTACCCGGCCACCGCTGGTGGGCCTGCTCACGCTGTACCTCCTCACCCTGACGGCGCTGGCTGTCCTCGCCGAACTCGTCGTCGGCGGCGACCGGGGCGCGGACACCGGTCATCCCGCCGCGACCGTCGCCCTCGGCGCTCTGCTGTTCCTCGCCCGGCTGCTCACCGTCCACCACGTCCCGAAGGCGGCGGCGACCGGCCTCGGCACCGCCTGCGCCGTCGAGGCGCTGGCCCTCGTCCTCGCGACGGCGGGCCGCGTCCCCGGCCTCGAATCCCTCTCCGCCCCCGTCCGGGCCCTCGTCGACGCGGGGGGAGCCGGTGCCGTACCGGCCGTCGCCTGCGGCGCCGCCGCGCTCGGCCTGCTGATCCACGCCACCGTCGCCCTCTCCCGGGCCTCGGCCCACACCTGACCGGCGGACCACCGGCCTCCGGCGCACGCCCCTCCGGGCCGCACCCCGGACACCACAGACCTCCCGCGGAGCCGACGCCGCGGGCGTACCCGAAGCACACGGCAACACCTCGAAGGAGACGACAGAACATGACCCGTCAACCCTCAGCACCGACACGTCGGAACCAAGGGGCCGCGCGATGAGGGTCCTGCTGCTCGGTGCCAACGGTTTCCTCGGGCGCTTCGTCGCCGACCGGCTGCTCGCCGATCCCGCCGTCCATCTGACGGCACTCGGCCGGGGCGACGACGCCGACGTACGGTTCGACCTCGCCGGCGGCAGTCCCGGAGCCCTCACCCGGTTCCTGGACGCCGTCCACCCCGGAGTCGTCATCAACTGCGCCGGCGCCACCCGGGGCGGCGCCCGCGACCTGATCCGGCACAACACCGTCGCCGTCGCCACCGTCTGCGAGGCGCTGCGCCGCAGCGGCTGCGGTGCCCGTCTGGTCCAGCTCGGCTGCTCCTCCGAGTACGGGCCCTCCCAGCCCGGCTCGTCCACCGCCGAGGACGCGGTGCCCCGGCCCGGCGGCCCGTACGGCGTGAGCAAGCTGGCCGCCAGCGAGCTGGTGCTCGGCGCCGGGCTCGACGCCGTCGTCCTGCGGGTCTTCTCGCCGGTCGGCCCCGGCACGCCCGCGGGCTCCCCGCTCGGCAGGCTCGCCGAGGCCATGCGCCGCGCCATGCAGTCCGGCGACGGCGAGCTGAAGCTCGGCGGCCTCGGCGTACAGCGAGACTTCGTCGACGTACGGGACGTGGCCCGGGCCGTGCACGCCGCGTCGCTCTCGGCGGCGCAGGGCGTCGTCAACATCGGGACGGGGCGCGCGGTCCGGCTCCGGGACGCCGCCGCCGTCCTCGCGAGGGTCGCCGGATACGGCGGCGCCCTGCACGAACTGGACGCGCCCACCGGCTCCCCGCGCCCGGCGCACGCCACCGTCGGCCCGCCGCGCGGGGAGCACCCGGCGGAGCAGCTGGGCGCCGGCCCGTTCCCGTACCCCGACGGCTGCGGCGGCTGGCAGCAGGCCGACGTCCGCACCGCGCGCGACCGGCTCGGCTGGCGGCCCCGTATCAACCTGGAGGAGTCGCTCGCCGACATCTGGATGGAGGCGGCATGTCGCATCTGACGACCGCCGGAGACAGCCTGCCGGCCACCGGGGCCGCCGGGCTCGGCTTCGGCGTCCCCGGTTACGCGCATCCGCTGCTCGCCCGGGTCGAGTGGGCCGAACTGACGCGTCCCGGCACGCCGTTGCACTGGGCCGTGCTCAACGTCGCCGACGGGCCCGGCACCATGCCGGACCCGCACTGCCTGGAAGCCGCCGGCCGGCTCAGGAACGCCGGCGTGCGGGTGCTCGGACATCTCGATCTCGCGTACGGCGCCCGGAGCTTCGGCGAGATCGTCTCCGACGCGCACGACTTCCACGACTGGTACCGCGTCGACGGCTTCTACCTGGACCGCTGTCCGGCGGAGGCCTCGTACCTCCCCGATGTCCGGCGCGCGGCGGCGACGCTCGGCACGGTCGCCCACCGCGGGCATCTGGTCCTCGGCCACGGCACGCATCCGCACCCCGGATACGCCGGGATCGCCGACCAGTTGGTCACCTTCCGCGGGCCGTGGAGCGACTATCGCCGGTCACGGGCGGCCGGGTGGACGGCGGACCATCCGCCCGAGCGCTTCGCGCACCTCGTCCACGGCGTGCCGCGCGGCGATCTGGACGAGGCGATGGGGATCGCGCGCCGGCAGGGCGCGGGCACGATCTTCTTCACCGACCGCGGCGATCACGACGAGCGGACGGGACAGCAGAGCCCGTTCGCGGCCCTGCCCGGCTACTGGGACGAAATCGTCTCGCAGATCGGACCAGGTGTCTCGGAATGAGAAGGCGCGTGGCAGTGTTACTGAAGGAACAAACGTACTGACCAACCGACCAATCCCCTGTTGAGGTCCCTGTGTCGCTGCCACCCCTGGTCGAGCCCGCTGCCGAGCTCACCGTCGACGAGGTCCGCAGGTACTCCCGTCACCTGATCATCCCGGACGTCGGGATGGACGGGCAGAAGCGGCTGAAGAACGCGAAGGTGCTCGTCGTGGGCGCCGGCGGGCTCGGCTCGCCCGCGCTGATGTATCTGGCCGCGGCCGGTGTCGGAACACTCGGCATCGTGGAGTTCGACGAGGTCGACGAGTCGAATCTCCAGCGGCAGATCATCCACAGTCAGGCGGACATCGGCCGCTCGAAGGCCGCTTCCGCGCGTGACTCCGTCCTCGGCATCAACCCGCTGGTGGAGGTCGTCCTCCACGAGGAGCGGCTGGAGTCCGAGAACGTGATGGAGATCTTCTCCCGGTACGACCTGATCGTGGACGGCACGGACAACTTCGCCACCCGCTATCTGGTCAACGACGCGTGTGTGCTGCTGGGCAAGCCGTACGTATGGGGCTCGATCTACCGCTTCGACGGTCAGGCGAGCGTCTTCTGGTCCGAGCACGGTCCCTGCTACCGCTGCCTGTACCCGGAGCCGCCGCCGCCCGGCATGGTCCCGAGCTGCGCCGAGGGCGGCGTGCTCGGCGTCCTGTGCGCGTCGATCGGGTCCATCCAGGTCAACGAGGCGATCAAGCTCCTCGCGGGCATCGGCGAGCCGCTGCTCGGCCGTCTGATGATCTACGACGCGCTGGAGATGCAGTACCGCCAGGTCAAGGTCCGCAAGGACCCCGACTGCGCGGTCTGCGGCGAGAACCCGACCGTCACCGAACTCATCGACTACGAGGCCTTCTGCGGCGTCGTGTCCGAGGAGGCGCAGGTGGCGGCGGCCGGTTCGACGATCACTCCGAAGCAGCTCAAGGAGTGGCTCGACGACGGCGAGAACATCGAACTCATCGATGTGCGGGAGCCGAACGAGTTCGAGATCGTCTCCATCCCGGGCGCCAAGCTGATCCCGAAGAACGAGTTCCTGATGGGGAACGCGCTCCAGGATCTGCCGCAGGACAAGAAGATCGTCTTGAACTGCAAGACGGGTGTCCGCAGTGCGGAAGTGCTCGCGGTGCTGAAGTCGGCGGGATTCGCGGACGCCGTGCACGTGGGCGGCGGGGTCGTCGGCTGGGTCAACCAGATCGAGCCGGAGAAGCCGATCTACTGACCGAGGGTCCTACGCAGGAGGCCGGTCCACGCCACGCGTGGACCGGCCTCCTGCGTATGCGGGCGCCCCGCCACCTCACGGGGTCACTTGCAGACCGTTCCGTCCTTCGGCACCTTGCCGTCCAGCAGATAGCCGTTGACGGCGTTCTGCACGCACGTGCTGCCGCTGTTGTACGCGCCGTGCCCCTGGCCCTCGTACGTCAGCTCGACGCCGACGCCCTTGCCGAGCGCCTTCGCCATCGCCCGGGCGCCCTCGTAGGGCGTCGCCGGGTCACCGGTGTTGCCGATGACCAGGATCGGGGCCGCCCCCGGCGCGCTGACGTCGGGCTTGTCCCGCTCGCCCGGCACCGGCCACTCGGAACAGCCCAGCAGTCCCCAGCCGAGGAAGTCGCCGAAGACCGGCGACACCTCGCGGAACTCGGCGAGCTTGGCCTTCGTCTGCGCGAGCGTGTAACGCTGCTTGGAGTCGACGCAGTTGACGGCCGCGTTGGCCGACTGGATGTTGCTGTAACGGCCCTTCTCGTCGCGGCCGTTCATCGCGTCCGACAGGACGAGCAGAAGCGCGCCGCTGCCGCCGTCGGCCTCGTCCAGCCCCTGTTCGAGCAGCGGCCAGTACTCCTTCGAATAGAGCGCCTGGGCGATGCCGTTGGTGGCCTGTGTCTGGGTGAGCTTGCGGGCACCGAGGGCGTTGATGGGCTTCTTGTCGAGCCGGTCGAGCAGCCCGACGACGAAGTTCTCGATCTCCTGCGGGGTGCTGCCCGGCAGCGTGCACGCGTCGCCACGGCTCACGCAGTCCTTCGCGAAGTTGGTCAGGGCGAGCTGGAAGCCCTTGGCCTGGCCGAGCGAGCCCTGTTCGGAGCTCTCGGTCGGGTCCACGACGGCGTCGAAGACGGTGCGGCCCACGGACTTCGGATACAAGTGCGCGTAGACGCCGCCCAGTTCGGTGCCGTACGAGATACCGAAGTAGTTCAGCTTGTCGTCGCCGAGGACCTGGCGCATCAGCTCCATGTCGCGTGCGGCGTTGACCGTGCCGACGTACGGGAGTTCCCGGCCGGACTTCCGCTCGCAGCCCTCGGCGTACCACTTGAGGCCGTCGACGTACGACTTCTCCTCGGCACTGTCGTCCGGGGTCATGTCCTTGGCGTAGTACGCGTCGAGCTGCTTGTCGTCCTTGCACTCCACGGGCTCGCTGCGGCCGACCCCGCGCGGGTCGAAACTGACCAGGTCGTAGCGGGTGCGCAGCTTCTCGTAGTCCTTGCCGAAGGAGGGCAGCCCGGTCACCCCCGAGCCGCCGGGCCCGCCGAAGTTGAAGACGAGGGAGCCGATGCGCTTGTCCGGGTCGCTCGTCCTCGCCCGGATCAGGGCCAGCGGGATCGTGTCGCCCTTGGGCTTCGCGTAGTCGAGCGGGGCGGTCATGGTGGCGCACTCCCACTTGGTGCCGCCGGGCAGCGGAGACGGGGCCGTACCGCCGCCCTCGGCCGCCGACGGGGTGGGGCACGCCTTCCAGTCCAGTTTCTGGGACGTCAGGTCCTCGGGTGCGGCGCTCTTGTCGGCCCTGTTCTGGCCGTCCTGGCCGGTCCGGCTGTTCTGCCCGCCCTGGTCACCACCCTCGGAACCCGGGTCGGACCCCGAGCATCCGGCGGCGGCGAGCAGCGTGGCGACAGCGACGGCGGTGACGGCGGTCAGCGCCGGGCGGCGACGCCCGGCGGGAGTGGTGGGGGCGGAGAAGAAGGGCATCGGCATCTCCCCATGGTGCGTCGTGGCGGGGAGCGGCGCGCGGCCCGGGGGCCAGCCGAGTGGTGGCCGGGCCCGGGGACCGGTCTCAGAGGGCTCCCTTGCGGGTGAGGTGGTTGAAGCAGATCCATCCGGGCAGCACCGGCAGCCACAGCGTCAGCGCCCTGTACAGGAGCACCGCCGGGACCGCCACCTCGGAGGGCACCCCGCCGGTCACCACCAGACCGACCGTCAGCGCCGTCTCGACGGCTCCCACACCGCCCGGTGTCGGAGCGGCCGACCCCAGCGCGTTGCCCGCCAGGAAGATGACGGCGACGCTCGCGTAGCTCAGCCCGTGGTCGCCGTTGTCGAAGGCCCTCACCGACGCGTCCAGGCACATCACGAACATGCCGGTCAGCAGCAGCATGCCGCCGATGCCGGTGGCGAGCTTCATGGGCCGCTGGAGCACGTCCAGCATGCGCGGCACGACCCCCGCGAACAGCGAACGCAGCCGCGTCACCAGGAACTTGCGCAGGAACGGGATCGCGGTGACGACCAGCACCAGCACGGCGACCGTCAGCAGGCCGGCGATCACCGTCCTCGACGGGGTGAGGGAGGCCGTCTTCTCCGTACCGGTGAGATAGCCGAAGAGCAGCAGCAACAGGATGTGCGCGCCGAGTCCGAACAGCTGCGAGGCGCCGACGCTGGCCACGGCGAGCCCCGGGCGCACGCCCGCGCGCTGGAGAAAACGGGTGTTGAGCGCCACACCGCCGATCGCCGCCGGGGCGACGATCTTCACGAAGGACCCGGCGACCTGCGCGACGACCGTACGCAGGAAGCCCACGCGCTCCGGCACGAAGCCGAGCAGGCTCATCGCGGCGGCGAAGTAGCTGAGCGAGGAGAACAGGACGGCCGCGGCCACCCAGCCCCAGTGCGCCTCCGAGACGACGGTGCGGAAGTCGATCCCGGCGAGGCTCGACAGCAGGAAGTAGGCGGCGACGGCGCCCGCGATGAAGCTGAAGAGCGTGCGCGGTCTGATCCGCTCCAGCCTGACCGGCTCGACCGGTGCCTGCGGCCTGATGAGCAGCACCTGAGCGCGGATCTGGGAGAGTAGGTCCTCCTCGCGCGCGCCCTCCTGCGCGTCGTCCAGCGCCCTCTTCTCCGCCTGCTTCTCGGCGCGCAGCGACTTGCGGGCCGCCTTGCGCTCGGCGTCCGTGGCCGGTGCCTTCGCCTCCGACGTACGGGAGTGCTTGGCCGCCAGGGACGCCTGGAGCACCGCCTCGCGCTCGCGCTGGGACCGCTCACGGGCGAGCCGGCGCAGCGTCGCGCGCGTGGAGCGGCTGAGCGCGATCGGCTGGAGCAGCGGCAGACAGTCGGCGACGGTGTCGGGGCCGAGGACGTCCACGGCGGTGGCCACCGCGCGTTCGGCGCCGATCCGCAGTCCGACGGTGGTGAGGAGCTGTGCGATGTCCATCCGCAGCACCACGTCGCCCGCGGCGATCTCGCCGCCGCGCAGATCGGTGACGATCACCTGGCCGTCCCGGTCGACCAGCAGCGCGTCGCCGGTGAGCCTGCGGTGGGCGATACGGCGCGACTGGAGCGCCCTGACCTGTTCCCAGGCGCCGCGCACCAGCTCGTCGGTGATCTCGTCGTCCGGCAGCGAGTCCAGGGAGTGCCCGCCCATGTGCTCGTAGACCAGGATGACGGCGTCGGGGCCCAGCTCCGAAGTGGCGATCAGCTTGGGCGCGTTGGCGCCGGCGGCGATGGCGGCGTACGCGAGGAGCGCCTCCTGCTCCAGGGCCTGGCGCAGGGAGGGGATCGAGCGGCGGGTGCTGATCGAGCGCAGGGTGAGACGGCGCCAGACCCGGTAGAAGAAGCCCTGTGCCTGCTGTTCCCGGTCGACGACCGTGACGTCCAGCGGTGGGCCGTCGTCGAGCGTCACCAGATAGCGGCGGCCCCGTTCGCCCTGCTCGGTGGAGTCGGCGGTGTCGTCGGGCTCCGCGCGCATCGCGCTGACGGGGCGGAAACCCACATGGCGAAGACCCGCCATCAGGGTCTGGCCGGTGGGCCGTACGTTCGGCGAACCGACCGCGTAGAGCGTGCCGTACGCGACGGTCCAGCCGATCAGTACGGTGAGGATGATCGAGAACGGGGTGGTGTAGCCGGCGACCAGCATCGCGAAGGCGTCGAGCAGCAGCACCACCCACAGGACCACGCGCCAGCGGGGTCTGCGGGCCATCCCGACGGCCGTCATGTAGGCGATGACGGGCGCGAGATAGCCGTGTACGGGGTCGGTGAGCCCTTCGCCGGGCTGCGCGCGCGTCAGCGCGTCCTGGATGGAACCGGGCGCCGCGCGGGCCACCCAGAGATCGGTCGCGAGCGTCACGCCGTGCGCGAGGACGGCGGCGAGGACGCCGTCGGCGATGCGCAGGCCGTCGCGTTTGATGAGCCGCTCGATCGCGAAGGCGACCGGGACGAGCAGCACGGCGATGCTGGAGATCAGACCGGCGACCTTGACGAGCAGGTCGGGGGCCTGGCCGGTGCCCTTGCTGATGTCCTGTTCGAGGCCGGACGTCGTGCCGTGGGCGAAGGCGGAGAGGCCGAGGACGATCGCGATGGCGAGGATGCCGATGAGCAGGCGCAGGAGGTCGGACGGGCGGTGCACGCGGGCGGCGAGCAGCGGCTCGTCACCGGAGAGCGGGTCGGCGTGGCTGCCCGGAGGGACGCCCCGGCGGCTCCCGCCGTCGGTGCCGGTCTCGTCGGTGTCGTCGGTGTCCGCTCGGCCGGCGTGGGCTCGGGGGGTTTCGCGGGCGGTGCCGGTGTCGCTGCCGCCCTCGCTGCCGGTGTCGGCGCCCGCGTCGGCGCCCGTCTTCGCGCCGTCGCCGGGGGCCGGATCGGGGCGTGGCTCGGCCTCAGGGGTGCCGGCCACCGTCGGAGGCTGCACGCCCTGCTCCTTTGTCGAGTCCGTGTCTTCTTGATCTCGTATCACCAGTCACCGCCCGGATGATGGTGGCACGCCAGGGTGACAGAGGGGGGTATCAGGGTGCATTGGGGAACACCGCGCCGCGTGCGCGGGACATGCCGCCCGGCCGGGCCGAGCGGTCGGACCGGCTGTCGGTGCCGTGCGGCAGGATGGGACGGATGACGAGCGACGAGCCCGACGAGGTGTCCGGAGAACTGCCCGAGTACGCGGAGCGGGTGCTCGACGTCGCCGACCTGATCCCGCCGGGCCGGGTCATGGCGTACGGCGACGTGGCCGAGTGGCTGGGCGAGGGCGGCCCGCGCCAGGTCGGCCGGGCGATGGCGCTGTACGGCGGGGCCGTGCCCTGGTGGCGTGTGGTCCGCTCGGACGGTGTGCTGCTCGCCGGTCACGAGCTGCGGGCCCTGGCCCACTACCGCGAGGAGGGCACCCCGCTGCGGGAGGCGTCGCGCGTCACCGAAGGCCATCTGCCGCGCCTCGACATGAAACGGGCGCGATGGGACGGCCGGCCGCCGGAAACGGGCGCGGGTACGGGCGACGCTTCTCACACCTGACAGTTTCCGGCATTCCGCCGCGTCACGGGAGGTCCTGCGAGTCGGCCGGGGACCGTACGGCTGACGACGGGGCCCGGCGACCGGGGGGACCGCCGCGACCGCGGTGACCGTGAAGGCCGTCGGACCATCGGACGGACTCCCCGCTTCCGTGGCGCTCCACGGCGTAGCCTCGTCAGCTCGCGGCACAGACACCCCAGAAAGCACCGTCACCACCAGCACCCCCTCCAGGACCGGCGATCCACGTGAGCTCCTCCTCTTTCACCGGGCGTACCCCGCACCGTCGGGTACGGCAGCGGACCTCCGGTGCGTACCGACTGGTACGTACGACGCCGGCTCCGGTGGATCCTCCTGTGCTGGACGCAGCGCAACGTCCGGTGGTTGACCATGACCGCGGACCGCTGCTCGTCCTGGCCGGTCCCGGCACGGGGAAAACGACCACGCTCGTCGAGAGTGTCGCCGCGAGGGTCGCGCGCGGCCTCGATCCCGAACGGATGCTCGTCCTCACCTTCAGCCGCAAGGCGGCGGTCGAACTGCGCGACCGTACGGCGGTCCGGCTGGGCGGCGCGCAGGGGCCGCAGGCGACCACGTTCCACTCATTCTGTTACGCCCTGATCCGCGCCCATCAGGAGGCCGACCTCTTCACGGAGCCGCTGCGGCTGCTGTCGGGACCGGAGCAGGACGTCGCCGTACGGGAACTGCTCGCCGGCCAGCTCGACCTGGAGCGCGAGGGGCTGGCGCACATCCGCTGGCCCGACGAGCTGCGGGCCTGTCTCACCACGCGCGGGTTCGCCGACGAGGTGCGCGCGGTGCTCGCCCGCAGCCGTGAGCTGGGGCTCGGCCCGGATTCCCTGTCCGTCTTCGCGCGGCGTACGGGGCGGCCCGACTGGACGGCGGCGGCGTCCTTCCTGGCCGAGTACCTCGACGTCCTCGACATGCAGGGCGTCCTCGACTACGCCGAACTGGTCCACCGCGCCGTACTCCTCGCGGAACGGCCCGAGGTCGCCGAGCGGCTGGCCGACCGGTACGACGCCGTCTTCGTCGACGAGTACCAGGACACCGACCCGGCGCAGGTCCGGCTGCTCGGGGCGCTCGCCGGGCACGGCCGTACGCTGGTCGCGTTCGGCGACCCGGACCAGTCGATCTACGCCTTCCGGGGCGCCGACGTGAACGGCATCCTCGACTTCCCCGACGCCTTCCCGCGCGCCGACGGCCGTCCCGCCCCGGTGGAGGTCCTGACGACCTCCCGGCGCTCCGGCGCCGATCTCCTCGCCGCGACCCGGCTGCTCACCCGCCGGATGCCGCTCAACCGGCTGCCGGCCGACAAGGTGCGGGCACACCGCGAACTGACGGCGGTGCGTGAGGGCGGCCGGGTGGAGACGTACACCTACCCGACCCCCTCGGCCGAGCTGGAGAACATCGCCGACATCCTGCGGCGCGCGCATCTTGAAGAGGGCGTGCCGTGGAGCGAGATGGCGGTGCTGGTACGAGCCGGAGGCCGGACCATCCCCGCGGTACGGCGGGCCCTGACCTCGGCGGGCGTGCCGCTGGAGATCGACGGCGACGACGTGCCGCTGCGTCACGAACCGGCGGTGTCGCCGCTGCTGGCG
>NZ_JAAPBF010000259.1 GCF_022695985.1 Streptomyces sp. NP-1717 | reverse complement strand
CGTGAGGCGGTCAGGGTCGCGGGCAAGCGGCGGGCCGTCGCCCGTCTCTCGGAGATCTTCCGGGCGG
The DNA here is from genome assembly GCF_022695985.1 of Streptomyces sp. NP-1717. Taxonomy (GTDB): domain Bacteria; phylum Actinomycetota; class Actinomycetes; order Streptomycetales; family Streptomycetaceae; genus Streptomyces. The sequence goes on along the minus strand of NZ_JAAPBF010000259.1, from coordinate 9,575 downwards.
CCGGGCCCGGCGCGCTGGTGATCGTCACCCAGGTCTGGCCGATGGAGTGGGTCCTGGAGGCCGACACCACGGGTCTGCGGCTGATCGGGATGAGCCACGAGTCGTACGAGTACAGCAGACGGTGCCACCGCTTCCGCTGGATCAAGAACAGCTATCCGCACGTCGACCGCTGGCTCACCCTCACCCAGGAGGACGCGGACGCCTGGATCGCGGAGGGCTTCGACAACGTCGGCGCCATGCCCAACGCGCTGGGCTCGCTGCCGAAGACGCCCTCCGCGCGCACCGGGAAGAACGTCGCCAGCATCGGCAGGCTGGACGACCAGAAGGGCATCGACCTGCTCCTGGAGAGCTGGGCCTCGGTGACCGGGGAGCGGCCCGGCTGGCGTCTGCGGATCTACGGCGCCGGCCAGGACGAGGGGGCGCTGAAGGAGCGGTGCACGGCGCTCGGGCTGGACGGGTCGGTCGACTGGATGGGCCGTACGGACGACGTACCGGGCGCGCTGGCCGAGTGCTCCGTCTTCGTCCAGTCCTCGCGGGGTGAAGGCTTCCCGCTGGCGCTCATGGAGGCCATGGCGAGCGGGGTGCCGTGCGCGGCGTTCGACTGCGCGCCGGGCGTCAGGGAGATCGTCAGGGACGGCGAGGACGGGCTGCTGGCGCCGCCGGGCGACACGGACGCGCTGGCCGACCGGCTGCTGCGCCTGACGGGCAACCGCCGGCTGCGGGACACCCTGGGGGACCGGGCCCGGGAGAACGTCCAGCGGTACTCCCAGGACGAGATCCTGCGCCGCTGGCACGAACTGTTCGCACTGCTGGACCGCTAGGCCGTGTCCGACACATGGCGCCGTCCGCCCGCAGGGGGACGGCTGGTGCGGTGCGTCGCAAGGCGGAGGGCCGGCCTCGCACCGGGTGTACTCGGCGCGTCCTCGGACCCGGCCACGTACGGCCGGTCCCTCCACAACGCCCGTCCCGCGCCTCGCGACGCACCGCACTACGGGACATCAGCCGCTCCACGGCGGGCGCGAGCCGGTGCCTCGCGGGCGGACGGCGCCGAGTTCCGGACACACCCCAGTGCCCTTCTTCCCGATCACCGGCCGGGCCGCTTTCGCGGCCCGGCCGGTGCCGGTTCTCAGCGGCCCGCGTCCGACAAGTTCCGTCCGTGCCGTTGCTGGGGCAGCAGGGGTGAGGGCGCCGGGGTGCGGTCCTCCAGCGGGACCGGCTCCGGCAGGCCCGTCGTCTCGCCGAGGAACACCCGGCGCACCACGCGCTCGGCCGCCAGCCCGTCGTCGTACGGACAGAACCGCGCCCGGAAGGCCGCCCGGAGCTGCGCCGAGCGGGAGCCGCGCCAGTGGTCCGTGGTGAAGATGTCGATCAGGTCGTCCTCGTCCCGGGCCACCGCGCCCGGCGGGAAGGCCCGGACGTCGAAGTAGGTGCCGCGGGCCGCCTCGTACGCCTCCCAGTCGTCGATGTGGATGACGACGGGCCGGTCCAGGTTCACGTAGTCGAACATCAGCGACGAGTAGTCGGTGACGAGCGCGTCGGCGGCCAGGCACAGCGACTCGACCCGGTGGTGCCCCGAGACGTCGATGATGCGCGGGTGCGGCGTGTGCGGCAGCGGCGCCTCGTACGTGTGGTGGGCGCGGGTCAGCACCACGAAGCGCGGACCGAGCGCCTGGGCGAGCCGCTCCAGGTCCAGCGGGACGTACGGGGTGCGCCGGTAGTCGCGCTGCGTGGGCGCGTACAGCACGGCGGTGAAGCCCTCGGGGATGCCCAGGGACTCCCGCAGCCGGGCGACGTCGGTCGAAGTGGCGTGCTGGAACACGTCGTTGCGGGGATAGCCGTATTCGAGCGCCGTGTGACCGGCCGGATACGCCTTCTCCCAGACGAGGGTGGAGTGACGGTTCGCCGAGAGGGAGAAGTCCCACTGGTCGACCCCCGTCAGCAGCCGGTCGAACTCGGTCCGGCGGGCGGCGGCCGGATGGTCCTGGAGGTCGAGGCCCATGGACTTGAGCGGGGTGCCGTGGTGCGTCTGGAGGAGGATCTGCTGCGGGCGCTTGACTAGGCGCCGGTCGAAGTTGACGTTGTTCACGAGGTACTTGTCGCGGGCGAGCGCCGTCCAGTAGCCGAAGCTGTCGGGGCGCAGCCTGCGGGTGCCGGTGGGCACGGTGTGGTGGTACTCGGCGCGGCCGATCCACGACGTGCCGATGTGCGGGGCGAGTTCGCGCACCTTCTCCTCGATGGCCGCCGGGTTGCAGGCGTAGCCCCGGCCGTCGTACGCGGCGAAGACCGCCCTGTTCTCCCGCACCGGCAGGCACCGTTGCATCCGGTAGTGCAGGTGCAGCGTCCCCGTGCGCACGGCCCGGCCCAGGGCCGTGGCGACCTGCCGGGCGCCCATCCGCACGCGCTGTGCCGTCCACAGGGCGCGGTACGTGCGGTGGGCGCCGAACCGCAGCAGCGTGTGACGCAGCCGGGCCCGCAGCAGCGGCGCGGAGCCGGGGGTGCGGTGCCTGCGGTGGTGGGCGCGGGCCCGGCGGAAGAACTCGGGGCGGCTGTGGCGCGGCAGCCGCCCCCGTACGGCGACGAGCTTGGAGAAGTGGTCGAGCATCCGCCGGAACAGCACGGGGCGCCAGTCGTCCAGGCCGGGCCGTGAGTCGATGAACGCGAAGACCCGGTCGTACTGGTCGAAGATGTCGAAGTGCTTGCGGCTGGTGGTGGACAGGATGTTCCCCTGTCGCCGCTGCCGGTAGTGCACGCAGACGCGGTCGAGCGTCGCGATCGACTCGGCGGCCATCAGCGCGGGGAAGGTCCAGGGCGTGTCCTCGTAGTAGCCGGGCGGGAAGGCGAATCCCTGCCGGGCGATGTACTCGCGGCGGTAGGCCTTGTTCCAGACGACCATCAGCACCCTCAGCAGGCCCGGCCTGTCGATCAGCCGGAAGGGCGCGGGGCCGGACTCGTCGAGCAGGTCGGAGAGGATGTTGCGGACGACCTCGCCCGACCAGTACGTACGGGCGTAGTCGTAGACGAGGACGTCGGGGCCGTCCGTCTCCTTGAGCCGGTCGGCGATCGTCTGGAGCGCGCCCGGGGTGAGGGTGTCGTCGCCGTCGAGGAAGATCAGGTAGTCACCGGTGGCTCGGGCGATGCCGGCGTTGCGGGCGGGGCCGAGGCCCTCGTTCTCCGGGAGGTGCACGGCGACGACACGCGGGTCGGCGGCCGCGACTTCGTCGATGATCGTCCCGCAGGCGTCGGGTGATCCGTCGTCCACGGCGATGAGTTCGAAGTCCTCGTACGTCTGGCCGAGCACCGACCGCAGACACTCCTGCAGGTATGCCTGGACCTTGTACGCGGGGACGATGATGCTGAACCGGGCCATGGCTCGGGAACGGCCGATGGAGTGACCTGGTTACGCCAGACGTGGCATACGGGGGACAAATACGCCGGGCGGACCGGTAGTTGAACCGGCCCGCCCCTTTTGGCGTACTTCTCCCTCGAACGGGTGCCCGAGGTGGCCCTACTTGACCGCCCCGGCCATGACGCCCGTGACGAACTGCCGCTGGAACAGGAAGAAGACGGCCAGCGGGATGATCATCGACAGGAAGGCGCCGGGCGCCAGCACGTCGATGTTGTTGCCGAACTGCCTCACCTGCTGCTGCAGGGCGACCGTGATCGGCGGGGACTCGGAGTCCGCGAAGATCAGGGCCACCAGCATGTCGTTCCAGACCCAGAGGAACTGGAAGATGCCGAGCGAGGCGATCGCCGGACCGCCGAGCGGCATCACGACACGGGCGAAGAGCCGGATCTCGCCCGCGCCGTCGAGGCGCGCCGCCTCCAGGAGTTCGCGCGGGATCTGCGCGAAGAAGTTGCGCAGCAGGAAGATCGCGAAGGGGAGTCCGAAGGCGACGTGGAACATCACCACGCCGAAGGTCGTCTCGAAGATCCCGATCTCGCCGAAGAGTTCGGAGACGGGGATGAGCGCGACCTGGACCGGGACCACCAGCAGGCCCACGACCAGCATGAACCACCAGTCGCGGCCCGGGAAGTCCATCCACGCGAAGGCGTAACCCGCGAGCGCGCCGATCACCACGACCAGCACGGTCGACGGGACCGTGATCATCACCGTGGACCAGAGGGAGTTGGTGATGATGTCGTTGGACAGCAGCTCCGAGTAGTTCTCGGTGGTGAGCTGCGCCGGCTTCGTGAAGACCTCCCACCAGCCGCTCGCCGCGATGTCCGACGAGCCGCGCAGCGAGGAGATCAGCAGACCGATCGTCGGCATCATCCAGAACAGGGCGACCAGGATGAGGAAGACCTGGACGGCCCCGCTGCCGGCCTTCTCGGCGATCCGGGCCGCCAGGGACGGCTTCGGCTTGCCCGTCGTGTCGGCGGGCAGCGACCGCTCCGCCTTGACCGGTGTGTCGGTGGTAGTCATCGGCGGTTCTCCTCTCGTATCCGGCGAATGTTGAAGAGCATCACCGGGATCACGAGCAGCAGGAGGAATACGGCGATCGCGCTGCCCACGCCGACGTTGGCGTCCGTGCCGAACGACGAGCGGTAGAGCTGGAGCGCCAGCACGTTCGCGTCGTCCTGGGAGGAGCCTGGCGCGATGATCAGGACCAGGTCGAAGATCTTCAGCACATTGATCATCAGGGTGACCATCACGACGGCCAGGACCGGCGCGAGCAGCGGCACGGTGATCCGGCGGAACACCTGCCACTCGTTCGCGCCGTCGACCCGTGCGGCCTCCAGGAGTTCACGCGGCATGCTCGCCAGACCCGCACCGATCAGCACCATCGCGAAGCCCGCCCACATCCACAGGTAGCTGCCGATGATCGCGGGGGTGACGAGGTTCGGGCCGAGCCAGTCCACGCCGTTGTACGGCTCCCTGAAGTTGCTCTCGGGGAGCTGGAGTACGGCTCCGTCGGCCGATGCCGGCAGGGTGAACGTACCGTCGGAGGCGGCGCTGGCGGACGCGACGACCTTGCCGTCCTTGACCGCCTCGATCTTGAGACCGGGCAGGCCGAGTTCCTTGGAGTCGACGACGTTGGGCTTGCCGCCGCCGCCCTTGGTGAAGTCCAGCCAGGCGGTGCCGGTGATCTCGCCGCCACCGCTCGCGGCCGCCTCGGCCGGCTCGGCGTCCGACGGCATTTTGCCCGCGGGCACGCCGACCAGCGGGATCAGCACCGGGGTGCCGGCCGTGACCGGCGTCTTGGTGACGAACGAACCCTTGGCCTCGCCCGCCTTCAGCGGATGCACCGGCAGGGGGCGGGCCTTCGGATAACCGGCCGACTCGTTGAAGGTGTCGTGCACGCCCACGGCGACGGCGTTGGCGATGCCGCGCTCCGGGGCCTGCTCGTACACCAGCCGGAAGATGATGCCCGACGCGAGCATCGAGATCGCCATCGGCATGAAGACGATCAGCTTGAACGCCGTTCCCCAGCGCACCCGTTCGGTGAGTACGGCGAAGATCAGACCGAGGGCGGTGGCGACCGTCGGTGCCACGATCACCCAGATCAAGTTGTTCTTGATCGCGGTCCGGATGGTGTCCTCGGTGAATATCTCCACATAGTTGTCGAAGCCCGCGAAAGCGTCGCCGGACTGGTCGAAGAACGACCTGTAGACGGAGAACCCGATCGGGTAGACCACGAGCGCGCCCAGCAGCACCAGCGCGGGCAGCAGGAACGCCACCGCGAAGCCTTTACGTGTGCCTGTCACGCTCTTGCGCTTCCCCTTGGCAGGGGGCGGGGGCCCCGGCACCGAAGTGCCGGTGCCCCCTGTTGTCGCCGACTTCACCGCGTCAGCTCTTGAATGCCTTGGCGGCGTCCGACTCCAGCTGCTGCTGGGCGCCCTTGACGTCCTTCGGGTTCTTCAGGAAGTCCTGGAGGGCCTTCCACTCGCCCTTGCCGGGCGTACCGCCGAACGACTGCGGCATCTGGTCCGACATGTCGAAGCGGAAGTCGTCACCGGCGTCGATGAGCGCCTTGGCGATGTCACGCTGCACGTCGTTCGGGTACGCCTTGCCGTCCAGGCCCTTGTTCGGCGAGATGAAGCCGCCGAGCTTCGCCTGGATCTCCGCGGCGTCCGTGGAGGCCAGGAAGGTCAGCAGCGCCTGCGCGCCCTTGCTGTCCGTGAGCGCCACGGCCGCGTCACCACCGGTCACCACCGGGGAGTCGCTGCCCACGGCCGGGAAGGGGAAGACCTTCGCGTCCGTACCGACCTTGGCGCCGGCCTCGGTGACGTTGACGCCGGCGAAGTCCGCGGCGAAGACCATGCCGGCCTTCGGCGCGTCACCACCGGTGAACGTCTGGGTCACGGAGGCGGGGAACTCGGTCTGGAGCGCGCCGTTGGCACCACCGGCGACCAGGGCGGGCTTGCCCCACAGCTCGGCGAGCGTCGTCAGCGCGGTGGCCACCGACGGGTCGGTCCACTTGATCTCGTGCTTGGCCAGCTGGTCGTACTTCTCCGGACCGGCCTGCGACAGGTAGACGTTCTCGAACCAGTCGGTGAGCGTCCAGCCGTCGGCGCCGCCGACCGAGACCGGGGTGACGCCCGACGCCGAGATCGTCTCCGCGGTCGTCAGGAACTCCTTCCAGGTCTTCGGCTCGGCCGCGCCCGCGTTCTCGAAGGCCGTGTTGTTGTACCAGACCAGCGACTTGTTGGCGGCCTTGTAGTAGACACCGTACTGCTCGCCGTCGACGGCGCCGAGGTCCTGCCAGCCCTTGCTGTAGTTCTTCGCCAGCTGCGCCTTCGCCTCGGCGCCCACGGGCTTGGCCCACTTCTTCTCGACGGCCTGGGTGATGGCGCCGACCTGCGGGAGCATCGCCACGTCGGGCGGGCTGCCACCGGCGATCTTCGTGCCGAGGAAGTTGACGATCGGGTCCTGCGCGGGGACGAAGGTGACGGTCGCCCCGGTGCGCTTCTCGAACTCGTCGAGGACCTTGGTGAAGTTCTCCTGCTCGGCCCCGGTCCACACCGCGGCCACTTCGATCTTCTCGCCGTCCAGCTTGGGCAGCTCGACCGTCGAGGCGGGCTTCTTGCTCTCGGCCCCGTCGTCACCCTTGTCGTCGGAACCGCCGCCGCAGCCGGAGAGCACCACGGCGCCGACGACTGCGGCCGCCACCGCCGCTCTCTGTGTACCCCATGCCGCTGAGCGTGCTCCAAAAGCCTTGCGGCCGTTAAGAGTTGTACGCATGACTGCCCCGTCTCTCCAGTGCGCGTGCGGATCTTGACGCATGTTTACGCATGCGGACCGGCGCCCCGAGCGAGTCGACGACGCCGTCCATGTCCCGTGCGGTAAGTCCTACGCGCCGTGACCGCAGGCCGCAATACTGTCCTGGGCTTCAATTCGAAGATCGTGATGGGCTCGTGACGTCGTTTACGGACGTAGCGGGTTTTTCAGAGATGTGAAGGCACGGCGAGGTGCCGAGGTCTGGACCAAAAAGCGCTCCGACCTCAGGATGTCCGCTTTCGGCCAGCGGTCGGCGGGCCCGGCGACCACCCCGTCGTCCGGCTCCGTCAGACCGGCCCCAGCGGTCCCACGGGCACCGCCGAGACCGAACGGGCCGCTCTTTCCAGGGCACTTGCGAGCAGCGCCAGATCCGTCGGTCCGTTGCCCAGCTCGCGCACCGGCCGACGCGCCGGCGGATCGCCCATGCGCTCCCACTCCAGGGGGACGACCGTCGGCCGCAGCGTCGCCGTACGGGGGATCCGGCCGGTCACCCGGCCGCCCTGGAACGGCGTCACCCGGCCGTCCGGATGCCCGAGCCTGCCGCGCCCCGGCAGCGGGTCGTCCGGGCCGGGCGACACCGGCGGTGTGTCCAGCACCACCCGCAGCCGGGTCCGGCCGGCCAGCTCCGTCTCCGAGGTCCGCTCGGGACGGGCGGACGTCGCGACCAGATGGACGCCCAGGCGCTCGCCGTCGCGCGCCACCGCCTCCAGCGCCCGTACGACCGAACCGGCCGTCGGGCGGCCCGGACTGCCCAGCGCGGGCGCGACCAGGGCGTCGTAGTCGTCGACGAGGACGATGAGCCGCGGGAGGACGGGGCCGGGTCCGGGTTCGCCGCGGGTACGGGACGCGGTCGGCCGCAGCCTCAGGGTGCCGCCGTCCGTCTCGCCGGGGCCGGCGCCGGGCGGCTGCTCGGCCTCGCCGGGCCGGGCGGCCGGTGTACCCGTCCCGGCGGCCGGCCGCGCGCCGTCCTGCCGCTCGGCGCGCTCACGCCGCGCACCGCGCTGCTCGGCGGGGCTCGGCGCGCGCTGGCCCACCATCCGCTCGGCCACCTCACGTCTGTTGTGCCACTCGGCGAAGTCCAGCCGCCCCAGCACCTCGGCGCGCCGCTTCAGCTCCGCCCCCAGCGCCTGCGCGAACTCCCGCATCCGGACCGGGTCCGACGCCACCAGGTGCTCGGTCACGTGTGGCAGCTCCGTACAGGCCACCAGCCCCTCGCCGCGCTCACCGCCCGCGCCGTCCACCAGGAGCAGGCCCAGCCTGTCCGGGCGGCCACCGGCGGCCAGGGAGGCCGCGACGGCCCGCAGCAGCTCCGTACGGCCGCTGCCCGCCGGCCCCTCGATCAGCAGGTGCGGGCCCTCCTCCACCAGATCCACCGTCACCGGGCCGTGCGGCCCCGTGCCCAGGACCGTGGTGCTGCCCGCCGCCGATGCCCAGCGCGCCAGCAGGGACGCCGGGGTCGCCCGCGCCAGCCCCAGCTCGTCCAGCAGCCGCGCCGTACGGGGCAGCGCCGCCGCCTGTCTGCGCCGCCCGGCGGCGGAACCGCCCGCCTCCGTACGGAGCGGGGCCAGCGCCCGGCCGAAACGGTCGGCCCACGCGGGGGACACCGCGTCCACCGTCGCGACCGTGCCGCTCCCGGCGGGCCGGCCCACCGCCGTACGCACCAGCCGCAGCGCCGTCGCCACGTCGCCGCTCAGCAAGGCCACCGCCCCGCACTCCCGGAAGGCCGTCGAGGCCGCGCACGCCGTCTCGTAGGTCGCCGCCAGCGGGGAGACGGGGGACGCCGCGGGCGTCTCGGCCAGACAGATCACATGGACACCGGCCACGGAGCCCGCACCGGCCAGCCGCGCCGTGGTCTCGCGCAGGGCCGCCGAGCCGGGGTCGCCGTCCACGACCACCAGCGTGGACGTCCCCTCGTACCGCGCGGCCGCGTCGGCCACGGACCCGCTGTCGGCCGACGCCCACGCCGCGCCGAGCGGCCCGTCGTCCAGCCGGCGTGTCAGCTCGCCCAGCCGGGCTGCGGCCTGATCCCGGTCGTAGGCGAGGAGCAGCCGGCAGTCCTGGCCGTGGGCCGGCCGTGCGTGCGGCAGCCAGCCGAGCCAGCCCCACTCCCGCTTGCGCTGCTCCAGGCCTCTCGTCCGGTCGGCGCTGATCAGCACGATCTCCAGATCGGCGGGGGAGTGCAGGGCGGCGAGCTGCGCCACGGCAGACCTGGCGAGACCGGTCAGCCGCTCGCGGGGGCCCGCGAGACCGAGCGAACCGGCCTCGCGCAGGCTCACCGTCACGGGCACCGAGGGCAGCGGACCCGACCCGTCGGGGGACGGCCGCTCCGTCGTGCCCAGCCGCAGGACCAGCGATT
>NZ_JAAPBF010000258.1 GCF_022695985.1 Streptomyces sp. NP-1717 | reverse complement strand
GGATGTCCGGCAGCAGGTGCGGGCCGATCAGGAGGCCCGCCCACCCACCGAGGAGCACCCGTTCCGGCAGGAACAGGTTGATCAGGTCGGCGACCGCGGCCCCGAGGCACTCGGCGGTCTCGTCGAGCAGCGCCACCGCGACGGGGTCCGGCGCCGCCCCGCCCGGCGGCGGAAAGGCCGCGGCCAGCAGGGCCGCGAGGGCCGTCTCGTCGTCCGCGTCGGCCGGCAGCGGCCCCCCGGCCTCCTGCCAGCGTTCGCGCATCGCCTCCGCGCCCGCGTACGCCTCCAGACAGCCGATGGACCCGCAGCGGCAGCGCCGTCCGCGCATCTGCACGGTGGTGTGGCCCCATTCGAGCGCGCTGCTCCGCTGGTTCTCGTCCAGCGAGCCGCCTTCACCGCCGTGGATCACGCTGGCGCCGACCCCGGAGCCGATGAGCGCGATCGCGGCGGTACCGGCGCCCCGCCCGCCGCCGAACCACATCTCCGCCTGGCCAAGCGTCTTGGCGCCGTTGTCGATGAAGAGCGGGACCTCGGCGGGTATGTCGACGGCGGCACGCAGCAGCTTCTCGAAGGGCACGGCGCTCCAGCCCATGGTCTGGCCGTGGACGACCGCGCCTTCGGGACCGTCGCGTTCGATGATGCCGGGCACGCCGATACCGATGCCGAGGAGTTCGCGCGGGTCGGCCCCGGCGTCCCGCAGGACATGGGCGACGCCGGTGCGCACGTGCGCGACGATGCGCTCGACGTCGTGGCCGTGCTGGGCCAGCAGCCTCTCGGTGCGGGCGAGTTCGGTCAGGGACAGGTCGAAGAGTTCGACACGGACGCGGGTCTCCCCGATGTCGATGCCGATGAGGAGCGCGCCGCCGGGAGCCACGCGCAGCAGTGTGCGCGGCCTGCCGCCGTCGGAGTCGACCACGCCGGCCTCCTCCAGGAGGCGTTCCGCAGCGAGTTCGGTGACGACGTTGCTGATGGAACCTGAACTCAGTCCGGTCGCGGGGCCGAGCTCCTGACGGCTCAGGGGCCCGTCGAAATACAACCGTTGCAACACCCTCGCCCGGTTGCCCCTGCGCAGGTCACGCACTGTTCTTCTGTCCCGTTCGGCCATGGTGCTCCTTCCCAGCAGGCAACATACCCCGGCCCCAGACCTTGACGCGACCTTCCCTCACCTCTTAAATCACGACATAAATTAAGCCGTGAGGCTGCGTTCGACTCTCGAACGCGGCCACCCCGGAAAGGGGCAGTCCCATGCGCCGAATCAGAGCCGCCGCAGTCATCACCCTCACCACCGCCCTCGCCGCCACCGTCACCGGATGCGGCGGCGGAACGTCCACCGACGAGGGCGGCAGCAACGACTCACCGAAGACGCTCACCTACTGGGCGTCCAACCAGGGCCCCAACATCGAGGCCGACAAGAAGATCCTCACTCCCGAGCTGAAGAAGTTCGAGAAGGAGACGGGGATCAAGGTCAAGCTCGAAGTGGTGCCGTGGTCCGATCTGCTCACCCGGATCCTGGCCGCCACCACGTCCGGGCAGGGCCCCGACGTCCTGAACATCGGCAACACCTGGTCGGCATCCCTCCAGGCGACCGGCGCGCTGCTGCCGTGGGACGACAAGAACTTCGAGGCGATAGGCGGCCGGGACCGGTTCGTCGACTCGGCGGTCGCCTCCGCCGGCGCCGAGGGCCGGCCGCCGGCGGCCGTACCCCTGTACTCGCTCGCGTACGCGCTCTACTACAACAAGCAGATGTTCGCGGACGCCGGTATCGACGGACCGCCCGCCACCTGGGACGAGTTGGTCGCCGACGGCAAGAAGCTGTCCAAGGACGGCAAGTGGGCGCTGGGTGCCGAGGGCGGCAACCTCTCGAACAACATCCACCAGGTCTTCGCGCTCGGCCAGCAGCACGGCGCCGACTTCTTCGACGCCTCGGGCAAGCCGACCTTCACCACCGACGGCAATGTGGCGGCCGTGAAGCAGTACGTCGACTTCATGGCCAAGGACAAGATCATCGCTCCGGGCAACGCGGAGTACGCCCAGAACCAGTCGCTCACCGACTTCGCCAAGGGCAGGACGGCGATGGTGCTGTGGCAGGCCGCGGCCTCGACGTTCGCCTCCCAGGGCATGAAGCCCGAGGACTGGGGCGCGGCGCCGGTGCCCGTGCCGTCCGGCGCGCCCGGCGCCGACAAGCAGGTGAACTCCATGGTCGCCGGTATCAACATCGCCGTCTTCAAGAACACCAAGAACGTCGACGGCGCCAAGAAGTTCGTCAAGTTCATGACCAGCGACGCCGAGCAGAAGCTCCTCAACAAGACCTACGGGTCGATCCCGCCGGTCGCCGCCGCCCAGGCCGACCCGGCGTTCGCCGCGCCCGACCTGAAGGTCCTGCGCGACACCCTCGCGGGCAGCGCCGCGCCGCTCCCCCAGGTGCCCGAGGAGTCGCAGTTCGAGACCGCCGTCGGGACGGCGGTCAAGGAGCTGTGGGCGGACGCCGCCTCAGGGACCCCCGTGACGACCGAGTCCGTCAAGAAGCGGCTGGACAAGGCCCAGCAGCAGATGCAGCAGTGAGGCACCGCCCATGACGTCCACCGTGACTCCCCCCGTACGCAAGACGGGCAGCGGTGCGGACCGGGGCGAGGGGGGTGCGCGGCGGCGTCTGCCGCGCCTCCCCGACCGGATCCGCCACGGCGGGCTGCCCTATCTGCTGCTGCTCCCCGCCGTTCTGCTCGAACTGCTCGTGCACATCGTCCCGATGGTGATCGGGATCGTCATGAGCTTCCGCGAACTGACGCAGTTCTACATCAACAACTGGGACAAGGCCCCGTGGCGGGCGTTCGACAACTACAAGATCGTCGTCGACTTCGACGCCCCGCTCGGTGAGGCGCTGCTCCACTCCTTCTACGTCACCTGTGCCTTCACGGTCATCACGGTCGGCCTGTCCTGGCTGTTCGGCACGGCCGCGGCGATCATGCTCCAGGAGAACTTCCGCGGCCGGGGCCTGCTGCGGGCCGTCTTCCTCACGCCGTACGCGCTGCCGGTGTACGCCGCCGTCATCACCTGGGCGTTCATGTTCCAGCGCGACAACGGCATCATCAACCACGTCCTGCACGACCAGCTCGGCCTCACCGACGAGCCGTCCTTCTGGCTGATCGGCGACAACAGCTTCGTCGCGCTGGTCGTCGTCGCGGTCTGGAAGTCCTGGCCGTTCGCCTTCCTCATGCTGATGGCCGGGCTCCAGAACATCCCGCGCGAGCTGTACGAGGCGGCGTCCATCGACGGCGCGGGCATCTGGCAGCAGATCCGCAAGATCACACTGCCGTCGCTGCGGCCGGTCAACCAGGTGCTGGTGCTGGTGCTGTTCCTGTGGACGTTCAACGACTTCAACACGCCGTACGTGCTGTTCGGCGACTCGGCGCCCGAGGCGGCCAATCTGATCTCGATCCATATCTACCAGTCGTCGTTCGTCACCTGGAACTTCGGTACGGGCTCCGCGATGTCCGTCCTGCTGCTGCTCTTCCTGCTGCTGGTGACGGCGGTCTACCTGGTGGCCACCTCGCGCGGAAGGAAGGGTTCCGGTGCCGTCTAAGGCCCTGGCCGGCAAGGCCGGCTCTCCCCTCGCTCCCCCGGCGTCCTTCCTCTGGACCCGCCGGATCATCCTGGCGTTCCTCACGGCCTTCGCCCTGCTGCCCGTCTATGTGATGGTCAGCAGTTCGCTGAAGCCGCTGGAGGACGTGACGGGCAAGTTCCAGTGGATCCCGTCCGAGATCACCGTCCGCCCGTACTTCGACATCTGGGACACCGTCCCGCTCGCGCACTACTTCGTGAACTCGCTGATCGTGGCGGGCGCGGCGACGGTGCTGTCGGTGACGATCGCGGTGTTCTCCGCGTACGCCGTGAGCCGCTACCGGTTCAGGGGCAAGCGCGTCTTCACCGTCACGGTGCTCTCCACGCAGATGTTCCCGGGGATCCTCTTCCTGCTCCCGCTGTTCCTGATCTTCGTCAACATAGGCAACAGCACGGGCGTCGCCCTGTACGGGTCACGGGGCGGGCTCATCCTCACCTATCTGACCTTCTCGCTGCCCTTCTCCATCTGGATGCTGATCGGGTACTTCGACTCCATCCCGAGGGATCTGGACGAGGCGGCGATGGTGGACGGCTGCGGTCCGTTCGGCGCCCTGTTCCGGGTGGTCGTACCGGCCGCGATCCCCGGCATCGTGGCCGTGTCGGTCTACGCGTTCATGACGGCCTGGGGAGAGGTGCTCTTCGCGTCGGTGATGACGAACGACGAGACCCGCACACTCGCCGTCGGCCTCCAGGGCTACGCCACCCAGAACGACGTGTACTGGAACCAGATCATGGCGGCGTCGCTCGTCGTGAGCGTGCCCGTCGTCGCCGGGTTCCTGCTTCTCCAGCGCTATCTCGTCGCCGGTCTGACGGCGGGAGCGGTCAAGTGACGCATCGTCAGGTGATCCATCGTCAACCGGCTCCTCAAGTGGCCTCTGCGGAAAGGCAGTCAGTGAACGACCTCAACGCCCTCCCCCACGATTTCCTCTGGGGCGTCGCCACCGCCGCGTACCAGATCGAGGGCGCCGTCGCCGAGGACGGCCGCTCGCCCTCGATCTGGGACACCTTCTCCCACACCCCCGGCAAGGTCGACAACGGCGACACCGGGGACATCGCCTGCGACCACTACCACCGGGTGCCCGAGGACATCGGCCTGATGAAGCGGCTCGGCGTCGGCTCGTACCGCTTCTCGCTCGCCTGGCCGCGCGTCGTGCCCGGCGGCGACGGGCCCGTGAACGAGGCCGGGATCGGCTTCTACGACCGGCTGGTGGACAGCCTGCTGGAGGCGGGCATCACCCCCTTCGCCACGCTCTACCACTGGGACCTCCCACAGGCGCTCCAGGACCGCGGCGGCTGGCCGGCCCGCGAGACGGCCGAGCACTTCGCCGCCTACGCCTCCGTCGTCGCCGAGCGCCTGGGCGACCGGGTCAAGGACTGGGCGACCCTCAACGAGCCGCTGTGCTCGGCGTGGATCGGCCATCTGGAGGGGAAGATGGCGCCGGGGCTCACCGACATCGGGGCCGCGGTGCGCGCCTCGTACCATCTGCACCTCGGTCACGGTCTCGCCGTCCAGGCCATCCGCGCGGCGTCCCCCGACGCGCGGGTCGGCATCGTCAACAACCTCAGCCCGATCGAGGCTGCCACCGACCGCGAGGCGGACCGGGCGGCCGCCGTACGGGCCGACGGCCACATCAACCGCTGGTGGCTGGACCCGGTCCACGGGCGCGGCTACCCGCAGGACATGCTCGACCTGTACGGGGTGGAGCTGCCCGAGCGCCCCGGCGATCTGGAGACCATCGCCGCGCCGCTGGACTGGCTGGGGCTGAACTACTACTTCCGCCAGGTCGTCGCCGACGACCCGGCCGGGCCCCCGCCGTACGCCAAGCAGGTCTATCTGCCGGGTGTGCGCCACACCGCCATGGACTGGGAGGTGCACGCGGACGGCCTGGAGGAGCTGCTGGTGCGGCTGACGGACGAGTACGGCGCGCAGCGCGTGTACGTCACCGAGAACGGCTCCGCCTACCCGGACGTCCTGCGGGACGACGGCACGGTCGACGACCCGGAGCGCACCCGCTATCTGGAGGAGCACCTGGCGGCGTGCGCGCGTGCCGTACGCAAGGGGGTGCCGCTCGCCGGATACTTCGCGTGGTCGCTGCTGGACAACTTCGAGTGGGCGTACGGCTACGACAAGCGGTTCGGCCTCGTCCATGTCGACTACGCGTCGCAGCGCAGGACGATCAAGTCCAGCGGGCACCGGTACGCCGAGATCATCCGCGAGTCGGCGGCCCGGAGGCACAAGGCCGCCTGAGCCGCGGGACACACCGGGTCCGTACGCGCCCGTCCCCGGCGGCGGTCGACACCGCTGCCGGGGACGGGAGTTGAGCATTGAGTTGAGGGTGCGTCAGACGCGTGCCTCCGGGAGCGACGGCTCCGTGCCCGCCTGGGCGACCACCGAGGCCGCCACCCGCGAGGCGAAGCCCAGCATGTCCGTCGCCCGCGCGCGGGTGAACTCCCGTGCGCCCGCGGCCGGGTGGACGCCGCCCGAGACCATCCAGGTGATCATCGCCGCCATGAAGGCGTCACCCGCGCCGATCGTGTTGACCACCTCGACCGGCACGGCGGGCACGGACACCGGTTCGGCGGAACCGGTGTAGGCCGTACTGCCCCGCGATCCCCTGGTCAGGACGACCAGCCGGCCGCCGGCGGCGAGCCGGCGGCACGTCTCGTCGGGCGTCGAGTCCGGCCACAGGCGCGCCAGGTCCTCGTCGCTTGCCTTGACGACCTGGCCCAGCTCGCACAGTTCGCGCAGCTTCACCGCTGCGCCCACCGCGTCGAGCGTGCGGTCCTCGCGCACGTTCGGGTCCACCACCAGCAGCGGGCCGCCGGCCGCCGCCGCGCGCGCCGTCGTCACCACGGCCGAGGCCGCGGGTTCGACGACGGCCGCGAGGCCGCCCACATACACGGCGGCGAAGCGCTCCACGTCCGTACGTTCGGGCAGTTGGAAGGTGGCCGTGTGCTGGAGGTGGAAGTGGTAGCCGGTGCCCTCGGGGCCGGGGTCCGCGACGGCCAGCGCCGTGGGGAGGTCCGGCCGTGCGCAGAGGCCGAGCTCGACTCCCGCCGAGACCAGCCGCCGCTCGATCGACCGGGCGAACCCGTCGTTTCCGAGGGCGCCGGCGAACCAGCTCGGCGTGGAGAGCTGGGCCAGTCCGGTGGCCACGTTCGCGGGTGCGCCGCCGGGCTGGGCCCGGTGCGCCTCCGCGTCGCCGGCCGCCGGTACCAGGTCGATGAGCGCCTCGCCCATCACCAGGACGGCGCCGGAGCCCGGGTCGGGGCCCGGTGCCGCGCCGGGCGCTTCGGTCACGGCTCCACCACGATCTTGCGGCCCTGACCCGCCTTGAACTTCTCGATGGCGTCCGGGTACTGCTCCAGCGGCAGCCGGTCGCTGATGAACACCGCGGGGTCCAGGACCCCGGTGGCGAACAGCGCGGCGGCCCGCTCGTAGCTGTGCAGCACCGCCATCGAGCCGGTGATGGTGATCTCCTGGTTGTAGATCTTGTACGGCTCGATGACCGCCGTCGTCGCGTAGTCCGAGACACCGAACTGAAGGAACGTTCCGCCCTTGGCGACCCGGCCCAGGCCGTCCTGGATCGCGCCCGCGTTGCCGGTCGCGTCGATGACCACGTCCCAGCCGCCGGGCCGCTCGAACTCCTCCGCCGAGGCGGCCGCCCGTGAACAGCCGAGCTTGGACGCGGTGGCCAGCCGCTCGGGGTTGACGTCCAGCATGTCGACGCCCGCCGCGCCGGTGCGCTTGGCCAGCTCCAGCATCATCAGGCCCATCGTGCCCGAGCCGTAGATCAGCACCTCGGCACCGAGCGTGCTGCTCAGCACGTCGTAGCCGCGTACGGCGCACGACAGCGGCTCGATGAGCGCGGCGTCCCGTACGTCCACATGGTCGGGGAGTTTGACGCAGTTGGCCACGGGCGCCACGGCGAACTCGGCGGCGCCGCCGGGGACACTGACCCCGATCGCGTTCCACCGGTCACAGAGGTTGCCCCGGCCTGCCCGGCAGTAGCGGCACTCGTGGCAGTACAGGGACGGGTCGACGGCGACCTTGTCGCCCACCGCCAGCTCCGTGACCTCGGCGCCCAGGCCCACGACCTCACCGGCGAACTCGTGACCGGGCAGGATCGGCAGGGTCGGCGCGAACTCGCCCTGCAGGATGTGCAGATCGGTGCCACAGATGCCGCAGGCAGCGACGGACACGACGACGTCGCGCGGGCCCGGGGTCGGATCGGGGACCGTGGTGACGGACACCTTGCCGACACCTTCGACGATCGCTGCCCTCATTTGACGGCTCCAAGAGAAAGGCCCTGGACGAGCTTGTCCTGGGCGGCGAAACCGGCGGCGAGCACCGGCAGGGACACGACGACGGACGCGGCGCACAGCTGGGCGAGGAAGAGGCCCTGGCTGGTGACGAATCCGGTCAGGAAGACGGGCGCTGTCTGAGCTGTCACGCCGGTCAGGACCCGGGCGAAGAGCAGTTCGTTCCAGCTGAAGATGAAGCAGATCAGCGCCGTCGCCGCGATACCGGGGGCGGCGACGGGCGCCACGACCCGCATCAGGACGGTGGGCAGCCGGGCGCCGTCCACCTGCGCGGCCTCGATGATGGAGACCGGCACGTCCGCGAGGAAGGACTGCATCATCCAGACCGCGATCGGCAGGTTCATCGAGGTGTAGAGGATGACGAGCAGCCAGATGTTGTCCAGCATCCCCACGTTCTTGGCGAAGAGATAGACCGGCAGCAGTCCGGCGACCACCGGCAGCATCTTCGTGGAGAGGAAGAAGAACATCACGTCCGTCCATTTGCGGACGGGCTTGATGGACAGCGCGTACGCCGCCGGCAGTGCCAGCACGAGGACGAACAGGGTGGAGAACACGGACGCCGTCACCGAGTTGATGAGCGGCGGCCAGGGGCTCGCCCCGCCCTCGGCGCCGAAGAACGCGCTGAAGTTGTCGAAGGTCAGCGGAGCGGTGAGGGACGGCGGGTTGGTCGCCGCGTCCGACTCCGAGTGCAGGGACGTCAGCAGCATCCACAGCGCGGGGAAGCAGAAGACGACGCCGATCACCCAGGCCAGCAGACCCAGCGCGGTGGAGCGCCGCTTGGCGCGCCGGGCCGCGGGGCCGTACTTGTCCTGCCGCTGGGCGGAGGTGGACGCCTTGCCGGGGGCGCCGGCGGTCTTCGGTGCGGAGAGTGTGCTCATGCGCGCCTCGCCTCCTCACTGAAGAGGGACGAGACGACGCGCAGGGCGAAGGTCGCGATCACGATGGTGCCGATCACGACGACCACGCCTGCCGCGGAGGCCAGTCCGTACTCGTGAGCCTGGTAGAAGGTCTGGTAGATGGTGTACGGGAGGTTGGCGGTGCCGAGTCCGCCCGCGGTGATGGTGAACACGGCGTCGAAGTTCTGCACGATGTAGATCGAGCCGAGCAGGACGCCGAGTTCGAGATAGCGGCGCAGATGCGGCAGGGTCAGGAAGGCGAACATCTGCCAGGCGTTCGCGCCGTCCAGGCGCGCTGCCTCCATCATGTCCAGCGGCCGGCTCTGGAGCCCGGCCAGCAGGATGAGCATCATGAACGGCGTCCACTGCCAGACGAGGGACGCCTCGACGGCGAGCAGCGGCATGTCCGAGATCCAGTCGGGCTGCGACGGGTCCTCGACACCGAACAGTCCGGTGAACCAGGCCCAACCGCCGTTCAGCAGGCCGTACTCGGGGTTGTAGAGCACGTGCTTCCACAGCAGCGCCGCCGAGACGGGTACCAGCAGGAACGGCGTGATGAGCAGCGTACGGACGAAGCCCCGGCCCATGAACTTGCGGTCGAGCAGCAGCGCGAGCAGCAGTCCGAGCACCACGCTGGCGATCACGACGGTGGCCGTGAGCAGCATCGTCGTGAACACCGAGTCACGCAGGTCCGCGTCGGTGAACACGGAGCCGTAGTTGGACAGTCCGGAGAAGCTGCGGGCGTCCGGGTTGAGCGAGTTCCAGTCGAACAGCGAGATGAACAGCGTTGCCACGAAAGGCAGTTGGGTGACCGCGATCAGGAAGA
>NZ_JAAPBF010000257.1 GCF_022695985.1 Streptomyces sp. NP-1717 | reverse complement strand
CGGGCGCCAGGAGCACGCGCTCCGGTGCGGAGTCGGGGTCCTTGATACGGGCCGTGAGGATCCGGGTGCAGGCCCGCCCGACCTCGTCCAGCGGCTGGCGGACGGAGCTGAGGCTCGGCGAGAGGAGACCGGCGGCGGGCGAGTCGTCGAAGCCGACGACCGCCACGTCACGCCCCGGGCTGAGCCCCGCGTCCCGCAGCGCGCGGTAGCAGCCGAGCGCGAGGGTGTCGCTCGCCGCCACCACGGCGGTGGCGCGGCCGACGACACGGGCGACCGCGCTGCGCGCGGCGTCCACGTCGTCCAGCGACGACACCCGCAGGTCGCGTATGGGCAGGTCGTGCCGGCGCATGGCCTCGCGCCAGCCGCCGGCGCGGTCGTCACCGACGCCCGAGCCGCGCGGCCAGCCCAGGAACGCGATCTTCCGGTGCCCGGCAGCGACCAGGTGGTCGACGGCGGCGGCGGTGCCGTGCGCACCGTCGACGTCGACCCAGTCGCCGGTGTCCTTCGCCGACCACCGGCCGAACGCGATGAACGGGACCGCGTTCTTGTGGAGCCAGCCCGGTCGTTTGTCGCCCCGGTAGGTGTTGCTGAGGACGAACCCGTCGACCGAGTGCTCCCGCAGCAACTCGTCGTAACGCTCGGCCTCGTCGTCGGCGGGCGCGGCGAAGAGCAGGATCCGGTAGCCGGCCCGGTCCGCCGAGTCCGAGAGCGCGTGCAGGAAGTGGTCGGACACGGGCGTCGACAGGCCGGGGGGCGTGGGCTGGACGCCGTAACCGATCAGCCGGCTGGAGCGGGTGCGCAGCGAACGGGCCGCCTGGTGGGGCCGGTAGTCCAGCTCGTCGAGCGCCGCGCGGACCCGCTTCAGGGTCGCCGGCGCGAGGAGGTCGGGCGAGTTGAGCGCGTTGGACACCGTCTGCGTGGACACCCCGGCCCGCTGGGCGACGAGAGCCAGGGTGACCGGCCCTCCCTTGCGCCCGCCTGCCGACGTCGTACGTGCCACCAACGGCCTCCGTTCCTCGCACGGCGGCCGCTCGAAATGCGGCGCCGCATCTGCAATGGATCGATAAAACTCTTTCCCCTGGCAGCTTGGCAAGGGTTAAGGTGAATTTTGATCGATCCAAATCACGAGAGGCGCCACACAGTGAACACGGTCGTCCAGGGAAACCCCGCCGGTCACCAGCCGCCCGCGGACGTCGTCACCGAGGGCCTTCAGCCCTTTCTGCACGACGTCTGCACCACGCTCTACGCGCCCAGCCTGGTGCTGTCCCGGCCGGCCGGTGACATCGACGGCGGCCCCGACGGGTTCTTCCACGGCGATCGCCGGCTGCTCTCAAGACTCTCGGTCCGGGTCGAGGGCGTGCCCGTCCTCCCCGTCAGCACCACGATGGCCTCCGCCGACCGCACGGCCTTCCGCGCCGTGCTGCGCGGCGTCGGCGAGCACACCGCCGACCCGGCCGTCACCCTGCACCGCGTCCGCTCGGTCGAACCGGGCGTGCTGCGCGAGGAGTTGGAGATCGCGAACGCGGGCGTCAAGGACATACGGGTGGAGGTCGTCGTCGGTGCGGGCAGCGACCTGGCGAGCATGATCGACGTCAAGTCCGGCCGTCCGGTGCCCGCGCTGCCCGCCGGCGTCGAGGGCGACACGCTGGTCTGGAGCCGGGACGGGGTCGGTGTCCGGCTCCGCGCGACCTCGGGCTCCCCCCGGATCGAGGCGGCCACGGGCGAGCTGCGGTTCGAGGTGGCGCTGGCCGCGCGCCAGTCGTGGCGTACGACCCTGGAGTGCGTCGTCACCGACGACGAACCGCTGCGTTTCCCGGCCGTGGCCCGCGACGCGGTGCCGTGGTCGGCCACCGCGCTGCGCAGCGCCGACCACCGCATGGACCGGTTCTTCGCCCGCTCGGTCGGCGACCTGGAGCGGCTGCTGCTGGCCGATCCGGAGCACCCGCAGGACCAGTTCCTGGCCGCCGGATCCCCGTGGTTCCTCACCCTGTTCGGGCGTGACTCCCTCTGGGCTGCGCGGATGCTGCTCCCGCTCGGCACGGAACTGGCGGCCGGCACGCTGCGTACGCTCGCCCGCCGCCAGGGCGTCACGACCGACGCCCGCAGCGACGAGCAGCCCGGCAAGATCCTGCACGAGGTGCGCCGCGAGGAGCTCAAGCTCAACGAGGGCGCGACGCTGCCGCCGGTCTACTACGGCACGGTGGACGCCACCCCGCTGTGGGTGATCCTGCTGCACGACGCGTGGCGCTGGGGCCTCGACCCCGAGCAGGTCCGGGACCTGCTGCCGCACGCCGAGGCCGCGCTGGAGTGGCTGGCGGCGTACGGCGACGCGGACGGCGACGGTCTGCTGGAGTACATCGACGTCTCGGGCGAGGGTCTCGCCAACCAGGGCTGGAAGGACTCGGGCGACGCCATCCGCTGGCGCGACGGCACGCTCGCCGAGGCCCCCATCGCCCTGTGCGAGGTCCAGGCGTACGGCTACGAGGCGGCGATGGGCGGCGCCGCGCTGCTGCGTGCCTTCGGCCGGCCCGGCGCGGAGCGCTGGGAACAGTGGGCGGAGCGGCTCAAGCGGCGCTTCCGGGAGAGCTTCTGGGTCGAGGACGAGACCGGCCGCTACCCGGCCGTGGCGCTCGACGCCGCCAAACGCCCGGTGGACTCGGTCACTTCGGGCTTCGGCCATCTGCTGGGCACCGGACTGCTCGACGAGGAGGAGAGCGCGCTGCTCGCCGCCCGGCTGGCGGGACCGGAGCTGAACTCCGGCTTCGGACTGCGTACGCTGAGCACGGATTCGACCGGTTTCAACCCGTTCGGCTATCACATCGGGTCGATCTGGCCGCACGACACCGCCATTGCCGTGCACGGCCTGGCCCGGGCCGGCTTCCCGGCCGAGGCCGCGTCGCTGGCCGGCGGTCTGATCGCCGCGTCCACGACGTTCGAGGGCCGGCTGCCCGAGCTGTTCGCCGGTCACGGCTCCGCCACCGACAGCGTGCCCGCCCCGTATCCGGCGTCGTGCCGCCCACAGGCGTGGTCGGCGGCGTCCGCCGTGGCCCTGCTCCAGGCCGCGCTCGGCCTGGAGGCCGACGTACCGGCCGGCACGCTGCGCTTCTCGGCGCGCGCCGCCGAGGGCATCGGCCCGCTGGAGCTGACCGGTCTGCGGGTGGCGGGCGCGCCCCTGGCCGTACGGCTCGACGCGACCGGCCGGGTCCGGGTGGGGGCACCGGACACGCTGACCGTGCACGGCGCCGACCGCGCCGCGGACGCGTCGCGGACGTAACGCCGGCCGCCCGGAGAGCGAGGCGCACGGCGCACGGTCCGGCGCTGCCGGGGCTCGGCGGGAACTGAGCGCGGCTGCCGGGCGGGGGGCCGCGGTTCAGCGTGAGTCGCCCTGCCAGTCCCAGCGCCGCGGGTCGCCGTCGCGCGGCCCGTACAGGGTGCGCCCGCCCGGTCCGTACGCGCCTATCTCCGTCGGGAGCGTCGCGCCCTCGGCGAGCTCCTGGTCGGTCCAGCCGGTGACGTCCAGGAGCAGCCCGTCGAGCGGGCCCGCGCACAGCTCCCGGTAGCTGTGGCCGGTCCGCGGCCCGGGGTCCGGGTCCTCGTGGTCGGCGCCGTACACCCGGCGCCGCTTCAGTTCGTCCATGAACGCCAGCATCGCAGCCACCACTGACAGCCGGGTTCTCCGCGCGCGCCACACGGAAAATCGGGGGCGCCGCGAGCGGCCACTGCCCTACGGTCCGTCCCATGGACGATGAGGACGGTTACTTCGGCGAACGCGTCGCGGCCACGTACGACAATCCGTCGGCACGGGAGTTCCAGCCGGAGACCCTGGCTCCGATGACCGATCTGCTGGCGGGGCTCGCCGACGGGGGCCGGGCGCTCGAACTGGGCATCGGTACGGGGCGGGTGGCGCTCCCGCTGGCCGAGCGCGGGGTCCCGGTCCACGGCATCGATCTGTCCCGCGCGATGGTCGCCCGTATGCGGGACAAGCCAGGTGGCGACGCGATCGGCGTGACGATCGGGGACTTCGCGACGACGAGGGTGGACGGGACGTTCTCCGTCGCGTACCTCGTCTTCAACACGATCATGAATCTCACGACCCAGGCCGCCCAAGTGGCCTGCTTCCGCAATGTCGCCGCCCATCTCGCGCCCGGCGGCAGCTTCGTCATCGAGACCATGCTGCCCGAGCTGCGGAAGCTCCCGGCCGGCCAGGACGTGGTGCCGTTCCATGTGAGTCCGACACGCTGGTCGTTCGACGTCTACGACGTCGCGACGCAGGAGATGAGCTCCAACTACGTCGAGGTCTTCGACGGTCGCGGCGACTACTGGTCGGTGCCGTTCCGGTACGTCTGGCCGGCGGAACTCGACCTGATGGCGCAGCTCGCCGGGATGCGGCTGCGCGACCGGTGGGCGGGCTGGCGGGGCGAACCCTTCACGAGCGAGAGCGAACGGCACATCTCGGTGTGGGAGAAGCCCGCGCACTGACGAAGCGTCAGCATGCCCTGTAAAAGGGCTGGTTGACGACCGTGATGCCCACCGGACGGCCCGTGCGGATGGCGTACGGGAGCGTCCGCCGTCACCGGTACCGTAGGCGGATGATCTTGCGGCCTGAGCCAGGCCGGCACCGGTACGGTACGGAGGGGGACCCATGCAGACGGCGGCCGAGGACGAGGTCCACGACGAGTTCTTCCCCATCGTCCCCGGCCCGCCGGACGGCGGCCGCTGGCAGGCGCCCGCCGATCTGGAGCAGCATCTCCACAAGCTGGCCGGGACCGGCAACGCGTACGCGTATCTGCGTGCCATGGCCATCGAGGGCGTGTACTACCCGGTCAGGCTCGACGAGGCACTGGCGGCCGACGAGTCCACGTACCCGATGCTGACCAACGAGATCCCCGACGGACGCACCGTGGCACAGGTCTACACGGCGGGCCTGCTGCCCAGGCCGCACCCGTACCTCGTCTACGAGTACGCGACCCTGGGCGCGCTCGCGCGGATACTCCCCGACGGTGTGGACATCCTCGCGGTCAACGTGGCCACGCCCTGCGAGCAGTACTTCCCCACCGACGACGACGAGCGTGACGTCTGGGTGGATCTGCATCACGAGCTGTTCTCCTCCGAGGAGTTGATGGACCGTCTGGTGACCCGGCGCACCGGCGCTCCGGAGGCGGGACCGCTGCTGCACGGCCTGGCCTGCGGCGCGCACCTGTGCTTCACGAACGGCGACGCGTGGAACACCGCGCACTGGCACGGCATGGGTCACCGGGGCGAGCGGGAGCGCGTCGCGGACTCCTGGGGCGTCCACGACCGCGCGGACTGGCTCGCGATCGAGGAACGGCTGCTCGCATGCGAAGTCAGCCCGTGGTACTGGGACTTCGTCCTCGGCGCGCGTACGGCGCTGATCGCGGCGCAGGGCCCTCGCGTCGACGCCGAGCAGTGGCGGGACTGCGTGGAGGCGACGATGCGCGACCAGGCCGCCCGGACCGGAACGTCGGCGGACGACGCCGAGTTCGACGACTTCGTGGCCCATCTCCGCGCCCTGGTGGGCAAGTTGCTCCGCTACGAGGCCCGCTTCCGCGCCGACGGGCTCCTGCCGCCGGACGGCGTCGTCCGGTCGGTCGCCGCGTGGGACATCGGGCGCGGCTCCAAGATGGCCCGCTGGGGCCGGGGTGCCCGGTACGCCACCGAGGCCGAGATGTGCACGGCGCTCGAACGCGCGTCGGGGGCGGCGCGGGCGGCGTACGGCTCGTGGGAGGAGTTCTCCGCCGGCTATGTGCTGGGGAGGTGTCTCCACTTCGACGAGGAGGAGTTCGGCCCCTGGTACACGACCGTGCTCGACGCCCATGTGGCGCTGGCGACCGCGCCGGACAGTCCGTGGCGGACGGTTCCGTTCGACGCGAGGTGACGACGGTCGGGCGCCCGGAAGAGCGACCTGCCGGCTCACCGGTCGAGTAACGTTCGTGATACCGAACGCACCGGCCTCGTCGCCGCCCATCGAAGCGAACAGGCCGAAGCGAACAGACCTGACGGTCGAAGGAGCTCGCCCGATGTCCCCCAGCAGCCCGGTCCGAAGCGCGCTGGCCGCCAATCTCCGCCGCGAGAGGGGCCGGCGCGGTCTGTCGCTCTCGGAGCTGTCCCGGCTGTCCAAGATCGGCAAGGCGACCCTGTCACAGCTGGAGTCGGCCACCGGCAATCCCACCATCGAGACGGTCTTCAGCCTCTCCCGGGCTCTGGAGGTGCCGATCTCCGACCTGCTCGACACCGGCCGCGCGGAGGCGATGACCGTGGTGCGGGCGGCCGAGGTCGACGTACTGAGCGGCGAGGGTGTCGACCTGCGCCCGCTCCGGCGGATCGAGGCGGGCGGGGTCATCATGGAGGTGTACGACCAGCGGGTGCGCGCCGGTGCGCGGCAGCCGTCGCTCGGGCACGCGGGGACCGAGCACACCGTGGTGCAGAGCGGCACGCTCCATGTCGAGGTGGACGGGCACGAGGTGGAACTGGGGCCCGGCGACTACGTCTCGTTCGACGCCTCGCTCCCCCACCGCTACGCGGCACACGACGGGCCGGTGCGATCGGTACTGCTGCTCCACTACCGGCCGGGCAGCGGTGCCCGGCACGAGACGCCGGAAGCGCCTCACTGAGGTCCCCGTACGGCGTCGTTGACACCTCCGGTACCTCGCATCGTTCGCTATGCAGAACGCGGAGGTCCGATGAACCGAACACGAGTCGTCATTGTGGGTGCCGGGATCATCGGCGCCGCCTGCGCCCGCGAACTCGCCGTCGCCGGTTTCGACGTACTCGTACTGGACCGCGCCGGGGCCGCCGCCGCGACCACCTCGCACGGCGAGGGGAACATCCTGGTCTCCGACAAGGGCCCGGGTCCTGAACTGGAACTCGCCCAGCTGTCCCGCCGGTTGTGGCCCGAAGTGCTGGCCTCCCTCGCCGAACGGCCCCCGTCGGCGAGCGAAAGGGGCGCCATGGGCGGCATGGACGACGTGGACGCGGTCGAGTGGGACCCCAAGGGCGGCGTCGTCGTGGCCACCACACCCGAGGGCGCCGAGGCGCTGCTCCCCTTCGCCGCGGCCCAGCGCGCGGCCGGGGTCCGGGCCGAGACCCTGGACGACGACGCCCTGACCGCCGCCGAGCCCTTCCTCACCGAGCGGCGCACCGCCGCGGTGTACTACCCGGACGACGCACAGGTGCAGCCGGCCGGCGCGGCGACCGCCCTGCTCGCCGACGCCCTGCGAGCCGGGGCCCGCCTGCGTACCGGCCGCGAGGTGCACGGCGCCGTCACGCGCGGCGGGCGGCTGACGGCGGTGCGCACGGCGGACGGGCCGGTGGAGGCCGATGTGTTCGTCAACGCGGCGGGACCGTGGTCGGGCGAGGTCGCCCGGCGGCTCGGCGTTCCGCTGGACGTCCGCCCCCGCCGGGGCGAGGTGCTCGTCACCACTCCCCTGCCGCCGACGGTCTTCCACAAGGTCTACGACGCCGACTACGTGGGCGCGGTGGGCAGCGGCGCGGGTGACCTTCAGACCTCGGCGGTGGTCGAGTCGACCCGGGCGGGCAGCGTCCTGCTCGGATCGTCCCGGCGGCGCGTCGGCTTCGACGACCGTCTGCGCCCCGAGGTGCTGTCCGCCGTCGCGGCCAAGGCGCTGAAGCTCTTCCCCTCCCTTGCGGGCGTTCACGTCATGCGTGCGTACGGGGGCTTCCGCCCGTACGTCCCCGACCATCTGCCCGTCATCGGCGCCGATCCGCGACTGGCCGGACTCTGGCACGCGACGGGTCACGAGGGGGCGGGGATCGGGCTGTCCGTCGGCACCGCGCTCCTGCTGCGCGAGTTGCTGACGGGCGGTGCGACGGCGATCGACGCGAGTCCGTTCCGGGTGGACCGGCCGGCGGTGCTCGGCGACGCGCTCGGCCTTTCGACCATCACCGAGGAGGGATCATGAGCCCACGTCTGGTACCCGCCGGGTCCGACCCGGCCGGCCGCCGGGACCGGCCGCTGACCATCACGGTGGACGGTGATCCGTACAACGGCGTCGCCGGCCAGACCCTGGCCGGGGTTCTGCTGGCCGCCGGCCGGACGTCCTGGCGCCAGGCCCCGTCGGGAGCGCCGCGCGGTGTGTTCTGCGGTATCGGTGTCTGCTTCGACTGCCTGGTGACGGTGAACGACGAGCGTGACGTACGGGCGTGCCGCCGCCGCGCCCGGGACGGTGACGTGGTGACCACACAGTCACGCGCCACCGGCGAGCGGAACGGGCCGCGCCCATGAGCGGGGCTCCGGTGACAGGCCGTCGTCATGTCGTCGTCGTGGGCGCCGGACCGTCCGGCCTCGCCGCCGCCGACGCGGCGCTGGCGGCGGGTGCGGAGGTGACGCTGATCGACACGGCCGAACGGCCCGGCGGCCAGTACCACCGCATGCTGCCCGAGGCGTACGGGGCGACCGACCCCGGAGCCCTCCAGCACGGCTACCGCTCCTTCGACCGCCGGGTCCGCCGGGTGCTCGGGCACCCGCGCTGCTCCTGGTGGGCGGAGAGTTCGGTCTGGGCTCTGGAGCGCCGCGACGTGACCGGTGCGGGCGGCGCGGCCGACCCGGCTACGGACGGGCCGCCGCTGGTGCACGTCCTGAGCGGTACGCCCCGGCGCCGCCATGTGCTGGAGCCCGACGCGCTGGTGCTCGCCACCGGAGCCCATGACCGGGTGCTCCCGTTCCCCGGCTGGGACCTGCCCGGCGTCTACACGGCGGGCGCGGCCCAGGCGCTGGCCAAGGGAGAACGCGTGGCCGTCGGGGACCGGGTGGTGGTCGCCGGCACGGGGCCGTTCCTGCTGCCGGTGGCGACGTCACTGCTGGAGGCCGGGTCGCGGGTCCTGGAGGTGCTGGAGGCGGCCGGGCCCGGGGCGGTGGCCGGAGGCTGGCTGCGCCGCCCGTGGGAACTGGGGCCGCAGCTCGGCAAGTCCGGTGAACTCCTCGCGTACGCGGCGGCGCTGGCACGCCACCGGGTCCCGTACCGGTTCGGCGCGGCGGTCGTCGAGGCGCGTGGGGACGGCCGGGTCGAGGAGATCGTCACCGCCCGCGTCCGCGCGGACTGGTCGGTGGTGCCGGGCAGCGAACGGGTCATCGCCGTGGATGCCGTCTGCGTCGGTCACGGGTTCACCCCGCGACTGGAACTGCCGGTCGCGGCCGGGTGCGCCCTTGGCCCGTTGTCCGCCGGTTCGCCGCCCGGGTCCGCCGAGGTCTTCGTGGACGTGGACGACGACCAGCGGACGAGCCGGAGGCGCGTGTACGCGGCGGGCGAGATCACCGGTGTCGCCGGCGCCCCGGCCTCACGCGCCGAGGGCGCCGTGGCCGGCTGGATCGCGGCCGGCGGCGCCCCGGAATCACGCGGCCTGGCCACGCTCCGGGCGAACCGCGACCGGGGCAGGGCGTTCGCCGCCCGGCTGGCGACCGCCCATCCCATCGGCCGGGCCTGGCCCGGCTGGCTGCGCCCCGACACGGTGATCTGCCGCTGCGAGGAGACGACGTACGCGGCGGTGTGCCGGTCGGCCGCCGACCCGACCCGTACGGAACCGGCGGTGGCGAAGCTGGCGACGCGCGCCGGGCTGGGGCCCTGCCAGGCCCGTATGTGCGGGCCCACCGTCGCCGAACTGCGCCGTACCGCCGTCGGCGTGGGCGCCGGC
>NZ_JAAPBF010000256.1 GCF_022695985.1 Streptomyces sp. NP-1717 | reverse complement strand
CAGCAGGCCGGTGGCGACGACTGGGTGCTGCCGCCGCCCTCGCAGGCGCAGGCTCCGGCGCCCCCGCAGCAGTTCCAGCAGGGACCGCCGCCGCAGCACCAGTACCAGCCGCCCGGCAACTGGACCGCGGTCGTCGCACCCGACCGTGAGTACTTCATGGCGATGATGCAGCGCAGCGGCCCCGAGGCGACGGGCCTCAACCTGCCCGCGTACTCACCGGAACAGCATCTTCCGATGACCGGGAACCAGATCACCATCGGCCGCCGGCGCCACTCCACCGGCGAGTCCCCCGATGTCGACCTGGCCGTCCCGCCGGAGGACCCGGGAGTCTCGCACCAGCACGCGGTCCTGGTGCAGCAGCCCGACGGCAGCTGGGCCGTGGTCGATCAGAACTCCACCAACGGCACGACGCTGAACGGCGCCGAGGACCCGATCCAGCCGTATGTCCCCGTCCCGCTCAAGGACGGCGACCGCGTGCACGTCGGTGCCTGGACGACGATCACGATCCGGCGGAGCT
The DNA here is from genome assembly GCF_022695985.1 of Streptomyces sp. NP-1717. Classification (GTDB taxonomy): domain Bacteria; phylum Actinomycetota; class Actinomycetes; order Streptomycetales; family Streptomycetaceae; genus Streptomyces. The sequence goes on along the minus strand of NZ_JAAPBF010000256.1, from coordinate 9,226 downwards.
GAGCGGCCAGACGTACGGCCCCGAGGGGTCGTCCAGCCAGGCCCACTGCCGGGCGGGGCGGACCGTGATGCCGAACCTCTCCCGCTGCGGGCGCTTCTCGCGCTCCCAGAGGGAGAGGGCCTCGTGCGGGTCCAGGCTGCCCGCCGTCAGCGAGAGCATGAAGCGGAAGAGATCGTTCTCCAGCGCTTTCCTGGGCAGCCCGCCGATTCGCTGGAGGACCGGCAGCCCCGGTTCCTCCGTGCGGCCCCGCAGCGGGACGAAGAAGGCGGACGTGTGCAGGAAGTGCCCTTCCGCGTAACGGCCGTGGGAGTCGTCGCCGATGTCCAGCGCGATGAGCCCGGTGGAGAGCGGGGCCAGGATCCGCGCCCCGTCCGCGCACTGCTCCAGCCAGCCGGACGGCACCGCGGGCAGCGTGCAGGTCGCGATGATCCGGTCGAACGGTGCCCGTCGCCGGCAGCCGGTCGCGCCGTCGCCGGTGACGACCACGGGCCGGTATCCGGCGGTCGCCAGATGCGTACGGGCGGACTCCGTGATCTCCGGATCCAGATCGACGGTCGTCACGCGCCCGTCGCCGAGCCGGTGCGAGAGCAGACCCGCGTTGTAGCCGGTGCCCGCGCCGATCTCCAGGACGGTGTGCCCCTCGCGCACCTTCAGCTCCGCGAGCATCCGGGCCATCAGGGAGGGCTGGCTGCTGGAGGAGATCAGTTCACCGTCCCGTAAGCGGGTGGCCAGCGCCCCGTCGGCGTACGCGCCGCGCAGCCAGCGAAGCCGCCGGACGGGATCGGGGTCGTCGCGCCACAGCCGGTCGCGGCCGCCGGGTCCGCCGGGTCCGCCGGGTCCGCCGGGTCCGCCGACGAAGTAGTACGGCACGAAGAGATGGCGCGGGACCTCCTCGAACGCGGTGCGCCAGGCCGGGTCGTCCAGCGACCCGTCGTCCACCATGCCCCGCACCATGGCGGCACGCGCCTCGGCGGCGACGCTTTCGTCGTCGTCGCCCCGCCGGTACGCCTGTTGGTGCTCGCGATGGACGCCCATGACCCCACTGTCCTGTGTCCCGGGCGCGGAAGCGAGCAGTACCGGCTCCTGGACCCCGGGTAACCGGATCCTGCGGCACGAGCGGCCGGTCCTCGAAGCGGGCGGCCGGTTGCCGGAGGCGGGCGGCGGGAGTCCTAGACCTCAGGTACTCGGCCGGTGGGTCTGAGACCATGGAGGGGTGAACGAGATTCCGCGCGGCACACTTTCGGAGCAGACCTTCTACGAGCAGGTCGGCGGGGAGGAGACCTTCCGGCGCCTGGTCCACCGGTTCTACCAGGGGGTCGCCGAGGACCCGCTGCTCCGGCCGATGTACCCGGAGGAGGATCTCGGGCCCGCCGAGGAGCGGTTCACGCTGTTCCTGATCCAGTACTGGGGCGGCCCGCGCACGTACAGCGACAACCGGGGCCATCCCCGCCTGCGGATGCGCCACGCGCCGTTCACCGTCGACCGGGCCGCGCACGACGCGTGGCTGCGGCACATGCGGGTGGCCGTCGACGAGCTGGGGCTCTCCGAGGAGCACGAGCAGCAGCTCTGGAACTACATGACGTACGCCGCCGCGTCGATGGTCAACAGCTGACCGGTCGCCCCGGTCCCGGCCCCCCGGCGATCATCGGCCGCGCCCCGGAATACGGAACTCCCGTTCCGGACAACGGTCACAATCGGATCAAAGTACGGGTGTAAGCGGTTTCAAGAGCGGGTGCCCTCTGAAAGTATCCGAGGCTCGGGGACGGGCGACGGATCGGCGGGGGACACGTGACGGGGTTCGTTTTTCTGCGCGTCCGCGCGCACCGGCTCCTGCTCGCCGCGGCCCTCCTCGCCGTTCTCCTCACGACGTCCGTCCTGTCGGCGCTCACCGCCTTCTCCGGCTCCATCGGGGACGCCGCGCTCCGTCACACGCTCCAGGGCCGCGAGGCCGCCGCGGCGGCGCTCGTGATCACCGCGCAGGTCCCCGCCGGCGACCGGCGGGCCGCGGACGAGGCCGCCTCCGAGGCCGCGCGGAAATCCTTCGACGGGCTGCCCGTCACCGTACGGAAATTGGAACGCTCCGGGTCGTACTCGCTCCCCCGCGGACTCCAGCCGCCCGCCGCCCGCGCGGGGGACCCCGACCTCACGCACTTCGCGACGCTCGACCGCTCGCGCGTACGGCTGGTGACCGGGACCTGGCCCGCCGCCGGGGACTCCACCGCCGGCGACCCCGTGCAGGCGGCGTTCCCCGAAGAGGCCGCGGCCCGGCTCGGGCTGAAGGCGGGGGCCCGGCTCACCCTGGTCGATCGGCTGGGGGACAAGCCCCTCACGATCCGCGTCACCGGTGTCTACCGGCCGGCCGATGTCACCGATCCGTACTGGAAGCTGGACACCGTCGGCGGCCACGGCGTCCGGACGGTCACCTTCACCACCTACGGTCCGCTGCTCACCGACCCCGCCCAGTTCGACTCCGGCCGGCTCCAGGCGGGCGACCTCTCCTGGCTGGCCGCCGCCGATTTCCGGTCCGTCGGCACCGGCCGTATCGACTCGCTGCGCGCCGCCGCCGAGCGGGGGCCCAAGGCCCTCGCCGCGCTGCCGGTCTTCGCCGACGGTGTGAACGCGCGGTCCGCGCTGCCGGAGGTGCTCGACCGGACCGAACGCGCGTTGCTCGTCTCCCGCTCGACGCTGCTGATCGTCGCCGTCCAGCTCGTACTGCTCGCGGGTTACGCCCTGTTGCTGGTCGCACGCCTGCTGAGCACCGAGCGGACCGGCGAGACCGATCTGCTGCGGGCACGCGGCGGCTCCCGGCGCCGGATCCTCTGGCTCACCACCATCGAGGCGCTGCTCCTGGCGCTGCCCGCCGCGCTCTGCGCGCCGCTGCTCGCGGGGCCGCTGACCCGGCTCCTGGCCGACAGCGGCAGGCTCACCGAGATCGGGCTGCGGCTCGGTGACACCTCCACCGCCGAGGTGTGGCTGACCGGCGGCGGGGTCGCGCTGGCGTGCGCCGCCGCCGTCGTGGCGCCCGCCCTGGCCACGGCCGGCGTGACCCGGCTGCGGCGCGGCAGGGCGAAGCCGCTGCCCGGCCCGGTGCGCGCGGGCGCCGACGTGGGGCTGCTGGTGATCGCGGCGGTGGCGTACTGGCAGCTGGACCGGCAGACGGCCGCGTCGGGCGGCGGCGCGCTCAGCGGTGACAGCCGGGGCGAACTCGGCATCGATCCGCTGCTGGTGGCCGCCCCCGCGCTGGCACTGCTCGCGGGCACCGTACTGACCCTTCGTCTGCTGCCCCCCGTGGCGCGCCTCGCCGAACGGCGCGCGGCGAGCGGGGCGGGTCTGTCGTCGGCGCTCGCCGGCTGGCAGTTCAGCCGCAGACCGCTGCGCGGCGCGGGCCCGGTGCTTCTGCTGGTGCTGGCCGTGGCGATGGGGATGCTGGCGATCGGGCAGAGCGCGTCGTGGGACCGTTCGCAGGAGGACCAGGCGGACTTCCGCACCGGCGCGTCGGTGCGGGTGGCGATGGACCGGCCCGGCGATCCCGGGCAGGCGGGGATCTACGCCGCGCTGCCGGGGGTGCGCGACGCCGCCCCCGCGCACCGCGCCGGCTCCGAGCTGTCGGGGAACCGGACGGCGACCGTCCTCGCGCTGGACACCGCTCACGCGGACGAGCGGATGCTGCTGCGGAAGGACACGTCAGGGCTGTCCCGCGACGACGGACCGGCCCGGCTCCTGGAGGTGCTGAAGCCGCCGGGGACGGCACGGCCCGGCACCCCGCTGCCCGACGGCACCCGGCAGCTGCGGATCACGCTGCGGCTCACCGACACCGGGGCGGGTGACGGGGTGTCGCCGACCGGCGCCGCCTCGTTCGCGACGGTGCTGGTCGAGGACCGGTACGGGGTCGGCCACCGCATGCCCGTGGGCGAGGTTCCCGTCGACGGCCGTCCGCACACCGTGACGCTCGATCTGACCGGGGCGGCGGAAGCCGTACCCGGTCCGGAGGCGAAGACCACGCCGCTCGCCCCGGCGGAGCCGCTGGCCCTGACCGGTCTGGAGTTCGTCTCGACCGCTCCGGCGGGCAGGAGCGAGACCCACCGGCTCAGCGTCGACGCGCTGCGGTCCCTGGACGCCGACGGGACCGCGCGCCCGGTCGACGTCACCGAGGACTCCGGCTGGCGGGCGACGCGCCTGAGTTCGCTGGACGGCGAGGCGGACCCGGAGACGCCGCTGAAGCCGGTGTTCTCGGCGAGGACTCCGCTGGCGCTCTCGTACGGGACGGGGGTCAGCCCGCAGGCCGGGCCCTACCTCGACCAGGCACGCAACGTCACCGTGCGGGTGAGCGCCGCGCGCGCCGAACCGCCGGCCGTACTGCCCGGAATCGCCACCGACACGTTTCTGCGCGCGGCCGGCGCGAAGACCGGGCAGAACGTGGACGTCCAGGTCTCGGGCCAGCGCCTCCGGGTGAAGATCGTGCGCTCGGTCGGCCAGCTGCCCACCACCGGGGCCGGCGCCCTGAGTGCGCGGGCCACGTCCGAGACCACCGAAGACGGTCGTACGGGCGACGGCGGCGGGCTCCTGATCGATCTGCGCACCGTCAACGAGGTGCTCGCCGACCGGCACGCGGCGTCGCTGGCCCCCACCGAGTGGTGGCTGAGCGCGGCACCGGGCCGTGCGCAGGAGATCGCCGAGACGCTGCGGAAGCGGTCCGACCTGGACCCGGCGCAGGTCCTGGTGCGCGACGAGACGGCGCGGGAGTTGCTCGGCGATCCGCTGGGGGTCGGTCCGCAGTCCGCGCTGACGGCCGCCGCCGTCGCGGCGGCGGCGCTCGCGGCGGTCGGCTTCGCGGTGAGCGCGGCGGGCTCGCAACGTGAACGGGCGGCGGAATTCGCCCTGTTGAGGGCTCTCGGTACGCCACGGCGCCAACTCGCCCGGCTGATAGCCACCGAACAGGGCGTGCTCCTCACGGTCGCGCTGCTGGTCGGCGTCGCTCTCGGCGCCGTACTGACCAGGGCGGTGGTGCCCCTGGTCGTCCTCACCGGCCAGGCCACCCAGCCGGTCCCCCGCGTCCTGGTCGAACTGCCCACGGGCCAGGTGGCCGCCCTGCTGGCCGGGGTGTCGGCGCTACCCCTGCTGATGATCGCGGCCCTGGCCCTGCGCCGTACGGACCCGACGGTCACGCTCCGCGAACGGGGAGGCAACTGAGATGCGAACTCCTTCGCGAAGCGGCGGCGGGAACGGCGAGCGGGGGAACACCCGCCCCGCGCGGGCCGTCGCACCCTGGGTGCGGACCCGGCTGCGGACCGCGCCCGGTGCCGCCGCCGCGATGGCCGTGCTCGTCGTACTCACCGCGTACCTCGCCGCCGCGTTCCCGCGCTCCGTCGACGCGTACGAGACGAACGGTCTGCGCCACGACATCCGTACCGCGCCCGCCGCCGAGAGCGTCCTGGAGGTCAGCACCCCCGCGTACGGCCCCGGCATGCCGCGGGCGGACCGGGAGAAGACGCTGCGCGGTGCGTGGGTGACACAGACGCAGCGAAAGATCGTGCGCGGTCTGCCGGCGCCGGTACGGGCCGACGAGGGCGCCTCGGCGTACGGCGTACGGACCACCGAGCCGGTCGAGGGCAGGGACCCCTGGCTGGCCGCGCCCGACAATCTGCCGCCGATGTTCACCCTGGCCGCCCAGGCGGAGCTCGGACGCCACTCCACGCTCCGTGAGGGCCGGCTCCCCCGCGCCGACGCGCCGGTGACGGAGCGCACGCGGGAGGTGGAGGCCGCGGTCACCGCGGCGACCGCCAAGTCGCTCCACATCAAGGCCGGTTCGGTGGTGCACGTACCGGCCGCCGGCGGGCGGGAGATCGGTGTACGGATCACCGGAATCATCGCGCCACGGGACCCGGACAACAGCTACTGGTCCTTCGAGCCCACACTCGGCTCCCCCGCCCTGGTCGCCGTACAGACCGACGACCGCCCGCAGCCCCGCTACTGGCGCGCCTCCCTCCTCCTGCCGCCCGACGCCGCCCCCGTACTGCTCGGCACCGCCGGTGAACCCCAGCTCTACTGGCGGATCGCGCCCGACACGGCGCCGCTCACCGCCCGCGACGCACCACAACTCGCCTCACGTATCGCGTCGTTGAAGAACGGCCCGGAGCTGACCGAACTGCGCACGAACGTGGTCGGACCCGTGACCGTGGTGGCGACGCGACTCGACGGGATCGTCGCCGGGCACCGCTCGATGAGCGCCGCCATCGCCCCGGTCGTCGCGGTGGCCGCGCTGGGGATCGGGGCCGTGGCCGCCGTCGTCCTGGTGATGGCGGGCGGCCTGATCGCGGCACGGCGCCGGGCCGAACTCGCCCTGCTGCGCTCACGCGGCGGATCCCTGCGCGGCATCGGCGGCCGGCTCCTCGCCGAGACGGCGGTGGTCGTCCTGCCGGCGGCGGCCGTGGGCCTGCTGCTCGCCGTCCTGACCGTCCCGGAGGCCCGGCTGCTGCCCGCCGTGGCCGCCGCGAGCGCGGTGGCCCTGCTGGCCTGCGCCGCGCTGCCGGTACGGGCGGTCGTACGGCACCGCAGGCCGCTGCCGCACGGGGGCCGCGAGGACCTCGCACAGGCCCGGCCCTCCCGCCGCCGCACGATGGCCGAACTGACCCTGCTGACCCTGGCGATCGGCGCCGTGGTCGCCCTGCGCCGGCGCGGCACGGGAGGCCCTGCCGACGCCGCGGGCGCCGGCGGGCTGGGCGACGTGGACTACCTGGTCAGCTCCGCGCCGGTACTGGTGGGACTGATCGCCGCGCTCGTTCTCGTGCGCCTGTACCCACTGCCGCTGCGTCTCGCGGGCCGCCCCGCCGGCCGGCTGCGCGGCGCGGTCGGCTTCCTCTCGCTGGCCCGCGCGGGCCGCGCCTCGTCGTCGGGCGCGCTGCCGCTGCTCGCGCTGCTCGTCGCCCTGACGACGGCGGCGTTCGGCGGCTCGGTGCTGGCCGGGATCGACGACGCCAGGGAACGGGCCGCCGTGATGGCCACGGGCGCCGACGCCCGCATCACCGTCGCCGGATCGTCGCCAGTGATGCCCGACGGGCTGGCGGAGGCCGTGCGGGAGAGCCCCGGGGTCGGCGAGGTGACGGCGGTGCAGGTCGAGTACGGCGTACCGCTGCCGTCCGACAGCGTGGCCTTCCGGAAGACGCTCGGTGTGACCATGATCGCCGTGGAGCCGCGTGCGTACGCGCGGCTGGCCCGGCAGACCGGCCTCGGCGAGTTCTCCGCCGGCTCCCTGAAGTCCGTGGGCGGCGGCGGTGTGCGCGACGGGGAGCCGGACCCGAACCGGGTCCTGCCCGCGATCGCCTCGCCCGGTGTCGCCGAACGCCTCGGCGACCGGGCGCACGACATCCGGTCGGAGGCCGGGGACTTCAAGGTGCGGGTAGCGGAGGTACGGGGGAACACCCCGGCGGCGCCCGGCACCGACTACCTCCTGGTGAACGCCGCCGACCTGACGAACCGGGCGCCGACCATGCTGCTGGTCGGCGGCGCGGAGCTGGACGGCGCTGCGCTGCGCCGTACGGTCGCCGGGTTCGAGGGGGACTTCGGTGTCAAGCTGCGCGCCGAGGAGCGGAGGGCGTTCGTCAACACGCCCATGCAGGAGGGCGCCGAGCGGATCTACGCGGCGGCGATCGCGGCGGGCGCGGGCTACGCCCTGCTGGCCCTGCTGCTCTCGCTGTCGCAGACGGCCCCGGAGCGCGTCACGCTGCTGGCGAGGCTGCGCACCATGGGTCTCACGACGCGGCAGGGCCGCCAGCTCCTCGGCCTGGAGGTCCTTCCGCAGGCGCTGCTGGCCGCCGTGGGCGGGGCGCTGGTCGGCTGGGCGACCGTCGTACTGCTGGCGCCGGGCGTGGATCTCGTACGGCTGGCGCTCAACGCGACATCGGACGTGACGCTGGACGGGGCGCCGCTCCGGGCCGATCCGTGGTCGCTGGTGCTGCCGGCGGTGGGGGTGCTGGCGCTGGCCGCGGCGGTGTCGGTCGTCCAGGCGTGGTGGGCGGGACGGCAAGGATCGATCAACGAACTCAGGGCAGGAGACAGCCGATGACATCGTCGACCGGGTCCGCGGTGACTCTGGAGCAGTTGGAGCGGCGCGCGGGCATCCACCGCGACCGGCCCTCGTACGGCCACGACGCGCTCATCTCCTGCGACCGGCTGGTGCGGATCTTCACCGCCGACGGCGTGGAGGTGCAGGCCCTCCAGGGACTCGATCTGCTGGTGGCGGAGGGCGAGTTGATGGCTCTCGTGGGCGCGTCGGGCAGCGGCAAGTCCACGCTGATGAACATCCTCGCGGGCCTGGACGTCCCGACGGCCGGCGCCGCGAAGGTGGCGGGCCGCGATCTGCTGAACATGGACGCGAAGGCGCGGCTGCGCTACCGGCGTGAGGCGGTCGGCTTCGTCTGGCAGGAGACCGGACGGAATCTGCTGCCTTACCTGACTGCCGCTCAGAATGTGGCGCTGCCGATGCAGTTGAGCCTCCGGGGCGGCCGGCGCCGACGGGCCGAGCGCGCGGCGCGGGCGGAGTCGCTGCTGGCGATGCTGGACGTCTCGGGCTGCCGCGACCGCCGCCCGCACCAGATGTCCGGCGGTCAGCAGCAGCGTGTCGCGATCGCCGTCGCCCTCGCCAACTCGCCTTCCGTACTGCTGGCGGACGAGCCGACGGGCGAGCTGGACTCGGCGACGGGTGAGCAGGTGTTCGCCGCGTTCCGGCGGGCGAACGAGGAGCTGGGCACGACCATCGTGATCGTCACCCACGACCAGGCGGTCGCGGGCGAGGTACGCCGGACGGTCGCCATCCGGGACGGCCGCACCTCGTCGGAGGTCCTGCGCCGCACGGAGGTCGACGCGACGACGGGCCAGGAGTCGGTGGTGGCGAGGGAGTACGCGATGCTCGACCGCGCGGGCCGCCTCCAGCTTCCGGCGGACTACACGAAGGCGCTGGGCATGGAACACCGCGTGATGCTGGAACTGGAACAGGACCACATAGGAGTCTGGCCGGACACCCCGGACGCCCCAGCCCCGCCCGCCGACTGAGGCCCCGGCGGGCAATCCAAGCCCGTCCGGCGATTGAGGACACACCACCCACCCGGCGCAACCGGCAGACCACCTCCGCCGGGTGGGCCTTTCAAGCCCGCCCCAACAGACGCTTCCAACCCGCCCAGCGGGCACTTCAAGCCCGTCCGGCGATTGAGGACACACCACCCACCGGGCG
>NZ_JAAPBF010000255.1 GCF_022695985.1 Streptomyces sp. NP-1717 | reverse complement strand
GGGTGCCGGGACGGGGGTCAGATCACGTTCAGCGCCGCCGCGCCGCCCACCCCGCCGAGCAGCATGAACAGCGGCATCAGCACCTTCATCTCCACCCAGCTCCCGGCCCGGAACCGGATCGCCTTCGGCGGTCCGATGGGGTACCAGCGCTTGCGCCCCACCGGGATCGGCCACAGGATCGGGCAGCCCGACACCGTCAGCGCGTCGCCGATGTCGTGCACCAGGGCGCCCAGGACGATCGGCAGCCCCAGCCACAGGTACTCCTGGCCGGGCGCGTCGAAGAGCCAGTCCGCGCCGTTGCCCGGCTTGTCCAGTACACCGGCCAGGATCCACGCGCTCGTCGCGCCGAGCAGCCACACGAGGACGTCGCTCGACACCCGCGCCGCCCGCCACAGCAGTCCTTCGACGGCGAGCACCATATGGATGAAGAGCAGCGCGAGCACCGCCCAGCGGCCTCCGAGTACCGCGAGCGCGGAGGCGCCGCCGCCGATCATGACGGCCCAGAGCCAGGTGTGGGTGAGTGTGCGGTGGCCGCCGGTCCTGCGGGCGTCGCCCGGTTTCTTCGTCGCTTTGTAGACCGCGAACGACAGCTTGTCGACGATCCCGCAGAGCGCCTTGGACACCGGCCCGAAGGCGCGCGAGATGGTCGCCGACTTGTGGTCCAGGTCGGGGGCGAGTGCCGCCCCCGCGCATATCAGCGCGCCGACCACCAGCACCGGCCAGGGCATCGCGTGGTCGGCCGCCGCCGCGGCGGCTCCCACCCCCAGCCAGGCCGCCGCGCCCGACAGCGAGTGCGCCGGTCCCATCATGGTCGTCCCCGCATGGTCGATCCCCGCCCCGTCGTCGCTGTGGTGGTGCGTACCGAAGGGCCCACCGCCGTTGCGGCAAGGCCCAGTTGACTGGGCAGCGTACCCGTAGTGATCTTCGGCCGGTCGTCCGGTTCCCTCTTCGGGGCGTGCGGCAGGCAAGATGGGGGTGTGACCCTTATTGATCAGCTGCCGCCGGATGCCGACCCCGATGCCCTCTTCGAGGCCTTCTCGTCATGGGCCGAGGGTGAGGGGATCACGCTCTATCCGGCTCAGGAGGAGGCGCTGATCGAGGTGGTGTCCGGGGCCAACGTGATCGTCTCCACCCCCACCGGCTCCGGGAAGAGCCTGATCGCGGCGGGTGCGCACTTCACGGCGCTGGCCCAGGACAAGGTCACGTTCTACACCGCGCCGATCAAGGCGCTGGTGTCGGAGAAGTTCTTCGACCTGTGCAAGCTCTTCGGTACGGAGAACGTCGGCATGCTGACGGGCGACGCGTCCGTGAACGCCGACGCGCCGGTCATCTGCTGCACGGCGGAGGTGCTGGCCTCGATCGCGCTGCGCGACGGCAAGCACGCCGACATCGGCCAGGTCGTGATGGACGAGTTCCACTTCTACGCGGAGCCGGACCGCGGCTGGGCCTGGCAGATCCCGATCCTGGAGCTGCCGCAGGCGCAGTTCATCCTGATGTCGGCGACGCTCGGCGACGTGTCGCGGTTCGAGGAGGATCTGACCCGCCGGACCGGCCGCCCCACCTCCGTCGTCCGCTCGGCGACGCGACCGGTGCCGCTGAGTTACGAGTACCGCCTCACCCCGATCACCGAGACGCTGACCGAACTGCTGGAGACCCGTCAGGCGCCGGTCTACATCGTGCACTTCACCCAGGCGGCGGCCGTCGAGCGCGCGCAGTCGCTGATGAGCATCAACATGTGTACGCGCGAGGAGAAGGACCGGATCGCCGATCTGATCGGCAACTTCCGCTTCACCACCAAGTTCGGCCGCAATCTCTCCCGTTACGTACGGCACGGAATCGGGGTGCACCACGCGGGAATGCTGCCCAAGTACCGCCGGCTCGTGGAAAAGCTCGCGCAGGCCGGTCTGTTGAAGGTGATCTGCGGGACGGACACACTCGGTGTCGGCGTCAACGTCCCCATCCGTACGGTGCTGTTCACGGCACTGACCAAATACGACGGCACGCGTGTGCGCACGCTGCGCGCCCGCGAGTTCCACCAGATCGCGGGCCGGGCGGGCCGGGCCGGTTTCGACACGGCGGGTTTCGTCGTCGCGCAGGCGCCCGAGCACGTCGTGGAGAACGAGAAGGCGCTCGCCAAGGCGGGCGACGACCCGAAGAAGCGCCGCAAGGTGGTCCGCAAGAAGGCGCCCGAGGGCTTCGTCGCCTGGTCGGAGAGCACGTTCGACAAGCTGATCGCCTCCGACCCGGAGCCGCTCAACTCGCGCTTCCGGGTCACCCACACGATGCTGCTGTCGGTCATCGCGCGGCCGGGCAACGCCTTCGACGCGATGCGTCATCTGCTGGAGGACAACCACGAGCCGCGCAAGCAGCAGTTGCGGCACATCCGGCGCGCCATCGCGATCTACCGGTCGCTGCTGGACGGTGGTGTGGTGGAGCGTCTGGAGACGCCGGACGCCGAGGGCCGCATCATCCGCCTCACCGTCGACCTCCAGCAGAACTTCGCGCTCAACCAGCCGCTGTCGACGTTCGCGCTGGCCGCGTTCGAACTGCTGGAGCCGGGCTCGCCCTCGTACGCGCTGGACATGGTCTCCGTGGTCGAGTCGACGCTGGACGATCCCCGGCAGATCCTCGCCGCGCAGCAGAACAAGGCGCGGGGCGAGGCGATCGGGCAGATGAAAGCCGACGGTGTCGAGTACGAGGAGCGGATGGAGCGGCTCCAGGAGTTCACGTACCCGAAGCCGCTCGAAGAGCTGCTGTGGCACGCGTACGAGGTCTACCGCACCAGCCATCCGTGGGTCGGCGACCACCCGGTGTCCCCGAAGTCCGTCATCCGGGACATGTTCGAACGGGCCATGACCTTTACGGAGTTCACGTCCCACTACGAGCTGGCGCGCACCGAGGGCATCGTGCTGCGCTATCTCGCCGGCGCGTACAAGGCGTTCGAGCACACCATCCCCGACGACCTGAAGTCGGAGGACCTGGAGGACCTGATCGCCTGGCTCGGCGAGATGGTGCGGCAGGTCGACTCCAGCCTCCTCGACGAGTGGGAGCAGCTGGCCAACCCCGAGGTGGAGACCGCCGAGCAGGCGCAGGAGAAGGCCGACCAGGTCAAGCCGGTCACCGCCAACGGCCGTGCCTTCCGGGTGCTGGTGCGCAACGCGATGTTCCGCAGGGTCGAGCTGGCGGCGCTCGACAAGGTGAACGAACTGGGCGAGATGGACGCCGATTCGGGCTGGGACGCGGACGCCTGGGGCGAGGCCATGGACGGGTACTGGGACGAGTACGAGGAACTGGGCACCGGGCCGGACGCGCGCGGCCCGAAGCTGCTCGGTATCGAGGAGGACCCGGACCACGGCCTGTGGCGGGTCCGGCAGTCGTTCGCCGATCCGAACGGCGACCACGACTGGGGCATCAGCGCGGAGGTCGACCTCGCCGCGTCCGACGAGGAGGGACGGGCCGTGGTCCGGGTCACCTCGGTGGGCCAGCTGTCCGGCGTCTGAGAACCAGCCTCTGAGAACAGGCGCCGGACCACCGGCACCGGAGAACTGTGGAGAACGAGAACGATGACGAATCCCGCCGAGCGGCTGGTCGATCTGCTCGACCTCGAGCGGATCGAGGTCAACATCTTCCGGGGCCGCAGCCCGCACGAGTCGCTGCAACGGGTCTTCGGCGGCCAGGTCGCCGGCCAGGCGCTGGTGGCTGCCGGGCGCACCACGGAGGGCGATCGCCCGGTCAACTCGCTGCACGCGTACTTCCTGCGCCCCGGCACGCCCGGCGTGCCGATCGTGTACCAGGTCGAGAGGGTGCGGGACGGCCGGTCGTTCACCACCCGCCGGGTCACGGCGGTGCAGGAGGGGCGGACGATCTTCAATCTGACGGCGTCCTTCCACCACGCGGAGGAGGGCGGCTTCGAGCATCAGCTGCCGCCGCGCCACGACTTCCCGGACCCGGAGTCGCTGCCCACGGTGGCCGACGAGGTCCGGGCGCATCTGGGCGGGCTGCCGGAGGCGTTCGAGCGGATGGCGCGCCGTCAGCCGTTCGACATCCGCTACGCGGACCGGCTGCGGTGGACGGCGGAGGAGATCGAGGGCGCCGATCCGCGCAGCGCGGTGTGGATGCGCGCGGTGGGCCCGCTGGGCGACGACCCGCTGGTGCACACCTGCGCGCTGACGTACGCGAGTGACATGACGCTGCTGGACGCGGTCCGCATTCCCGTCGAGCCGCTGTGGGGCCCGCGCGGGTACGACATGGCGTCGCTGGACCACGCGATGTGGTTCCACCGGCCGTTCCGCGCGGACGAGTGGTTCCTGTACGACCAGGAGTCGCCGATCGCGACGGGCGGGCGGGGTCTGGCCCGGGGCCGTATCTACGACCGCTCGGGCCGGCTGCTGGTCTCGGTCGTCCAGGAGGGTCTGTTCCGCAAGCTCGGCGGGTGAAGCGCGACAATGGACGGGAACACGGGACCGACCGCTCCGAGGAGACCTTGATGACCCTGTACGACATCCCGCTGCGCACCCTGACCGGTGAGCCCACGTCCCTGGCCGCGTACAAGGGCCGGGCGGTGCTGGTGGTGAACGTCGCGTCGAAGTGCGGCCTCACCCCGCAGTACGAGGGCCTGGAGCGGCTCCAGCAGACCTATGGCGACCGCGGCCTCACGGTCGTGGGCGTGCCCTGCAACCAGTTCGGGGGCCAGGAGCCGGGCAGCGCCGAGGAGATCGAGACGTTCTGCTCGACAACGTACGGCGTGAGCTTCCCGCTGCTGGAGAAGTCCGAGGTCAACGGCGAGAACCGGCATCCGCTGTACACGGCGCTGACCGCGCATGCGGACGCCGCGGGCGAGGCGGGCGACGTGCAGTGGAACTTCGAGAAGTTCCTGATCTCCCCGGACGGTGAGGTCGTGGACCGTATCCGGCCCCGGACGGAGCCGGAGGCCCCGGAGGTCATCACCGCGATCGAGGCCCGACTCCCCGCGTAGCGCGCGCTCTTGAGACCGATGCCCGGCCCGTGACAGTGGGGCCGGGCATCGGTGTGTCAGGCCCCCTGATGGATGCATCCACCATATGTCCACGTGTTCATCACGGTTTCGACACAACCGGAGCGACGGTCGTACAACGGGGCAAGTCCCGCCGCTACGGTCATCCCCTCACGAAGCAGTCCTTGGGGGACACATGAGCTTTTCGCCACCTGCCGCGCCCGGTCCGAACCCGTACGTCGGCCCGCCGGCACCGCCGTCCGGTCGCCCGAAATGGACGCGGAAGCGGGTGCTGCTGCCGCTGCTGGCGGTACTTTTCTTCTTCGGCGTCGCGATCGGCGCGGCGGACGGTACGGCGGGAACGAAGAACGCGGCCGACGCGAAGCCCGCCCCGGCGGCGACGGTGACCGCCACGGCGACGGCCTCGCCCGAACCGGCGGTGACCGAGACGGTGACGGCCACCCCCGAGCCCGCGCCGACCGTCACCAAGACGAAGACCGTGCGCGTCACGGTCGCGCCCGCCGCCGAGGACAACGGCGACAGCGGCGGTTCGGGAGGGTCGGGCACGGGAGGATCGGGAGGCGGCTCGACGTACTACGCCAACTGCACGGCCGTCCGCGCGGCGGGCGCGGCCCCGATCCGCTCGGGCGACCCGGGCTACGGCTCGCACCTGGACCGCGACGGGGACGGCGTCGCCTGCGAGTGACGCGGGCGCCCTCGACCGCCGGACGGCCCTGTTCGCGGCCCGTCCGGCGGCCGGCCGCGCGCCCTACCTGATCGGCATCCCCGACAGCGTGCGCGCGATGACCAGGCGCTGGATCTCGCTCGTGCCCTCGAAGATGGTGTAGATCGCGCTGTCGCGGTGCATCCGCTCCACCGGGTACTCGCGCGTGAAGCCGTTGCCGCCGAGGATCTGGACCGCTCGCGCGGTGACGTCCTTGGCCGTCTCGCTCGCGTACAGCTTCGACATGGAGCCCTCCGCCGCGGTGAACGCCTTGCCCGTGGCCGCCATCCAGGAGGCGCGCCAGACGAGCAGCCGGGCCGCGTCGATGCGGGTGCGCATGTCGACGAGCTGGAAGGCGATGCCCTGGTTGTCGATGACGGGGCGGCCGAACTGGCTGCGGGTTTTGGCGTAGTCGAGCGCCACCTCGTACGCGGCGCGGGCCGTCCCCACGGCCATGGCGCCGACCGCGGGCCGCGACGCCTCGAA
Source organism: Streptomyces sp. NP-1717 (assembly GCF_022695985.1). GTDB lineage: Bacteria > Actinomycetota > Actinomycetes > Streptomycetales > Streptomycetaceae > Streptomyces. The sequence continues at coordinate 3,607 of NZ_JAAPBF010000255.1, read as the reverse complement.
GGTGGCCATGGCCGCGTTCTTGACGCGTTCGCCGCCGGTCCCGCCGGCCGCTTTCGCCTCGCGGGCGCGGGCGAGGCGCTCGTCCAGCTTCTCCTTGCCGCCGAGCAGGCAGTGGCCGGGGACGCGGACGTCCTCCAGGACCACCTCGGCCGTGTGGGAGGCGCGGATGCCGTGCTTCTTGAACTTCTGCCCCTGGGACAGACCGGGCGTGCCGGGCGGGACGATGAAGGAGGCGTGCCCCTTGGAGCCGGCCCCGGGGTCCACGACGGCGACCACGACGTGCACGTTGGCGATGCCGCCGTTGGTCGCCCAGGTCTTGGTGCCGTTCAGCACCCACTCGTCCTTGGCCTCGTCGTAGCGCGCGCGGGTGCGCATGGCGGCGACGTCCGATCCGGCGTCGGGCTCGGACGAGCAGAACGCGGCGACCTTCACGTCGTCCACGTCGCCGTACATCTGCGGGATCCAGGTGCCTATCTGCTCGTCGGTGCCGTTGGCGAGGACGCCGACCGCGGCGAGTCCGGTGCCGACGATCGACAGGCCGATGCCCGCGTCACCCCAGAACAGTTCCTCCATCACCATGGGGATGGAGAGGCCCGTGGGGTCGAAGTACTGCTGTGCGTAGAAGTCGAGGGAGTAGACGCCGACCTTGGCGGCTTCCTGGATGACGGGCCACGGGGTCTCCTCGCGCTCGTCCCACTCGGCCGCCGCCGGGCGGATGACGTCGGCCGCGAAACCGTGGAGCCAGTCGCGTACCTGCTTCTGGTCGTCGTTGAGTTCGAACGTGAACTCGGCCATCGTCTCCTCCAGCACTGCTGTTACTTACGGTAACAACAGTCTGTTACCGGCAAGTAGAGGATGTCAACCTGAGGCGGCCTGATCTGCGGCGACGGCGGGCTTGGTGTTACGTTGCCGGGGCGTCACGGAATCGCTCGGGCGGGGAGACACCCATGGGGACCACACAGCAGGCCGACCAACACCGCTCGGCCCATCAGCGCCGCCGCCAACTCCTGGAGGCCGCCGACCGGGTCGTCCTGCGCGACGGGCCGAAAGCGTCCATGAACGCCATCGCGGCCGAGGCCGGTATCACCAAGCCGATCCTCTACCGCCACTTCGGCGACAAGGGGGGCCTCTACCGGGCTCTGGCGAAGCGTCACACGGACGCGCTGCTCAGCGCGTTGAAGGCCGCGCTCGACGCGCCCGCCGACCGCCGCGCACGGGTGGAGGCCACCCTCGACACATACCTCGCGGCGATCGAGGCGCGCCCCCAGGTGTACCGGTTCCTGATGCACCCGGCGGACGAGGCCGCCGACGCCCAACTCCCCGAGCAGGGCTTCGACGTGGGCCGCCACTCGGCCCCGCTGCTGCGCCGGCTCGGCGAGGAGCTGGCCACCGTGATCGAGGAGCGGGTCGACCTCGGTCCCGACAGCGCGCAGCTGGCCCGGGTGTGGGGCCACGGGATCGTCGGCATGATGCACGCGGCCGGCGACTGGTGGCTCGGCGAACGCCCTTGCTCACGAGCCCAGTTGGTGAGCAGCCTGGCCGATCTGCTGTGGGGCAGGCTGGCACTGGTGGACGACCGGGCGGGCAGCCCGGGCCTCTGACACCGCGCCGGGCGCGGACCGCGCCCGGCGGTGGCGTGAACACACCCGCGCCGGCCGGTCAGCTCCATGACGCGCGGCGCGCCGCGCGCAGCACCCTGACCTTGCGCCAGCCCGTCAGCCGGTCGGGATAGACCAGCCCCTCCAGGTGGTCGCACTCGTGCTGGAGACAGCGCGCGAAGAATCCGGTGCCGTCGATCCGTACGGGTGCGCCGTCCACCGTCACCCCCTCCACCACCGCGTGGTCGGACCGCTCCGTTCCCGCCTCCAGGCCCGGCAGCGAGAGACAGCCCTCGGCGCCCCGTACGCTCACCCCGTCCGTCAGCACCGGGCGGGGATTGACGATGTGTCCGAGATGGCGGACGTCCTCGTCGTCGGGGCAGTCGTAGACGAACACCGTGAGTGGCACGCCGATCTGATTGGCCGCCAGACCGACCCCGTTGGCCCGGTACATCGTCGCGAACAGGTCCTCGACCAGCTGGGCCAGCGGTGGCCCGAAGTCCGTGACGGGGTCGCAGGCCGTGTGCAGGGCGGGGTCGCCGAGCAGCCGCAGGGGACGGACCCGCCCGGCACTGCCGTGGATCAGACGGTCGCGCATCTGTCCGCCCCGAAACCCGTGCCGAAACCTGTCGCGAAGCCCGCCCCGAAGCCTGTCCCGAAGTCCGCCCCGCGGTCGCCGCGTTCGATCGTCGCCATCGCGCCAGCGTACGTCGGGCGGGCGGCACCGCCGCCGTGCGGGGGCCGTGCGGGGGCCGTGCGGGAGCCGTACGGACGGCGTTTACCGGAACGTGATGGGCCACATGTCTGGTTTTCATCGGTCACCTGTGCCTAAAGTTGCGCCACCGAATTAATCTCAGAGTGAGAGGAATTGTGGCAACTACCTCGCTCCCCCGCACCTCCAACCGGAGCGCCGTGATCGCGGCCCTGCTTTCCGGCGCGGACGTGGACCGCCGGCGGCTCATCGCGGACACCGGCCTGAGCCGGGCCACGGTGTTCCGCATCGTGGACGACCTGATGGCCGAGTCCCTCGCGCTGGAGGGTTCCCGGATGCTCCGGGAAGGCCCCGGCCGGCAGTCCACGACCGTGAGTTTCAACCACCGCTCCGCTCTCGTCTGCGGAGTCGACCTCGGTGGCACCAACTGCCGGGTCGTGGTGGCGGACGCGCTGGGCCGCGCCGTCATCAGGAGCCGGGACACCACGCCGCGCGACGCGACGGCGGACGAACTGGCCGCCTGGGTCGCCGGCAAGGTCACCGGGCTGGTCTCCCGGCACGGCGACGGCGTGCCCCTGCACACCGTCACGATCGGTCTGCCCGGTGTCGTCACCGGCGACGGGCGCTCCGTCGTGGCATCGCACAATCTCGGCCAGATCAAGGGCACCGGGTTCATCGAGACGGTCTCCGGCCTGCTGGACGTGGAGACCGCCGTCGGCAACGACTCCAACCTCGCTCTGCGAGGCGAACTCCAGTACGGATCACTGCCCGACCGGGAGACCGCCGTACTGCTCGCCATGGGCACCGGCCTCGGTTCCGCCGTCTCCATGGACGGACAGGTCCTGCTCGGCAGGACGGGCCTGCTCGGCGAGTTCGGCCGGCTCCCGCTGCCCGGCCGCGAGGAGCGGCTGCGCGATCTGCTGTCCGGCGCCGACCTGGTGGCGTACGCGCGCCGCCAGGGGGTGCGCGTACCAACGGCGCGTGCGCTGTTCGCGGACCCGGAGGCGTACGCCCCCGTGCTGGCCGAGGTGCACGCCGCGCTGGCGCATCTCGTCACCGTCGTCGCGCTCGCGTACGAGCCCGGCACGGTGGTCCTGACCGGCGGTTTCTCGGAGTCCTTCGACACCGCGCGGCTGACCGCCATCAGCGACCAGGTCGCCGACACGGTCGGGGTCCGCAGTGTCGTGCGCCGCTCCGACCTCGGCGACTCGGCGGGCCTGCTCGGCTCGATGGCGACCTCGCTCGGCCGGCTCTACGACTCGCTGGGCGTGAGCGCGCGGGACGCGGCCTCCGTGGC
>NZ_JAAPBF010000254.1 GCF_022695985.1 Streptomyces sp. NP-1717 | reverse complement strand
GGCTGTGGGGACCATGTAGTCGGGGAGCGTCCGGGCGAGGTGCCCGCGCAGTGCCCCCACGTCGGCCGTCGCCCCCTCGGCGGGCACCACGTAGGCGGCCAGGTACTTCCCGCCCGGTCCGCCCTCGCGCGTCGCCACGACGGCCTGGCCCACGGTGGGGTGGGCGAGAAGCACGGCCGCTGTCTCGCCGGTCTCCACACGGAACCCCCGCAGTTTGACCTGCCCGTCGGCGCGGCCGGCGAACGCGAGGGTGCCGTCGGGCAGCCAGCGCGCCAGGTCGCCCGTGCGGTACATGCGTTCGCCGGGCGGGCCGAAGGGGTCGGCGACGAAGCGTTCGGCGGTCGGTGCGGGGCGGCCGAGGTAGCCGCGCGCGATACCGGTGCCTGCGAGGTACAGCTCCCCCGTCACCCCGGCGGGTACCGGCTGGAGTCCGGTGTCGAGCACATAGCTCCGCCCGCCGTCCAGCGGGCGGCCGATCGGGATGCCCCGCCGTCCCGCCGTGTCGGCCAGGTCGGCGGCCGTGACCTGGTGCCAGGTGGCGCAGGTCGTCATCTCGGCCGGGCCGTAGCCGTTGACGATGCCGGTGTCCGGGCAGTGCCGCCGTACCGTCCGGACGGCGCGGGCCGAGACGACGTCGCCGCCGGTCCACACGGTGTCGAGGGTGCTCAGACAGGCCGGGTCCTCCTCGGCGACCAGGTGGAAGAGTCCGGCGGTCAGCCACAGGCTGGTGGGGCGGGTCTCGGTGATCAGCCGCCGCAGGGTCAGCAGGTCCAGTTCGCCCGGTGGGGCGACGACGGTCTCGCCGCCGTTCAGCAGGGGCACCCACAGTTCCATCGTCGAGGCGTCGAAGGAGTGCGGGGAGTGCATCACCATGCGCCGGGCGGTGGTGGGTTCGTAGCAGGCGTCGGCGCCGAGGGCGAGGATGCCCTCGTGGGTGATGGCGACGCCCTTGGGGACTCCCGTGGATCCGGACGTGAAGATGACGCAGGCCAGCTGGAGCGGATCGGTGGGCATGACCGGCGGCGTGCCGCCAGGCGGGGGTGGCGCGGCCAGGGCGTCGGCGGCGTCGAGGACCGCGGTCGCCCCCTCGGGCCGCTGCCCGGGCGGCACTTGGGGACCGACGACCAGGACGGCGGCGCCGGCCTCGGCGATGACGCGCGTCTGCCGCGCGCGGGGCGCCCGGGTGTCGAGCGGTACGTAGACCCCTCCGCTCTTGAGGATGGCGAGCACGGTGACGGCGTACAGGACGCCTCGTTCCATGAGCACGGCGACGGGTGTCCCGGGGCCCACGCCGGCGGCGGCGAGGTGGCCGGCCAGCCGGTCGGAGCGGGCCTGGAGTTGCGCGTAGGTGACGTTCTCCGTCTCCGAGCGCAGGGCCACGGCGTCCGGCGCGCGGCGTGTGTGCCCGGCGATCCGCTCGGGGACGCTGCGGGCGGCGCCGACGACGGGGCGGGGCCGGGGCGGTGTCGCGCCCCACCGGTGCAGCACCTTGTGCCGTTCGGCCGGGTCGAGCAGGTCGGCCCGCCCGATCGGGGTGTCGGGGCCGTCGGCCATCCGGGCGAGCAGCCGGACCAGGCGTTCGCCCGTCGCACGGGCCGTGCCGGGCGCGAACAGGGCGGTGCGGTATTCGAGTACGCCCTCCAGTCCCTGGCCGGCGCCCTGTGCGTCGCGGTGTTCGTACAGGCTGAAGGCGAGATCGCACTTGGCGGTGCCGGTGGCGACCGTGGTGACCTCGGCGCGCAGGCCGGGCAGGTCCAGCCGTCCGGGGGGCGGCGGTGTGACCACGAGCATGACCTGGAAGAGGGGCGGGCCGGTCTCGGGACGGTGCGGCGCCAGCGCCTCCACGACCCGCTCGAACGGGACGTCCTGGTGGGCGAAGGCCGCGAGGTCGCCCGCGCGGACGCGGCCGAGCAGCTCCCGGAAGGTGGGGTTCCCCGAGGTGTCGGTGCGCAGGACGAGCGTGTTGACGAAGAAGCCGACCAGCGCGTCGAGTCGGGGATCGGGCCGGTCGGCGACGGCGGTGGCCACCGGGATGTCGGTGCCGGCACCGAGGCGGGTGAGGAGTACCGCGAGCGCGGTGTGTACGACCATGAACATGCTGGCGCGTTCGGCGGTGGCGAGCCGGGCGAGGCGCCTGTGCAGTCCGGCGGGGACGCGGAAGGCGACGGTGGCTCCGTCGTCCGTCGGCGGCGCGGTGTGGTCGGCGGGCAGGGCGATGCGGGAGGGGAGGCCGTCGAGCGCGCGGATCCAGTGGGCGAGCCCGCCTTCCGGCCCGCCTTCCCCGCCGGCGGACGGGTCCGTCCCGGTGCCGGAGTCCGCGTGGCGGGCGAGCGCGAAGTCGGCGTACTGCCGGGGCAGCGGTGGCAGCGCGGTGGGCGGAGCACCGCGCAGCCGCGCCGTGTAGGCGATTTCGAGGTCGGCGGCGAACGGGGCGAGAGACGCGTGGTCGCAGGCGATGTGGTGCAGGAGGAGCAGCAGGGTGTGCGTCTCGCCCGGACCGGTGGTGAACAGCTCGGCTCTCAGCGGGGGTTCGAGGTCGAGCCGGAAGGCGTGCCGTGCGCGCTCGGCCAGCAAGGCGGGGAGTTCGGCCGTGGTGGAGGCTGTTTCGACGAGCCGGGGACGGCCCGTCTCGGGCGGCAGGACGCGCTGGTGGGGGCGGCCGTCCTCCTCCTCGATGACGGTACGCAGGATCTCGTGCCGGTCGGTCACGTCGCCGAGGGCGGCGGCGAGGGCGGCGCGGTCCAGGGAACCGGTCAGGCGTACGGCGAGGGGCACGTTGTAGGTCACGTCCGCACCGGTGTGGCGGTGCAGGAACCACAGACGCCGCTGCCCGTGGGACAGGGGGATGCGGTCCGGGCGGCCGGGCGGTGTCCGCGCGGGCGCCCGGACGGAGACGCGCCGGGCCACGTGGGCCGCCAGGGCGCCGACCGTGGGGTGGTCGAAGACGTCGCGGACGTCGAGGTCGCACCGGTGGGCTGAGCGGATACGGGCGGCCAGCCGGGCCGCGCGCAGGCTGTCGCCGCCGAGGTCGAAGAAGTCGCCGTCCGGGCCGACCCGGGCCGCGCCGAGGAGTTCGGAGAACAGGGCGGCCACGTCTCGTTCGAGCGCGGTGGCGAACGGCGGGAGGTCCCGGTCGTCCGTCCCGGCCTCTTCCGGCACGAGGTCGGCGGGCGCGGGCAGGGCGGCGCGGTCGAGTTTGCCGTTCGCCGTCATCGGCAGGGCGGCGACGCGTACCAGTTGGGCCGGTACGAGATGGGCGGGCAGGCGCGCGCGCAGATCGCGGCGCGAGCGGTCCGGGAAGTCGGGCGCGGGGTGGGCGTCGCGCGCGACGACGTAGCCGACCAGGCGTGGCTCCGCGTGGGCGGCGTCGCGGACGGCGGTGACGGCGGCGCCGGCCACGCCGTCCAGGGCCAGGAGCGCCGCCTCGATCTCGGCGGGCTCGACGCGGTGGCCGCGGATCTTGAGCTGGTCGTCCGCGCGCGCCAGGTACTGGAGGGTGCCGTCCGTCGTCCACCGGGCCAGGTCGCCCGACCGGTAGAGGCGCGAGCCCGGCGGACCGAAAGGGTCGGCGACGAAGCGCTCCGCGGTGAGTCCGGGGCGTCCGAGGTAGCCGTGGGCGAGCGACCGGCCGCCGACGTACAACTCGCCGGTGACGCCCGGCGGTACGGGGCGCAGGCTGTCGTCCAGGAGGTGGATCCGGGTTCCGGGGATCGCGGCGCCGATCGGGCTCCCGCCGTGTTCGGTGTGGCCGGGGGTCAGGTCGAGGCGGGTGGCGTGGACGGTGGTCTCGGTGATGCCGTACATGTTGACGAGCGCGGCGGGGGCGGTGTCCGCACCGTGGCGCCGGTACCAGTCGCGCAGGGTCCGCGGCAGCAGCGCGTCGCCGCCGAATATCACCCACCGCAGGGCCAGTCGGCGGCCCCGTTCCGGGTCCTCGGCGTCGGCGTGGTCGAGAGCGGCGAAGGCCGACGGGGTCTGGTTCAGGACGGTGACGCGCTCGCGGACGAGGAGGTCGAGGAGGGCTCCGGGCGAGCGGGCCACGTCGTGCGGGACGACGACGAGGCGCCCGCCGTGCGCCAGCGCGCCCCACAACTCCCATACGGAGAAGTCGAAGGCGCAGGAGTGGAAGAGCGTCCACACGTCGCTCGCGCCGAAGCCGAAGAGGGAGGCGGTGTCCGTCAGCAGCGCGACGGGGCCTTCGTGCGGCACGACGACGCCTTTGGGACGGCCCGTCGATCCCGAGGTGTGGATGACGTAGGCCGGATGCGAGGGCAGCAGCGGGGCCCCGCGGTCGGCGTCGGTGAGGTTGCCGGTGTCGTCCGTGCCGGAGAGCAGGACGGTCAGCTCGCCGGGTGTGAGGACGTGGACCGGGCGGGTGCCGGCCAGGATCAGCCGGATCCGTTCGTCCGGCCAGTCGGGGTCGACGGGGACGGCGGCGGCGCCGGACTTGGCCACGGCGACGAGTGCGGTCACCAGGTCGGCGGAGCGCGGGAGCCGCACGGCGACCAGCTGTCCCGGTCCCGCCCCGTGCCGGACCAGGGCGCGGGCCAGCCGGTTGGCGCGGGCGTCGAGTTCGCGGTAGCGCAGGACGGTGTCGGCGTCCTGGACCGCCACCGCGTCGGGAAAGCGGGACGCGGCCCGCTCGAAGAGCTGAGGGAGTGTCGTCGGGGCGGCAGCCGGTCGTACGGCCGGCCCGGGCGCCGGGCGGCGGCGTTCGGCCGCGGACAGGTGGGCGCGGTCGCGCAGGTCGCCTTCGGGGTCGGTCGCCAGCCGGTGCAGCAGCCTGGCGTAGCGGCGTGCCTCGGCCGCCGCCTCGGCGCGGCCGTACCGGGCCGGGTCGGCGTCGAGGTCGATGCGCAGGCCGCCGCGCAGGTCGTCCGGGTACACGGTGACGGACAGGTCCTGGACCGGCCCGATGGCGACGTTGCGCATCGCGGCGGGTCGCCCGGCGAAGTCGCGGCCGTAGGTGAACGGCAGCACGTTCACCGCGAGTCCGTAGAGCGAACCGCCCGAGCCGGTGAGGCCAAGGTCGTGGAGCTGGTCCTCGTACCGGTGGCGCCCGTGGGGCAGTACGGCGCTCATCTCGTCGGCCAGGGCGCGCACCAGCTCGCGGGCCGGCCGGTGCGCGTGGACGCGCGTGCGGACCGGCAGGATGTTCGACGCGGTTCCGGCGGCCAGCAGGGACGTCTCCCGGTCGCGTCCGCCGACCGGCAGGCCCAGCAGCACGTCGCCGGTGGCGCACGCGCCGGTACGGACGTGTGCGAGCAGCGCTCCGGCGGCCGTCGCCAGCACGGGCCAGCGCACACCGAGCCGCAGGGCGGTGGCGCGCAGCCCGGCCAGACCGGCGGCGGGCAGGCGGGCGCCGCCGCGCACCGCGAGGCCGCCGGCGGTGCCGGGGTGGCGGACCGGGGCCGCCCCGGCGAGCCGGGCCTTCCAGAAGTCGCGGTCCGCCGGCGCCTCGGGCGAGGCGCGGTAGGCGCGTTCGGCGTTCAGCAGCGCGTCCGGCCGGTGCACCACGGGCGAAGGGCGCTCCCCGCGCTCCAGCCCCGCGTAGAGCCGGCCGACCCGGCGCGCCAGCAGGGCGCTGCCCAGGCCGTCGAGGACCAGGTGGTGGCAGGCGAGGTACCAGTGGAACCGGTCGTCGGCCAGGCGCAGCAGCGCGGTCCGGAACGGCGGCCCCGCACCGAGGTCGAACGGCCGGGCCACGTCCGTCCGCATCCATGCCAGGGCGGCGGCGGCCGGGACCGGCTCGGCCCGCAGATCGACGCGGGCCACGGTCCACGGCGGCAACGGCCCGTCCCACTGGCGGGGTTCGCCGTCGTCGCCGACCGTGAACCGGGCCCGCAGCGGCGCGGTCTCGGCGACGGCCGCCCCGAAGGCCGCCTCGAACAGGTCCGGATCGAGCGGTCCCCCGATGTCCATGGAGAAGGCCACGTGGTAGCGCCCCGGGCCCGCGAGCCGGTCCCCCAGCCAGATGCCGCGCTGGGCCGAGGTCAGGGGCACCGGACCGGAGCGGTCCGGCAGGGTCACCCGGTCACCTCCGGCCCCGTGGGCCGGCCGCGCAGCGCGGGGGCGAGCATCTCGGCGATCTCCGCCAGTGGGCCGGGCCGGCCCATCTCCGCGTGCGGGCACTCCACGGCGCGCACGTCCGGCTTCCCGCCGTCGACGTACGGCTCCCACTGGCGTGCGGCGGCGTCGGCGGAGGTTTCGAGTGCCGTGAAGACCAGCAGGTCACCGGTGTAGGGGGACGGGGTGTGGTCGTGGGAGAGGACGGCGTTGTTGGTGTAGACGCGGCACAGCGTCTCGATCATCGCCTCGTCGAACGTCGCGAGCAGGCCGGGGTAGGCGCGGCTGATCTCCAGGAACCGCGGATAGGTCATCTCCTCGTCGGCCCAGATGGCGGGGTCGTAGCCGAAGAACTGGAGGATCGTGCGCATCACGTGGTCCGGGCCGAACCGCAGGTGTGTGCCCTCGCCGTCGGCGCGGTCGGTGTCACCGTCACCGGTGCCGCTCGCCTCGTCTCCGTTGCCGTTCTCCCGCGCGGGGGCGGCGGGCATCGAGTCGAGGACGGCCAGCAGCCCGATCTCCTCGCCCGCCCGCTGGAGTTGCACGGCCATCTCGTGCGCGACGATGCCGCCGAACGACCAGCCGAGCAGGTGGTACGGGCCGGCCGGCTGTACGGTGCGCAGCTGGGTCACGTAGTCCGCCGCCATCTCGGCGACCGACCCCGGCAGGACCTGTGATCCGTCCAGACCCCGTGCCTGAAGCCCGTACAGCGGCTGATCGGTGCCGAGCGGCCCGCTGAGTCCGGCGTAGGACCAGGCGATACCGGCCGCGGGATGCACGCAGAACAGCGGCGGGCGGCTGCCCTCCTCACGCAGCGGCAGGAGCACACCGGTGCCTCCGCCGAGTGCGGAGGGGCCCGGCTCCGGGATCGCCGCGACCGGGGCGTCCGCGCCCCCGCCCGTGAGGAGTTCGGCGGAGCGGACGTCGCCCAGGACGCTGTGCGGCGCGTGCGCGCTGCGGGTCAGCAGGGCGACGAAGCGCTCGACGAGGTCGTTCGCGCGGTCCGGGTCGATGAGGTGGGGGTGGTACTCGATCTGGAGGCTCAGGACGTCGTCGCGGTGGCTGAGGACCACGCCGAGCGGGTAGTGCTGCCGGTCCTCGCCGGAGGCACGGACGAGTTCCAGGTCCGGTGCGGGACGGCGCAACGACTCGCCGTCGAAGGGGTAGTTGGCGAAGGACATCATGGTGTCGAACATGTCGCCGCTGTCGGTGATGCGGCGGATGTCGGTCAGGCTGATGTGCTGGTACGGCAGGAGCTTGGCCTGTTCGTTCTGGACCCGTACGAAGAGGGAGCCGAGCGACTCGGCCGGGTCGATCCGCACCCGGGTGGGCACGGTGTTGATGAACAGTCCCACCATCGTCTCCACACCGGGCAGTTCGGCGGGGCGGCCGGAGACCACGGAGCCGAACACGACGTCCCTACGGCCGGTCTCCTCGGCGAGCAGGATGGCCCAGCAGGTCTGGAGCACGGTCGCGAGCGTCACGCCGTACCGCCGGCCGGTGCCGACGAGCGCTCCGGTGACCTCCTCGCCCAGCGAGGTGCGCAGATGGCGGGAGGGCACCGGTTCGCCGGGCTCCCGGTTCCCGACCTTGGTGGGGGTGAAGCCCGCCAGGGCGGTGCGCCAGGCGGCCTCGGCCGCCTCGCCGTCCACGCGGGAGAGCCAGTTGGCGTACTCACGGAACGGTGTGCCGGCGGGCAGGGCGTGCGGTGTCCCGGTGACCGCCGCCCGGTAGTGGGCGAACAGTTCGCCGATGATGACCGGCAGCGACCAGCCGTCCAGCAGGATGTGGTGGGTGGACAGGACCAGGCGCCGTCGGTCGCCGCCGAGGTCGATCAGCAGAAGCCGAAGCAGCGGCGGGCGGGACGGTTCGAAGGGCCGGGCCCGTTCCTTCTCCAGGAGGCGTTCGACCTCGCGCTCGCGTTCGTCCTCGGGAAGGCCGCCGAGGTCCACCTCCTGCCAGGGCACGTCCATGCCGGGGCGGAAGATCTGGACGGGGTGCGGGAGCCCGGTGTGCACGAAGGCCGCACCGAGGTTGCGGTGACGGTCGAGGAGGGCGCGGAAGGCGGCCCGCATGGCCGTGGTGTCCAGTGTCCCTTGCAGCTCCAGCCAGAACTGAATGGTGTACAGGGAGTGCGACACGTCCGCGGGGTCGCCGGACCCGGGGTTGTTCAGCGAGCCGAGGAGAAGGTGGTAGAGCATGCCCTGCTGGAGGGAGGAGAGCGGCAGTATCTCGTCCAGACCGGGGTGGTCGCTCTCCAGGCGCTCGATCGCCCGCTGGTCGAGCCGGACCAGGGGGAAGTCGGACGGGGTTCGGCCGCCGGCGCCGGGCTCGGCCGCGTGGGCGGCCAGCGCGTCCAGCAACTCGAACCAGTTCTCCACGAGTTCGTCGACCCGCTCCTCGTCGACGATCCCGTCGGCCCAGGAGAACGCGATGCGCAGCGCGGTGCCGTCCGCGGCGTCCTCGGTGAGCGCGTTGATCGACAGCGGGTGGTCCAGCGGCATCCCGGCGTCGGCACCCGCCGTCATGCCCGTCTCGGGAGCCGGTGACCAGTCCTGCTCGCCGCCCTCGGAGGGGAGGAGGAAGCGGCCGAAGTAGTTGAAGCCGATGTGCCGGGGCTCGGCGGCGGCCAGGCGGGGCCCGGTCTCCGGGTTGAGGTAGCGGAGCATGCCGAAGCCGATGCCCTTGTCCGGGATGGCGCGGAGCTGTTCCTTCACCCCGCGCAGGGCGCGGCCGAGTTCGCCGCCGGAGGGCACCGTCCCGCCGGAGAGCGGGGCGCCGGGGGCGAGGCGCACCGGGTACATGCTGGTGAACCAGCCGACGGTGCGCGACAGGTCGGCGCCGGGCACGACCGGTTCGCGGCCGTGGCCCTCGACGTCGATGACCACGTCCTCGGTGGTGCCCGTGCACCGCTGCACGGCCAGCGCGAGCGCCGTGAGCAGTACGTCGTTGATCTCGCAGTGGAAGGCGGCCGGGATGGTGGTGAACAGGTGCCGGGCGCGCTCGGCGCCGTAGACGACCGTCCGGGAGCGGGCCGTGCCGGTGGTGTCGCGGGCGGGGTCCAGGGGCCGCCGGGCGAAGCGGGGGCCCGGTACGGCCAGCATCCGCTCCCACAGGGGCAGTTCGGCGCGCCGTTCCGGGGTACGGGCCTGCTCGTCGAGCGCGCGGCTCCAGTGCCGCAGCGATGTCTCGACGGGGCGCGGGGCGGGGCCGCGTCCCGCCGCGGCGTCCTCGTACGCGGCGATCAGGTCGGGCACCACGACGCGCCAGGACACGCCGTCGCAGGCGAGGTGGTTGGCCATGAACAGGAGCCGGCCGGGTGTGTCCGGGCCGGCGTCGAACCAGACCACCCGCACCATGCGGCCGTCCCGCACGTCCAGTTCGGTCTTCGCGCGCGCGGTCTCGTCGGACAGCAGGCGCAGGAGGGCGTCGCCGGAGAGCGTCCCGGCGGGCACTCGGCGTACGCAGTCGGCGGCCAGGACACTGCCGGCCGGGCGGACCTCCAGGGACCAGCCGGGTGCCGAGCGGTCGAGGCGGAGCCGGAAGGCGTCGTGGTGGTCGATCAGCGACTGGACGGCCGCCGTCAGCGGGTCCTCGCGCAGGCCGCCGGGGACCCGGAGCAGCACCGCCTGGTGGAAGCCGTCGATGGGCCCGCCCTGGTCGCGCAGCCAGTGCATGATCGGGGTGAGGGGTACGTCTCCGACGGCGGCCGCGTCCCCGCCGGTGGTCTGCCGCCCGGTCTCCCGCGCGATCCGGGCGAGGGACTGGACGGTCTTGTGCTCGAAGATGTCCTGCGGGATGAGGACGAGACCGGACTGGCGCAGATGGCTGACCAGTTGGATGGACATGATGCTGTCGCCGCCGAGGTCGAAGAAGCTCTTGTCGCGCGGCACGTCGGACTCGCGCAGCACTTCCGCGAAGGCGGCGGCGACGAGGTCCTCCCGTGA
>NZ_JAAPBF010000253.1 GCF_022695985.1 Streptomyces sp. NP-1717 | reverse complement strand
CTTTCAAGGACCCCTGGTCCAGCGTTCACGCTGGACCAGGGGTCCTTTTTGTTTTCTCTGCTTTGCACGAAGCGCGTCCGATCACCGGCTGCGTGAGAATGACTGTGGTACCCGAAGACAGGAGCAGTGCCGATGTCCCCCAACTCTCCCGACGACCGTCCGGAGCGCGAATCGCGTCGTAGGGACGGTGGTGGTGACCGGAGCGGTTCCCGTGGCGGTCGTGACGACCGTGGTGGTGGCCGTCCCGCCGGTAGGGGCGGTGGTGTCGGTGACTACGTAGCCCGTAACGACAACCGCGGTGGCGGCCGACCTGCCAGTGGTGGGCGTCCCGCGAGCGGCGGTCGTCCCACCGGTGGCGGCAGGCCGACCAGCGGCGGCGGTGGGTTCCGTGGCCGTGACGAGCGGCCCTCTTCCCGTCGTGACGACCGGCCGAGTGGTCAGCGTCGGGATCGGGACGACGATCGCGGTGGCCGGCCTTCAAGTGGTGGACGTCCCACCGGTGGTGGGCGTCCGAGCAGCAGCAGCGGCGGCGGTGGAGGGTTCCGTGGGCGCGACGAGCGTCCCGGCGGGCCTCGTCGCGGCGATGACCGTGGTGGACGTCCTACCGGTGGCGGCCGCCCCGTGAGCGGTGGACGGCCGAGCACCGGCGGCGAGCCCCGTCGTGATGATCGCCGTGACGACCGCCGTGACGAGCGTCCGTCCTTCCGTCGTGACGACCGGCCGAGTGGTCAGCGTCGGGATCGGGACGACGACCGTGGCGGTCGGCCTTCAAGTGGCGGGCGTCCCACTGGTGGTGGGCGTCCGAGCAGCAGCGGCGGCGGTGGAGGGTTCCGTGGGCGCGACGAGCGTCCCGGCGGGCCTCGTCGCGACGACAGGTCGAGTGGTCCGCGCCGTGGCGACGACCGTGGCGGCCGGCCCTCCGGCGGCGGCGGTTACGGCCGACGCGACGACCGTGACCGCGGTGGGTTCCGTGGGCGGGACGACCGTGGCGACCGCGGCGGGTTCGGACGTCGTGACGACCGAGACCGGGACCGGGAGCCCATCAGGCGGCTGCCGATCCCCGAGGACGTCACCGGTGACGAGATCGACACGGCTGTCCGGCAGGAGCTGATGAGCCTGCCCAAGACGCTCGCCGATGACGTGGCCAAGAACCTCGTCATGGTCGCCAACCTCATCGACGAGGACCCCGACCAGGCCTACGCCTACTCGCGCGTCGCGCTGCGGCTCGCCTCCAGGGTCGCCGCGGTGCGTGAAGCGGCCGGCTTCGCCGCGTACGCGACGCAGAAGTACGGCGAGGCGCTCGCCGAGTTCAGGGCGGCGCGGCGGATGACGGGCAACGTCGACCTGTGGCCCGTGATGGCCGACTGCGAGCGTGGCCTGGGGCGTCCCGAGCGGGCCATGACCATGGCCGGTGAGCCCGAGGTGCTGAAGCTCGACAAGGCCGGCCAGGTCGAGATGCGGCTGGTCGCCGCCGGTGCGCGCCGGGACATGGGGCAGATCGACGCCGCCATCGTGACCTTGCAGGGGCCGGAGCTGGGATCCAACTCCGTACAGCCGTGGACCGTGCGTCTGCGTTACGCGTACGCCGACGCGCTGCTGTCGGCCGGGCGCGAGGACGAGGCACGCGAATGGTTCGCCAAGGCCCTTGAGGCGGACAAGGACGGTGCCACGGACGCGTCGGACCGTCTCGCGGCGCTGGACGGCGTCCAGTTCGTGGACGTGGACGAGGACGACGACATCGAGGACGACCTCTCGGACGACGAGCCGGAGCACGGGCCGGAGTTGGGGACCGACAAGTCCTGATCCGGCGACCGCACCGTGAAAGAGGGCGGCACCCCCACCGGGGGTGCCGCCCTCTTCCCGTCTCTCAGCCGTCCGCGAGGCTCCGCAGCACCAGGCCCGTCGCCGGCTTCGGGCCGAACGACGTCGACTTGCGCGGCATCGTGACCGCCTGGCGCGCCAGCTCCCGTACGACCTCTTCGCGCACCGGGTGCAGCAGGACCGCCGTACCGCCGTGGCGTTCCGCCTGTTCGACCGCGGCTCGCGTGTCGTGGATGTACGAGATGTGCTCGGGCGCGTCCGGGATCTTCCAGATGTGGTCGAGCAGCGTGGAGTGGAGCACGGTCGCGTCGAGGGCTCGCCACTCCGCCGGGCGGTCGGCCCGCACTGTACGGGCGAGCAGGGCCTCGTCGGGGCGGTCGATCAGATGGAAACGGCCGTCGCCCGCCAGCAGGAACGCGTTGTTCGCACCCGCACCCGCCGCCGTACCGGCGCCCGCACCCGCGGCGTCGGACAGTGCCCTGACCGCTTCCGGCAGCGTGCCTTCGAGCGTGCGGACCCGGAACGAGCCCGGCACCGCCTCCAGCGCCGCCAGTGCCTCCGCGACCGGCAGCCCGTGCAGCAGCCGGTGGATCGCGCGTACCTGGAGTGGGTGGCGCGCGGTGTCGACAAGCAGGACCAGGCCGTAGGCCCACGGCCCGGCGGCGGACGCCGGATGTTCCTCGCGCAGCCGCAGATAGGTCGCCCACCGGTGGTGGCCGTCGGCGATGAGGGCCTGGCGGTCGGCGAGGTCGTCCTCGATCTCGGCCAGTTCGGCCGGATCGGTCACCGACCAGAGGCGGTGGCTGAAGCCGTCCTCCGTCGTGGTCGACAGCAAGGGCTCGCGCAGGGCGGTGCGTTCGATGACCGCGGTCGTGCCGGACGCGCCGGTCGTCCCTGCCGTCCCGTCCGGCGAGCCGTCCTCCCCGCCGCGGTAGGTGAGGAGCAGCGGCTCCAGATTCGTCGCGGTCGCCCGCATCAGGGCCGCGCGGTCCTCGACGATGTCCGGCATCACGTCCTCGTGGGGCAGGACGACACCCTCGGCGGGTGCGGACAGCGCCAGGGCCCCGATCACGCCGCGCTGGAGCAGGTCGCCGTGGCGCTGCTCGTACACGTACAACGCCGGTTCGGGGTCCGGCGCGAGGACGCCCTCCGTGAGCCAGCGCCGGAGCGTGCTCGCCGCCTGGCGGTGCCGGTCCGCGGCCGTCGCGGCCTGGGGCAGGATCAGCCGGACGATGTTGTGCGGGTCGGCCGACTCCAGGTGGTGCAGCCCGTCGGGCCGTACGACCACGTCGTACGGCGGCGAGGTCACGGCGGCGAGGCTGCCGACCCGCTCGGGGACGTAGCGCAGTCCGCGGAACGGGATCAGGCGGAGTCCCTTCGGCGCCGGCCCTGTGGTGTTCATCTCCGCATCGTATGCGGGCCGGGCCATGAGCGATGATCGGGGGAGGAGAGCCCGGCCGACGGGCGGACGAGGGAGCGGAAGACAGATGAGTCAGCGGAGCAGGACCAGGCCCGACGGCAGCGCCACGTCGCTGAACGAGGCGTACGACACGGCTCTGCTGGACCTCGACGGAGTGGTCTACGCGGGCGGTGAGGCGATCGAGCACGCCGTCGACTCACTGGTGGTGGCCCGGGACGGCGGGATGCGACTGGCGTACGTCACCAACAACGCGCTGCGCACGCCGGACGCCGTCGCCGCGCATCTGACGGAGCTGGGGGTGCCCGCCGAGCCCGCCGAGGTGATCACGTCGGCCCAGGCGGTGGCGCGGCTGATCGCCGAGCACGTCCCGGCCGGTGCGCGGGTGCTGGTGATCGGCGGCGAGGGGCTGCGGGTCGCGCTGCGGGAGCGGGGACTTGAGCCGGTGGAGTCGGCCGACGACGACCCGGCGGCCGTGGCGCAGGGCTACGGGGGGCCGGACCTGCCGTGGGGGCGGTTCGCCGAGGCCGGGTACGCGATCGCGCGTGGTGTGCCGTGGTTCGCGTCCAACACCGATCTGACCATTCCGAGCGCGCGCGGGATCGCGCCGGGCAACGGGGCGGCCGTCGAGGTCGTACGGATCGCCACCGGCGCCGAGCCGCGGGTCGCGGGCAAGCCGCTGCCGCCGATGCACCGGGAAACGGTGCTGCGTACGGGCGCGAAGCGGCCGATCGTGGTGGGGGACCGGCTGGACACCGACATCGAGGGCGCGTTCAACGGCGGTGTGGACTCGCTGCTGGTGCTGACCGGGGTGACGGACGGGGCGCTGCTGCTGGCCGCCGAGCCCAAGCACCGGCCGACGTATGTGGACGCGGATCTGCGCGGGTTGCTGACCGGGCAGCCCGAAGTCGAGGTCAAGGACGGTGCGTTCGGGTGCGGGGGCTGGACCGCTTCCGTACGGGACGACGCCCTGGTCCTCGACGGGGACGGCGGGGCGCTGGACGGACTGCGGGCGCTGTGCGCGGCGGCCTGGACGCACGCGGGAGACGGGGCGTGCGCTCTGGAGCCGGGCAAGGTCCTGGCGAGACTGGGACTCTGACCCGCCGGTCGTCGGTCGCGCCGCGTGCCCCGTTGCCCGTCGCGCCGCGTGCTCCGTCCTCGGTCGCCGGTCGTGCCACCCGCCTGTTTCCCGGTCGCCGGACAGCTCGTCGAGCAGGTCCGGCGACCGGGAGCAGAGCGAGGCACCGGGACGAGATCCGGCTGAATCCGCCGGCCGGCGCTACGCGTCCTCGCCCGTGATCAGCAGGTAGTCCTCGGAGGTCCCGCGCCGCCAGTAGCCGGTGAACTTCACCGCCCGGCGGTCGAAGCCGCGTTCGCCGACGAGATGTCTGCGGACCGCCCTGACGGTGGCCGACTCGCCCGCGATCCAGGCGTAGGGCGTGCCGTCCGGCAGGTCGTCGGCCGCGCGTATCGCGTCCTCGGTGGCGGGCGCCGACTCGTCCCGGACGAGCCAGGTGACGCGCGCGTCGGCCTTGGTGGGGAGTTCGCACCGGTCGGCGCTGTGGTGGAGGGCGATCCAGGCACGGGCGGGGATGCCGGGCGGCAGGGATTCCAGGATGCCGGCGACGGCCGGGAGCGCGGATTCGTCGCCGGTCAGCAGGATCCAGTCGGTGCCGTCCGGCGGCCGGAAGTCGTACCCCGTGTTCTCCTCGTGGAGCGGGGCGAGGATCCCGATCCGGTCGCCGGGAGCGGCCTTCAGCGCCCACCGGGTGGCCGGGCCCTCGCCGGATCCGGGCAGCAGTTCGTGCACGGCGAAGTCGATGTCCAACTCCTGCGGGTCGCGGCGCAGTTCGCGCACCGTGTAGGTGCGCATGACGCCGCGTACGTCAGGATCCAGGGCGCGCCACGCGGCCCACCAGTGCCCGTCGTCCGGGCCCGGCAGGACGGGGGAGTCCTGTCCAGGTCTCGGCAGGAACAGCTTGACGCGCTGGTCCCGTCCCGCCGACGAGAAGCGCGCGACGTCGTCGCCGCCGAGGGTGACGCGCACGAACGAAGGGGTGGGGCGCGTCGTACGGAGCACGCGCAGGGTGAAGAACTGGAACGGGTCGTCAGACATCAGGCCAGCCTCCTCGACTTGGTGATGGCCGCCGCGAGCTGTTCGAGCACGGGCGCGTAACCGGCGTAGCTGTAGCGCTCTTCCATGGACCACGGTGTGATCTGGTCGGCCTTGACGGCGGGCAGCCTGCTCCAGGTGGGCCGCTTGGCGAGTTCGGCGGCGGGGAGGGCGGTCGAGCGGTTGTCGACCATGATGAGATCGGCGTGGTACTTGTCGGCGTTCTCCCAGCTGAGGAATTCCCAGAAGCCGAACTCGTCGGACTTCTCGCCCTCCACGAACTCGACTCCGAGGTCCTTGAAGTAGTTGAGGTCGCAGTACGAGTCGGGAACGCCGACGTACATCTGTTCGGCGTCGCCGGTCATCGCGAGGACCTTGAGGCCGCCGTCCGCCTTCTTCGCCTCCGCGGCCGCGCGCAGCGTCTTCTCCGCCCTGTCGAAGCGAGCCTTGGCGTCGACGGTCTTCCTCGCCGTCGGATCCGCGCCGAGTGACTGTGCCAACTCGGTGTAGCGCGTGAGGGGTTGACGCAGACTCACCCGGCCGCCGGTGATGCCGACGCTCGGCGCGAGGGCCTCGATCTTCTTCACGCTCTCGGCGGGCACGTACCAGAGGTCCGGCGGCGGGAACATGTTGCTGATCAGCAGGTCGGGCCGGAGGGCCGCGTACTTCTCGATGTTGAACTCGCCCCAGGCCCGGCCGAGGCTGGTGAGCTTCGTCAGGTCGAGGTCGCCGGCCTGCGGGTTGGGCTTGCCGCCGATCGGCTCGCTCGGGCCGAAGACGCCCGTGCATTCGACGCCGTAGTCGTGCAGGGCGGCGGCCGTACTGATGAACGCGACTATCCTCCGGGGCGGTTCGTCGGCTTTCGCCGTCCTGCCGCGGTCGTCCTCGAAGCTCCAGGGGCCGCCCTTGCCGGCGTCGTCGGCGGAGCCCGACCCGGCTCTCGCCGTGTCGTCGTCGGCGCCGCAGCCGGTGAGCAGCGCGCCGAGCCCGAGGGCGCCGGTGGCCGACAGCAGTCGGCGCCGGGTGAGGGGGAGGCGGGCCGGAACCGGAAGGGGGCTGTTCATTACGGTGATTCCCTCATGGCTTCCCTCTTGAGGATCAAGTATGAGGGTAGGCTAACCTAACCGAGTGTTGGTCGACAGTCCCCCCGAATCCGAACAGAGCGCGGAGCCGAAACCGCCCACTGTGACCCGGAAGCGCCGAACGCTGCGCGCCGCCGGGCTCCTGGTGTCCGTCGGTCTCCTGCTGCTTGTCTGCGCCGCCGGTATCGCCGTCGGCGCGAAGTCGATACCGCTCGGCGACGTATGGCACGGCCTGTTCCACAACTCCGGCACCGGCAACGACGTGATCGTCGTCGACGTCCGGCTGCCCCGGACCGTGCTCGGGCTGCTCGTCGGCGCCGCGCTCGGACTGGCCGGCGCGGTGATGCAGGCGCTGACCCGCAACCCCCTCGCCGAACCGGGACTGCTGGGCGTCAACGCCGGAGCCGCCGCCGCGGTGGTCTCGGCCATCAGCTTCTTCGGTGTCACGTCCATCAGCGGTTACGTGTGGTTCGCCTTCGCCGGGGCCGCGATCGTCTCCGTGCTCGTGTACGCGCTCGGCGGCAGCCGCAGCGCGACACCCGTACGGCTCGCCCTCGCCGGCACCGCCGCCACGGCGGCGCTCTTCGGCTACGTCAACGCCGTACAGCTGCTGGACTCTGCGGCCCTCGACCGGCTGCGCTTCTGGACCGTGGGATCCCTCGCGTCGGCCGACATGTCGACAGTCGGCAAGGTGTGGCCCTTCATCGCCGCCGGAATCGCCCTCGCACTGCTGATCGCCCGACCGCTGAACGCGCTGGAGATGGGCGACGACACCGCCAGATCGCTCGGCGCCCATCTGACCCGCACCCGCGTCCTCGCCATGGTCTGCGTCACCCTGCTGTGCGGCGGGGCGACCGCGGCCTGCGGGCCGATCGTCTTCGTCGGGCTGATGGTGCCGCATCTCGTACGCGCCATCACCGGGCCGGACATGCGGTGGATCCTGCCGTACGCCGCCGTGCTCTCGCCCGTCCTGCTGCTGGGCGCCGACGTGATCGGACGCGTCGTCGCACGGCCGGCCGAGGTACAGGTCGGGATCGTCACCGCGATCATCGGCGGGCCCGTCTTCATCCAGCTCGTACGCCGCAGGAGGATGGCCCAGCTGTGAAGAGAACTCCGACCGCCGAGAGCGGCACCACCGCCGCCGGAAAGACCGGCCGTGCGCGGCCGGCGCGCGCGATCCGTACCCCCGGCGGACTCTCCGTCAGGACGGACGTCCGCTCCGCCCTCGTCGTCCTGCTGCTCCTCGCCGCCGTGTGCGCGATGTCCGTGATCCTCATCGGGCGGGGCGACTTCCCGATGGCGCCCGGCGACGTCGTCGCGACCCTGCTCGGGAACGGCACGGCGGCACAGGAGTTCATCGTCCAGGAGCTACGGCTGCCGAGGGTCCTCGTGGGCCTGCTCGTCGGCGCGGCGCTCGGGGTCGGCGGGGCGGTCTTCCAGTCCATCTCCCGCAATCCGCTGGGCAGTCCGGATGTCATCGGCTTCGGCCAGGGCGCGACCGTCGGCGCGCTGAGCGCGATCGTCGTCTTCCAGGCGGGCTCCGCCGCAGTCGCGGGCGGCGCCGTCGTCGGCGGTCTGCTGACCGGTACGGGGATCTATCTGCTGGCCTGGAAGCGCGGCGTGCACGGCTACCGGCTGGTCCTCATCGGCATCGGCGTCGCCGCCATGCTCACGGCGGTCAACCACTACCTGATCACCAAGGCCAGTCTCATCGACGCCACGCGCGCCGTGCTGTGGATGACGGGATCGCTCGACGGCCGGGACTGGGCCCAGGTCTGGCCGCTGCTCGCCGTCTGCGCCGTACTCATCCCGCTGGCGCTCGTGTACGGGCGGCCGTTGCGCATGCTGGAGATGGGCGACGACGCGGCCTACGCGCTCGGTGTACGGGTCGAACGCACCCGGCTCGTGCTGATGGGCGCCGCCGTGCTGCTCGTCTCCGTGGCCACCGCCGCCGCCGGGCCGATCACCTTCGTCGCCCTCAGCGCGCCCCAGCTCGCACGCCGGCTCACCCGTGCGCCCGGCCCTAACCTCGGCCCGGCCGCGGCGATGGGAGCACTGCTCCTGCTGGTCGCCGACTGGACCGCGACATCGGCGTTCGGCGACCGTCAACTGCCCGCCGGAGTCGTGACCGGAGTGCTCGGCGGCTGCTATCTGCTCTGGCTGCTGGTCACCGAACGCAAGGCGGGCCGCATATGAGCGCCGGCGTCCCCGTCCGGGACACCGGTACGGCTGCCCCGTATCCGGCTCC
Source organism: Streptomyces sp. NP-1717 (assembly GCF_022695985.1). Classification (GTDB taxonomy): domain Bacteria; phylum Actinomycetota; class Actinomycetes; order Streptomycetales; family Streptomycetaceae; genus Streptomyces. Next base: position 1,378 of record NZ_JAAPBF010000253.1, on the reverse strand, counting down.
CGCCCCCGACTCGTCCCATCCCACGCCCAGGAGCACGACCATGCAGCGACTCACGGCGGAATCCGTGACCCTCGGCTACGACCAGCGGGTCATCGCCCGCGATCTCTCCGTCGAGATACCCGACCACTCGTTCACCGTGATCGTCGGCCCCAACGCCTGCGGGAAGTCGACCCTGTTGCGCGCGCTGTCACGGATGCTCAAGCCCTCCCGGGGCCGGGTCCTGCTCGACGGCGCCGCGATCCACTCCATGCCCGCCAAGAAGGTCGCCCGGACGCTCGGGCTGCTGCCGCAGTCCTCCATCGCACCCGACGGCATCACGGTCGCCGACCTCGTCGCGCGGGGCCGCTACCCGCACCAGGCGCTGCTGCGCCAGTGGTCCCCCGACGACGAACGGATTGTCGAGGAGTCGATGGCGTCGACCGGCGTCGGCGAACTCGCCGATCGCCATGTCGACGAATTGTCGGGCGGACAGCGCCAGCGGGTCTGGATCGCCATGGCGCTCGCCCAGCAGACACCGCTGCTGCTCCTGGACGAGCCCACCACGTTCCTCGACATCCAGTACCAGATCGATGTCCTCGACCTCTGCGCCGATCTGCACGAGACCCAGGGCCGTACGCTCGTCGCCGTCCTGCACGACCTCAACCACGCGGCCCGCTACGCCACGCATCTCATCGCGATGCGCGAGGGCGAGATCTACGCGCAGGGGCCGCCGGCCGAGGTCGTCACGGCGGAGCTGGTCGAGCGCGTCTTCGGGCTGCGGTGCCAGGTCATCGACGACCCGGAAACCGGCACCCCGCTCGTCGTCCCGGCAGGGCGCAGGGCGCGGCACACGGTGCCCGTGGGGCTGCCCGAGTGAGCCGTACGCGCGCCCGGGCGCGCTGTCCCGGGCGTGACGTGGCAGCGCGCGCTCCCTTCGGGCTCCGGGCCGTGACGGCCGGGTTCAGAGCAGCGAGCGCAGCCGCAGCAGATCGCGGAACCCCGCTTCGAGCTTGACCCGGCCCGAGCCCCACGCCTTGGCGAAGTGCAGCTCTCCGTCGACCATGGACACCAGATCGTCGCCCGTCATGGCCAGTCTGATCTGCGCCTTCTCACGCGGCGGACCCTCGTGGGTGTCCAGCACCTCGATCCGGCCGTCGTCGAAGCGGCCGGTGAAGGTCGTGTCCAGGTCGGTTATGTGGCAGCTCAGCGAGCGGTCGAAACCGGCCGCCCCGCGGATCCCGTCGTCCGCCCGCGCCATGTTGTCCGAGAGCTTGTCGAGTGCGCTGCGGCACTCATCCTTCGTCGCCATCGTGATCGACGGTACCCCAGGGCTTCGCGGTAGCGTCGGGGCATGAGCGACGAGACGGCGGCGTGCCACTCCTGCCACGTGTCGTTCAGC
>NZ_JAAPBF010000252.1 GCF_022695985.1 Streptomyces sp. NP-1717 | reverse complement strand
CGCCATCTGATGGGTCCACGCGGTGACACCGCCGAGGACGTCGGTGGCGTTGGCGAGCAGGATCAGCTCGCGCGGCGGGGCACCGGCGGGGGCGGTCTCGGGCGCGGTCCGTGTGTCCGTCACCGGCGGGTCCCTCCTGCGAAGAGCACGTCCACGGCGGTACGCGCGGCCTGGCCGCTCTCGAAACCGCCGAACTTCTCGGCGAACCGCGCCCGGTCCTCCCGGTGCGCGGTGTCGGACTTCTTCAACTCACCCATGACCCGCAGCAGTTCGGCCTCGGACTCGGCCACGGGCCCGGGGGCCTCGGCCCGCAGGTCGAAGTAGCTGCCGCGCTCGGCCACATACGCGTCCAGGTCCGGTGCGAAGAAGACCATCGGCCGGTCCAGCAGGGCGTAGTCGAACATGATCGACGAGTAGTCCGTGATCAACGCGTCGGCGAGACAGAGGAGTTCGCTGACGTCGTGGTGCGCGGAGACGTCGATCACCGTGCCGGGCGGGCAGACCGGCAGGGCCGCCGACTCCAGGTAGTGGGCCCGTACGAGCAGGACGTACTCGTCACCGAACCGTTCCGCGAACCGCCGTACGTCGAGCGGCAGTCGCGTCGGCCGGCCCTTCTTCGGCATCCCCCGGAACGTCGGCGCGTACAGCACCACCTGACGGTGGTCGGGGATCCCGAGACCGGCGGCGAGCGCGGGGCGCGGGAACCGGCCCCGGCTCTCGTCGGTGGCGCGGGCCCGCACGAGGCGGTCGTTGCGCGGATAACCGCAGCGCACCAGCGACTCGGCGGGCAGCCGGTAGTCGCGCGCCAGGGTCGCGACGTCGTGCTCGGACCGTACGAGGAAGTGGTCGAACCGGCCGAGCGCGGCGCTGAGTTTCTCGCGCTCGGGGGCGTTCTGCGCCTTGATCCGGCTCTCCGCGAAGCCCATGCGCTTGTACGCGGAGCCGTGCCAGGTCTGGAGGTACGTGGTGGCGGGGGGCTTCCTCAGATCCAGCGGGAAGCCCTGGTTGTCGACCCAGTACTGGGCGCGGGCGAGGGCCCACAGATAGCGCCAGGACAGCCGCCGGACCAGCCGCGCGTCGGCGGGGAACCCGTCGGTGGACGACGCGTAGGACCAGATGTGGCGCATGCCCCGGCGGCGCTGCTCGCGCAGCTCCTCATGGATGGCGCGCGGGCTGTCGCCGTAGCACTTGCCCATGTGGCTCTCGAAGACCACCGAGCCCTTGCGGACGGGGAGCCGGATCAGCAGCCGGTTGTAGACGCGCGTCTTGACGGGGCGGGCGGAGAGCCGGTCGAAGCGCCGGCGTACGGCCTTGGCGAGCCGCTTCGCCTTGCGGGCCGGGCGGAAGTGGGTGAGGTAGTGGAGGGCCGCGGCGGCGAGGCGGCCGGGGCGGCGGCGCGCCTGGAGCTGGAACGCGAGGTGGTGCTTGACCGTGACGTACGGCTTCCAGGTGTCGCCGAACAGCCCTCCGAGACGCGGGCGGGCCCGGAATCGGCCCGCCGCGTCGACCCGGTCCCGCTCCAGGAACAGCGGTCCGGTGGTGGTGCCGGCGGGCGTGTGCAGGGCGAGGCGGGGGTCGCACACGCGGTCCCGGGCGCCACCGACGCGCAGGAGCGCGCCGATGTCGACGGAGGCGCGCCAGCGGACGGTGTCGGCCTCGCGCCACATCTCCTCGACGGGTGCGCGGAAGACCAGGCTCCCGTCGCTGCCGCGCGCCACGAACTCCAGGGTGGCGGCCAACGGGGCTTCGGCGGGCAGCAGTTGGAGCGGCGCGGGAAGCCGTCCTTCGAGTACGAGCCGGTCGCCCTCCTGTCCGCAGTGGGTGAGGTGGTTCAGCAGCGGGGTGTCGGTGGCGTGCCGGTAGTGGTGTCCCAGCTCCGTGACGTCGAGCGCCGCGCGCTCCCCCGGGTCGTCGGGCAGCGCCGCCCGCCAGTACACCCTCCCCTCCCGCTCGGCCAGCGCGGAGGCGACGGCGCCGGGCCTGCCGAGCGCGTAGCCGGCGGCCAGTACGCCGTCCGCGTCGCCTTCGGCGAGGAGTTGGAGGCAGACCCGTTCCAGGGGCGGCAGGTCGAGCCGCAGGTCCGGGTGGATCCGGGCGGCGGGCAGCGCGGCGACGAGGGCGGCGGCATGGGCCCGTGCCTCCGCGTCCAGCTTGGGGAACTGCCTCGCGAGGGACACGAGTTGATCGGCGAGGAAGGCGCGGTCACGGGCCTCGCGGAGCGCCGTACGGCCCTGGAGCGTGAGGAGTTCGGCGACCCGTACGTGCGCGGCGAGCTGTCCCTCCAGGGTGGCGGCCGGGTCGTCGGGTACCCGGCCGCAGACGATCAGATTGGGGACCAGTGCGATAGGGCTCGCGGCGGTGGCCATTTCGGCGCCGAACAGGATCTCGGCGCGGTCCAGGTCTTCGGCGTAGCGCTGTCCCGTCCGCTCAAGGAAGGCGGTGCGCACACAGAATCCGGTCACCAGGGCGTCGGCGACGACGAGTTCGGGTGCGCCGGCCGGCTCGTCGACGGTGCGGGAGCGCGCGTACAGCTCGCTCTCGACGATGCGCGCCGGGGGCTGCTCCTTGGCCCGGCGGCCCGCGCGGCGGGTCCAGCGCCCGGCGGCGAGTTCGGCGCCGGAGCGCTCGGCGGCCTCCCACAGATTGCGGCAGGCGTCGCGCTGGAGCCGCTCGCCCTCGCCGAGCACCATGACGTACCGGCCCCGTGCCTGGTCGAGGCCGTGGTTGCGCAGCACGGCGGCGGTGGGCGCCTCGGCGCCGGAGGTGACGATCCTGACGCGCGCCGGGTCCTGTGCGGCGAGTTCGTCCGCCACGGCCCGTACGTCCTCGGCGGCCGGTTCGGCGTCGTCGGGCACCGCCACGCCCGGTCCGCCGGCCGTTCCACCGGACGGCGGCGGGAGGGCCGGGCCGAGCACCACCACCGCCTCGGTGGCCCGCATGGTCTGCGCGACGACGGACTCGACGGACCGGCGCAGCGCCTGGGGGTCCGCTCCGGCGGTGACGACACAGCTGATCTCGACCGCGCTCATGAGCCGCCCCCCACGGGCATCAGGTCCGCGAGGCGGGCGGCGGCGGTGCCGTCGTCCAGATCGCAGAAGGTCTCCCGGAACCGTTCGTACGCGGCGGTGGGCACCCGGGTCCCGGGAGCCCGCAGGGCCGCCACGAGCGCGGCGGTGTCGGTCACCACGGGGCCGGGCGCGGCGGACTCGAAGTCGAAGTAGAAGCCGCGGAGCGTGTCCCGGTAGTGCTCCAGGTCGTACGCGTGGAAGTACATCGGCCGGCCCGTCTGCGCGAAGTCGAACATCAGTGACGAGTAGTCGGTGACCAGCGCGTCGCTGATCAGCATCAGCTCGGCGACGTCCGGGTGGCGGGACACGTCCCGTACGAAGCCGGCCGCGCCGCGCCCGGCCCCCGGGACGGTGCCGCCGACCAGGTAGTGGCGGCGGACGAGCAGGACATGGTCGTCCGACAGTTCCTCGGCGGCCTGCGCCAGATCGAGCCGGAGGTCGAGCCCGTACCGCCCGCCCCTCTTGGGCTGGTCCTCGCGCCAGGTCGGCGCGTAGAGGATCACGCGCTTGTCCTCGGGGATCTCCAGGGCCTCGCGCAGGGCGTCCGCGACCTTCTCCCGGTCGGGCGCGTGCAGCAGGTCGTTGCGCGGATAGCCGGACTCCAGGACCGCGCCCTCGTATCCGAAGGCGCGGCGCATGATCGGGGTGGAGAAGCCGTTGGGCGAGACGAGCACGCTCCACTGGGCGGAGCGGCGCGGCAGGGTGGCGATGTACGTCTCGTCGGCGTGGGCGGTGCCCGAGAGGTCGCGGCCGATGCGCTTGAGCGGGGTGCCGTGCCAGGTCTGGGCGACGTACTGGCCGTCCGCCCGCTCGAACCACTCCGGCAGATGGGTGTTGCTGACGACGCATCGGCTGCGGGCCAGCGCGTCGTACCAGTCGGCGCTGTGGAGTTCGACGGCGCGGACGCCGGCCGGCAGCGTCACCTGCCGATCGCGTACGACCCACAGGTGCTCCACCGGGGCCCGCCTGCGGACCAGTTCCTCGTGGACGGCGCGCGGCGAGTCGGAGTACTGCCGGCCGTCGAAGCTGCTGTAGAGCACGGCGTCGCGCAGCGGCCCGGCGGTGGTGCGGGCGGTCGCGTAGTGGCGGCGCAGTCGCTGTTGCCGGTAGGCGCCGCGGTCCTGCTCGGGGAGCGCGGAGCCGGAGCGCAGCTGGAGCATGTCCTGGTGGTGCCGGTCCAGGGTGAACTCGCGCCCGTCCAGGGTCCGTACGAGCGGCAGCGTCTGGTGCCGCGAGGGCTGGATCCGCACGGCGGTGTAGCGCTCCGGGTCGCTCTCGCCCGGCTCGCGGACGTACAACAGCCAGCGTCCCTCGGCCAGTTGGCGTACTCCGTGCAGCCCCTCCACGGCGGCGGGCAGCAGCGCCGTACGGAAGCGGCCGCCGGTGAGTGCGTCGAGGGGGAAGACGTTCTCCTCGTGGTGGCCGCTGTGCCGCAGCACCAACTCGGCTTCTCTCGGCGCGGGTTGGCTGCCCATGAGGATCAGTTCGCCGTCCGCCGTCCAGTCGACCGTGTCGACCACCGGCTGTTCGGTCTGGTCGCTGAGGACGAGATCGCCCGCCGCGTTGGCGGTGACGTACACCTCGCGGCCGTCGCCGAGCCCGTAGTGCCCGGGCGGGATCGGGCCGCGGGCCGCCACGGCGAGGCGGCTGCCGTCGGCCCGTACGAGATGGACGCCCCAGGGCACGGTGGCCCGCCGCCGGGCGGTGGGGTCGCCGAAGGCGGTGAGCGGGAGGTCGGCGGTGAACGTGCCGTCGACGAGCCGCAGGGGGACCTCGTGGACGTCCTTGGTGTACCAGTTCTGGACGGCGAGCACGGTCGGCGGGCCGGCGGTGGCGTGCAGCAGACCCTCGATCCGCACGGCGCCGCCGCCCGCGGGCGCGTGGCCGGTGAGCAGGGCGCGTACGGGCTCCACCCGCAGTTCGAGCTTGTTGCCGGAGAGTACGGGCACGACGCGCGTGGTGTCGTCCACGTAGTGCACGGCCGGTACGGCGGGCGCGGCTGCCGAGCCCGTCAGCCGCAGGGGCGCCCGGCGCAGCCGGCCCGCTCCGAAGACCCCCATCTCCAGCTTCCAGACGGTGCGCTTGCCGCCCGCGCCCCGGGCCCTCGCGAGCCGGCGCGGGTCGACGACGGTCTCGAACCCGGCCCAGTCGTAGATGTGCAGGCCCTGCTTCGACTCGTACGTCGCCGCGGGCATCCGTACGGTGCGGGTCCGCAGCGGCAGGACGCGCCGCTTCCCGGTGCGCAGCCAGGCGGCCTTGACGGACTTGCGGCGCGCGTCGGCGGGCACGTTGCGTACGTACGCGTAACCCTTGAGGTGCAGTCGCCCGTCGCGCCACACGGCCTCGGTGAGATGCGAGGTCACCGGCAGTTCCTTGGGCTTGAGGGTGGCGACGGCCCGGGGCAGGCCGCCGGTGAGCACCGGGTACTCGGCGCGGGACCTGCGCAGGCCGCGGACGCCGAAGGCCCCGGGATCGGCCTTCTCGTGGGCGAGCAGCGCGAGGAGTTCGGGCATCCGGCGTTCCCGGATCAGATGCCACTTGACGCGCAGGTGGAGCGGCAGGGCGTCGAAGACGCGCTGGTGGACGGTGGCGGCGAAGGCGTTGGCGTGGTCGAGGAAGGCGGCGTGGAAGGCGGCGTCACCGTCGGGGAGCGCCTCGATGAAGAGCCACAGATCGCCGGAGAGCACGTGCTGGTGGTAGCGCCGCAGCGCGTCGGCCCAGTCGGTGCCGCTCACGGTGTCCGTCCTCGCGCGGGCGGTCAGGAAGCCGGCGACCGACGACACGGCGGTGACCCGGTCCCGGATCCCCTTCGGCACGGCGCGCTTGGCGGTGATCGAGCCGTCCCTGGTCCGCCAGTGGTAGACGGGGGCGGACAGCACGTCCACACCGCTCGCCAGGAAGTACGCGGGCAGCACGACGGCGATGTCCTCGTACAGCACCCCGGTGGGGAAGGCGAAGGAGTGCCGGTCCCAGAAGGACTTCCGGAAGACCTTGTTGCAGGCGATCCGGTCCCCGAGCAGTACCCAGTCGCGGGTGAGCCGGGTGCCGGAGCGCTCCGTCGCCATCGGCTTGCGGAACATCGGCGCCTGCGTCAGCGCGCCCCCGGGGCCGAGCCTGAGGACGTTGCCGGTCGCGAAGTCGGAGCCGGACGCGTCGAGCGCCGTGAGCATCCGCTCGTACGCGTCGTGCGGCACGGTGTCGTCGCTGTCGACGAAGGTGAGGAACTCGCCCCGGGCGTGCCGGACTCCGGCGTTGCGCGCGGCGCCGAGCCCGGCGTTGTCCTGCTCGACCAGCCGGAACCGGTCGTCCGCCTCGGCGAACCGTCTCGCGATCCGTGCGCTCCCGTCCGTGGAACCGTCGTTCACCATGACGATCTCGGAGTCGGCCATGGTCTGTCCGGCCAGTGAGCGTAGGCAGTCGTCGAGATAGTCCTCCACGTTGTAGATGGGCACGACGACGGTGAGGCGGGGGGTCATGCGCGGTGCACGGTCCTTCCGAACTTCCGGATCTCCGGACTTCAGAGCAGCGGTGGATTCAGGGCTTGACCGCGATCCGGCCCTCGTCCATGCGCAGCATGAGCAGCCGTTCGCCCGTCTTCTCCAGGAACTCGTCCACGGCCTGGCGGGAGCCCTGCCAGTAGCCGTAGTCGTCGATGAGCAGCACGCCGCCGCTCACCAGCCGGGGGTAGAGAAACTCCAGTTCGTGCTTGGTGGAGGCGTACCAGTCGGTGTCCAGACGCAGGATCGAGATCTGCTCGGGCGCCTGCTGCGGCACGGTGTCCTCGACCAGGCCCTGCACGTAGTGCACCCGCTCACCGGGGTACGGCACGTTCCCGAAGCCCGCCTGTACGTCCTCCAGCGAGGCGACGGCCCAGATCGGCCGGTCCTTGCCCTGAGCCGCGAGCAGGTCCTCGGCGGACTTGCCGTCGCGCCGCAGGTCCTCGGCGGTGGGCGGCGGCATGCCCTCGAAGGTGTCGAACAGGTGCAGTCCGCGGTCGGTCTCGCCGAGCGCGAGCAGCGTCTTGGCGCAGGCCTGCATCGAGCCGCCGCGCCAGACTCCGCACTCGACGATGTCGCCGGGGATGTCGTGCCGCACGACATGGCGGGTGGCGAGGATGAAGGCGTTGAGCCGCTCCGGGGAGGTCATCGTGAACGGCTTGACCGCCCGGATGATCTCCTTCGCCTCGTCGTCGTAGTCGGCGGGCAGCGCCGCCGGCCTCGGCTTCGGTTTCGGCTTGGGAGCCGGTTCCGCGGCCTGCGGGGCGGGCGACGGGACGACGGGGGGCGCGGGCGTCGCCGACCGCGGGGCGGGGACCGGGATCCGCCGGAGCTGATATCCGGTGAGCTTCTCGAGTGCGCCGTTCACTGCGCTTCGCCATGCCATGCCGAGGGACGGTACGCGGAGAACTCAGCCGATGTCATCTTTCGTCAACTCACCTTCATTTATGACTCTTTCGTGTGCGTCTCGGCTGTTACGGGCTGTACGGCTCCGGGCTGTGCTTCGGAGGCCGGAGCGGGTACGACGGGCACTCCCCGGCCGCAGCGGTCGCGTCCCGCGACCGGCTCGGGCAGCGGGATGCCCTCGACGCCGCCGACACGGTTGGCGTAACGGACGGTCAGTTCCCGTACCGCGTACTCCCACAGCCGCCGCCTCGGCTCGCGCGGCCTGCGGAACACACCCACGGAGTCGCCCCAGTAGGCGCGCTTGCCGTCGATGGCGGCGTAGTCGAAGCGGATGCCCTTCATCGGCGGGAAGTCGGTGTAGGCCTCGGCCAGTTCGAGCCCGGCGAACGCGGCCATGGCTCTGAATCCGTCGGGGTAGTACCGCCAGCAGTCCTGCGCGTCGTGCACATGACCGCGCGAGGGGGCGGTGACGAAGGCCAGACCGCCGGGGCGCAGGACGCGGGCAATCTCCATCATCGACGCCCAGAAGAACGGGATGTGCTCGAACGCCTGGCCCGAGATGACGAAGTCGGCGGTCCGGGACCGTACCGGAATGCGGTACGGCCTGCGCATCACGATGTCGACGTTGGGTCCGTCGAGCACATCGACGCCGATGTACTCGACATCGCGCCCGTCGAGCAGACTGCGGTGGGTGAGGGACTGCTTGGGCGAGATGCGCGAGCCCAGGTCGACCACCCGGTGACGGCCGGACGCGGGCATGTACTCCTTCACGCAGAGTTCCATCTGCTCGTACGCGGACCTGTGCACGGTGACTCACTTTCCAATCCGGCTCGTTGGGCGCGGCGCTCCCCGACGCCGGTGACGTCTCCCGACGTTCGAGGACATCAACGCCCCTACGGCCGTATGGTCACGTGATCACGCGCGTCCCCGGTCAGGTCGCGGTGGCGCCGGCCGGGTCACCCGGCTCGGTCTCGTCGCGCTTCACCGGGTCCTCCCCGGGGACCGTCGCGACGGCGGTCGCCTCCGCCGGGGCCGCCAACAGCCTTGTGTAGACGCCGTCGAGGATGTCGGCCTGTGCCTCCCAGGTCCACCGCTCCAGCAGACCGGGACGGTCGTACGCCTTGCGGTAGGCGGCCGGATCGTCGAGCACGGCGCGCGCGGCCCGTACGAAGTCGGCGGTGTCCTCGGCGCGGAACACCTCGCCCTGGCCGGTCTCGCGCACCTCCGCCGCCATGGTGCGCACGTCGCTGACGACGATCGGCAGCCGGGCGTGCGCGTACTCCATGAACTTGGTGATCAGGGCGAGTTCATGGTTGGGCCAGTGGTGGATCGGGATGACGCCGATGTCGGCGGCGGCCAGGAACGGCACGATCTGCCAGTGCGGGACGTACGGCAGCGGGTGGACGCGGTCGGCGACACCGAGGTCGGCCGCCTTGCGCACGACCCACCCGTCGGGCGCGGGCACGACGAGCGCCGCATGGGCGCCCGGCAGTTGGGGCAGCGCCTCGATGAGCGTGGCGAGCCCGCGCTGCGGGGCGAGGGCGCCGCTGTAGACGAGCAGCGGCGTGGCGGCGTCGATCCCGCACAACTCCCGCAGATCCGGCACGGGTTCACCGGCCCGGTCGGCGGGCGGGCCGCCGCCGGGGGCGTTCAGCACGACGACGGGCGGCCGGGGCAGCCGGTGCTCCTTGTGCAGCAGATCGGCCAGGCTCCGGGAGACGGTGACGACCGCGTCGGCGCAACGCCCGTACTCCCGCTCGTGCGCGACGTGCGCGGGCATCCAGCGGCGGTAGCCGGCACGGGGCTTGATGCCGGGCAGATACTCGTGCGCGTCCCAGACCAGCCGCACGCTGCGTCCCCGGCCCCGCGCGCGGTGCACGGCGCGGGCCCCGACGCCGATCATCCGGAAGTCGTTGGCGTGGATGAGATCGGGTTCGAGCGCGTCGACGACGGGACCGAAGGCGAACTCGTAGTCCCACAGGTACGGTTCGAGCCTGCGCCAGCAGCGGTCGCCGAGCAGGGCGCGCCACATGGCCGTACGGAGCCGCTCCGGCAGCGAGTCGGGGTTGCGTCTGCCCTCCACCAGGGCGAGCTGACGGTGCCGGAAACCGACCCAGCGCGCCAGGATCCGCGCGGCCGTGCGCCGGATCAGGAACCGCCGCCCCTCGGCGGACCTGCGGGCCAGCAGATCGGCGCGCCACGCCTTGACCCACTGCCTGCGGTGCTGGGAGATGCCGCCGCGCCGGTAGGCGAAGAGGCGGGGGAGCACGACTCTGCGGTAGTCCCTGCGGCGTTTGGCGAGGGTCATCACGACGGGGACCAGCCGGACCTCGGCGGCGCCGATGGTCCAGCGGTGCCGGTCGCGGTCCGGCGACTGCCCGAGCAGCACCACGTCCCACCCGGCGTCGGCCATGGAGCGGGCGGCCTTCTGGACGCGGGAGTCCCCGTTGACGGCGTTGTCGACGAGCATGACGACCCGGCCCCGGCCGCGTCCCGGGTGCCGCCCGGATTCCGACGTGGAAGCGACACTCATGGGGCACCCGTCCTTCGGTTCGGCATCACGGAGGGACCTGCCCTGGTCTCCCCCACACGCCAAACGAAGATTCATCCACCAGGGCTACGGAGACACCCCCCATGTCACCCATA
>NZ_JAAPBF010000251.1 GCF_022695985.1 Streptomyces sp. NP-1717 | reverse complement strand
CGGACAACCACCAGCCGCCAGTACAGCGGCCCCGCGATCAGATCCAGCGCCCGGTCGGGATCGGCGCCTTCGGGCAGCTCCCCGCGGGCCACCGCCTCGCGTACGACCACCGCCGCGATGCCCTGCCGCCCGTCCAGCAGCGCCGCCTTGATCGCCTCGGAGATCTCCGGGTGCCGAGCGGCCTCCACCAGCAGATCGGGGATCACCCGGGAGGCCAGCGGGTGGCGCAGGGCGTGCGACGCCACCTCCAGCAGGGCGCGTACGTCCCCGTACAGCGAACCGGTCGCGGGCACCGGCAGCCCCTGCGCCGCGACGGCGGAGACCAGATCCAGCACCAGCGCCAGCTTGGACTTCCAGCGCCGGTAGACGGCCGTCTTGCCGACGCCCGCCCGCCGCGCGATGCCCTCGATGGACATCCGGGCGAACCCGACCGCGGCGAGTTCCTCGAAGACGGCGGAGCGGATGGCGTCGGTCACGTCCTCACGGAGCACGGCGGCTCCCGCTGGGGCGCGGCGTGAGAGGCGGGGGTCCGTGGGCATGGCAACGAGCATAGCGCCAGGCACGTCACGACGAAACGGTTGCGTTGCGACGTACTTCCGTTCTAACCTCTTCGTTACGACGAAACGGTCCCGTCCCGTCGCTACCCATGCCCCCCACACCCTCTCCCCACCCCTCTCCGCTCGCCTCCGTTCGATGTCCCTCGTCGAAAGCGACCCCTGTGAGCCAGACGACCGCACCCCCCGCCCGGCCGAGACCGGTGCCGAAGGACCTCGACCCGGCCCCGGACCTGCGCGCGCTCGCCGCCCGGCACGGTCTGACCGAGAGCGCGGCCCGCCCCCCGCTCCTCGCGTACCTGCGCGGACTGCACTCCCGCCGCCACTTCGTCACCGCGTTCGCCACCGCCCGGCTGACCTCGCAGTACAGCAAGGCCAAGCTCGGCCAGCTCTGGCAGATCATGACCCCGCTGCTCAACGCGACGGTCTACTACTTCATCTTCGGCGTCCTGCTCAACACCAGGGACGGGGTGCCGGACTACGTACCGTTCCTGGTCACCGGCGTCTTCATCTGGACGTTCACCGCCGGCACCGTGACCGCCGGCACCCGCGCGATCTCCGGCAACATCGGCCTCGTCCGCGCCCTGCACTTCCCGCGCGCCTCGCTGCCGCTCGCGTTCGCCCTCCAGCAGCTCCAGCAGTTGCTGTTCTCCCTGGGCGCGCTCACCGTGATCCTGGCCGTCTTCGAGCAGTACCCGAGGCCCGCCTGGCTGCTGGCCGTGCCCGCCCTCGCGCTCCAGACCGTGTTCAACACCGGGCTCGCGATGATCTTCGCGCGACTGACAGCGGCGACGCCCGACATCGCACAGCTGATGCCGTTCCTGCTGCGCACCTGGATGTACGCGTCCGGTGTGATGTGGAGCCTGGACACGGTCTTCAAGAACCAGAACGTGCCGGAGCCGGTCCGGCTCGCCCTCGAATGCAACCCGGCGGCCGTCTACATCGACCTGATGCGCTTCGCGCTCATCGACAGTTTCACCGCCGGTCAACTCCCGCCCCACGTCTGGCTGGTCGCCACCGGCTGGGCGGTGCTCGTCGGGGCCGGCGGATTCCTGTTCTTCTGGCAGGCGGAGGAGAAGTACGGCCGTGGCTGAGACCGAGCGTGTTCCGACCGTCGTCGTGGACGACGTCCACATCACCTACAAGGTGCACGGCACCAAGGGCGGCAAAGGCAGCGCCACCTCGGCGCTCAGCCGGATCGTCTCGCGCCGGAAGACCCCCGGCGTGCGCGAGGTGCACGCCGTACGGGGGGTGAGCTTCGTCGCGTACAAGGGCGAGGCCATCGGCCTCATCGGCTCGAACGGCTCCGGGAAGTCGACCCTCCTCAAGGCGGTCGCCGGGCTGCTGCCGCCGAGCGAGGGGAAGGTCTACACACAGGGCCAGCCGTCGCTCCTCGGCGTCAACGCGGCACTCATGAGCGATCTGACCGGCGAGCGCAACGTGATACTCGGCGGGCTCGCGATGGGCATGACGCGCGAGCAGGTCAAGGAGCGTTACGCGGGCATCGTGGAGTTCTCCGGGATCAACGAGAAGGGTGACTTCATCACGCTGCCGATGCGCACGTACTCCTCGGGCATGGGGGCGCGGCTCCGCTTCTCCATCGCGGCGGCCAAGACCCATGACGTGCTGCTGATCGACGAGGCGCTGTCCACGGGGGACGCGCGGTTCCAGAAGCGCAGCAAGGAACGCATCGCCGAACTGCGCCAGCAGGCCGGCACGGTCTTCCTGGTGAGCCACAGCAACAAGACGATCACCGAGACCTGCGACCGGGCGATCTGGCTGGAGTCGGGGACGCTGCGGATGGACGGCCCGTCGGCGGACGTCGTGGCGGCGTACGAGAAGGCGACCGGCGTCCCCCCGAAAAAACGCAAACGCTGACACCCCGACGGTGTCCTCAGTCGCCGGGCGGGCCCAAAATGAGCCCGCCCGGCGGCTGACGACGAACCGCCCACACTCCAGCCCGCCCGCCACCCGACGACGAAGCGGCCACCACTTCAGCCTGCCCGCCACCTGACGACGAAGCGGCCACCACTTCAGCCCGTCCGCCACATGACGACGAGCCGGCCACCCCTTCAGCCCGTCCGGCGATTGAGGACGGACCGCCCACCGGGCGGACCCGGCGCAAACAGCCCGGCCAGGACAGCGGGACCTGTCACTTCCCCCCCGGCCCGGACGGGCCACACCCGCAGCCCGTCCGGCGATTGAGGACAAGGCCCCGCCGGACCAGGCTTACGCGTGCGTCCGCAGCAACGTCCGCATCGTCCGCATCGCCACCGACAGATTCGCCAGGTCGAACGAGTCCGAACTCTGGATCTCCTCCAGCGTGGTGCGCGAACGCCCGAGAATCGCCGCGTTCTTCTCCTCCCACGCCTTGAACCGCTCCTCCGGCTTCGAGTCCCCGTCGCCGACCGACAGCACGTCCGACGCCAGGGCGGCGTGCGCCGCGTACAGGTCCTCGCGGATCGACGCGCGCGCCATCGACTGCCAGCGGTCCGCCCTCGGCAGTTCGATGATCCGGTCCATCAGCTGGGTGATCCGCAGCCGGTCACCGAGGTCGTAGTACACCTCGGCCACGTCCAGCGGATCCTTGCCCGTACGGTCGGCGATCTGCACGATGTCGAGCGTCGGGAACGCCGCCGAGAATCCGGCGACCCGCAGCGCCAGCACATCCGGCACGCCCACCGCGGTGAGCTCCTCCACGATGTTCTGGTACCACTCCAGGTCCGCGCCCCGCAGCAGCCGCGGCAGTTGCTGCCACACCTGCTCCACGCCTTCGGCGAAGAACTCGACCGTCCCGGCGATCTCCACCGGCTGCGGCCGGTTGCCGAGCAGCCACCGCGTGCCGCGCTCGACCAGCCGCCGCGAGTGGAGCCGGATCCGGGTCTGGACATCGGCGGCGACGCTGTTGTCCAGCGCCTCGACCGCGTCCCAGACCGCACCCAGCCCGAAGATCTCCCGCGCGGCCGTCTGCGCTCGTACGATCTCCTCGATCGACGCCCCGGTCTCCTCGCGCAGCCGGTGCAGGAAGGTCGAACCTCCCGCGTTCACGGTGTCGTTGACCAGCACCGTCGTGATGATCTCGCGGCGCAGCGCGTGCCCCTCGATCTGCTCGGAGAACTTCTCGCGGAGCTGCGCGGGGAAGTACGCGTACAGCAGCTTGCGCAGGTACGGATCGTCGGGCAGCCCGGTGGAGATCAGCTCGTCGGCGACCGTGATCTTGGTGTACGCGAGCAGGACGGCCAGCTCGGGCTGCGAGAGTCCCTTGCCCCCGTTGAGCAGTTCCCGGATCTGGCGGTCGCTCGGCAGGAACTCCAGCTCCCTGTCGAGGCTGCCGTCCCGCTCCAGGCGGCGCATGAACCGCTGGTGGGCGTGGAGCAGGGACGGGGCCTGGAGGACCGCGTTGGCGAGGGCGACGTTCTGCGCGTAGTTGTTGCGCAGGACGAGCCTGCCGATCTCGTCGGTCATGGCCGCCAGCAGCTTGTTGCGCTGCTTGACGGTCATGTCGCCTTCCGTCACGAGGGCGTTGAGCAGGATCTTGATGTTCACCTCGTGGTCGGAGGTGTCCACGCCCGCGCTGTTGTCGATGGCGTCGGTGTTGATCCGGCCGCCCCGGCCGTCCGCGCCGCGCCGGGCGAACTCGATCCGGCCGAGCTGCGTCGCGCCCAGGTTGCCGCCCTCGCCGACGACCTTGGCCCGCAGGTCCTCGCCGTTGATACGGATGGCGTCGTTGGCCTTGTCGCCCACGTCCGCGTTCGACTCGGCGGACGACTTGATGTACGTACCGATGCCGCCGTTCCACATGAGGTCGACCGGCGCCTTGAGGATCGCCCGCATCAGGTCGGCCGGCGTCAGCTTGGCCACGCCCGCCTCGATGCCCAGCGCCTCGCGTACGTGTGCGTTGACGGGAATCGACTTCGCGCTGCGGGGGTGGATCCCGCCGCCCTGGGACAGCAGCGACTTGTCGTAGTCGGCCCAGGAACTGCGCGGCAGGTCGAAGAGGCGGCGGCGCTCGGCGAACGAGGTGGCCGCGTCCGGGTTCGGGTCGATGAAGATGTGCCGGTGGTCGAAGGCGGCGACCAGTCTGATGTGCTCGGAGAGCAGCATGCCGTTGCCGAAGACGTCGCCGGACATGTCGCCGACGCCCGCGACGGTGAAGTCCTCGGTCTGGGTGTCGTGGCCCAGTTCGCGGAAGTGCCGCTTGACGGACTCCCAGGCGCCGCGCGCCGTGATGCCCATGCCCTTGTGGTCGTAACCGGCCGAGCCGCCGGAGGCGAAGGCGTCGCCGAGCCAGAAGTCGTAGGCGATCGCGACCTCGTTGGCGATGTCGGAGAAGCTGGCGGTGCCCTTGTCGGCGGCGACGACCAGATAGGTGTCGTCCTCGTCGTGCCGCACCACGTCGGCGGGGTGCACGACCTCGCCGGCCACCATGTTGTCGGTGATGTCGAGGAGCGCCGAGATGAACGTCCGGTAGGAGGCGATGCCCTCGGCGAGCCAGGCGTCACGGTCCACGGCCGGGTCGGGGAGCTGCTTGGCGACGAAGCCGCCCTTGGCGCCGACCGGCACGATCACCGTGTTCTTGACCATCTGCGCCTTGACCAGGCCCAGGATCTCCGTACGGAAGTCCTCGCGCCGGTCGGACCAGCGCAGTCCGCCGCGCGCGACTTTGCCGAAGCGCAGGTGGACGCCCTCGACCTGCGGCGAGTAGACCCAGATCTCGTACGCCGGGCGGGGCGCCGGCAGATCGGGGATGGCCTGCGGATCGAACTTCATCGACACGTAGCTGTGGTACTTGTCGGCCGTGGACTTCCGGCCCGTACCGTCCGGCGCCTTGCTCGCGCTCTGGAAGAAGTTGGTCCGCAGTGTGGCTCTGATGACGGTGAGGAACGAGCGCAGGATGCGGTCCTCGTCGAGGCTGGCGACCTGGTCGAGGGCGCCGGTCAGCTCTTCGAGGAGCCCTTCGATGAGCTCCGTGCCCGCGCGCTGGCGGTTGGGCGCCATCCGGGCCTCGAAGAGGGAGACGAGCAGCCGGGTGGTGTGGACGTTGTTACGGAGGGTGTCCTCCATGTAGTCCTGGCTGAAGGTCGCCCCGGCCTGGCGCAGGTACTTCGCGTAGGCGCGCAGCACCATCGCCTCGCGCCAGTTGAGCCCGGCGCGCAGGACGAGGGAGTTGAAGCCGTCGTTCTCCGCCTCGCCGGTCCAGACGGCCGCGAAGGCGTCCTGGAAGCGCTCGCGCGCGTCCTCGGCGAGGTGGTCGTCCTTGGCCTGGTTGTTCTCGCCGCGCGGCATGCGCAGGCCGAAGTCGTAGATCCAGGCGTGGGCGCGGTCCGCGCAGCGCAGCTCGTACGGCCGCTCGTCCACGACCTCGACGCCGAGCTGCTGGAGCACCGGCAGTACGGCGGAGAGGGAGACCTGCTCGCCCGTGCGGTAGATCTTGAAACGGCGCTCGCCGGGAGCCGCGCCGACGGGCTCGTAGAGGGAGAGCGCGAAGTCCTTCTTGTCGTGGCTCAGCTCCTCGACGCGGACGAGGTCGGCGACGGCGGAGCGCGGCGAGTGGTCGGCCTTGTAGCCCTCGGGGAAGGCGTTGCCGTAGCGGCGCAGCAGTTCGGCGGCGCGCTCCTCGCCCAGCTCGGCGTTGAGCGCCTCGCCGAAGCCGTCGGCCCAGGAGCGGGCGGCCTCGACGAGCCGGCCCTCGATGCGGTCGACGTCGGCGTCGGTGAGCCCGGCCAGCTGGGTGCCCTGCGGGACGCGGACGACGAAGTGGAGCCGGGAGAGGATCGATTCGGTGTTCCAGGCGGTGAAGTCGACGTTGGTGCCGCCGAGCTCCTCCTTGAGGATGTCGATGAGCCGCAGCCGGACGCCGGTGGTGTAGCGGTCGCGCGGCAGGTAGATGAGGGCGGAGTAGTAGCGCCCGTACTCGTCCTGGCGGAGGTAGAGGCGCAGCCGGCGCCGCTCCTGGAGGTACAGGACGCTGGTGACGATGGAGCGGAGCTGGTCGACGGGTGTCTGGAACAGCTCGTCGCGCGGGTACGTCTCCAGGATCTGCATCAGGTCGCGGCCGTCGTGGCTGTTGGGCGAGAAGCCGGCGCCTTCGAGGACTTCGGCGACCTTGCGGCGGACGACGGGTACGCGGCGTACGGATTCGGTGTACGCGGCCGAGGAGAAGAGGCCCAGGAAGCGGCGCTCGCCGATGACGTTGCCCTTGCCGTCGAACTTCTTCACGCCGACGTAGTCGAGGTAGCTCGGGCGGTGCACGGTGGAGCGGCTGTTGGCCTTGGTGAGGATGAGCAGTTTGTGCTCGCGGGCCTTGGCGCGCGCGTCGGCGGGGAGCCGGTTGAACGACGGGCTCACCGGGTGGGCCTCGTCGTCGGTGTGCTTGGGGTCGGAGCGCAGGATGCCGAGGCCGGTGCCGGGCACGGCGGTCAGGGCGTCGTCGCCCGTCAGCTCGTACTCGCGGTAGCCGAGGAAGGTGAAGTGGTTGTCGGCGAGCCAGCGCAGCAGCTCACGGGCCTCTACGACCTCCTGGTCGCGCAGGTCGTCGGCGGTCGGCTCGCTGGGCAGCTCGTCGGCGATGCGCAGCGCGGACTCGCGCATCTTGCCCCAGTCCTCGACGGCCTCGCGGGCGTCGGACAGCACGCGCAGCAGGTCGGCGGTGATCTGCTTGAGATCGGCGCGGTCGGTCTCGCGGTCGATCTCGACGTGGATCCAGGACTCGATCAGGGTGTCGTGGGTCCGCTCGGCGCTGTCGCCGCGGCTCTCGGGGAGGACCTCGATGAGCTTGCCCGTGAGATCGCGCCGCACCAGGATCTGCGGGTGGATGACGGCGTGGATCCCGCGGTTCTGCCGGGTGAGTTCGTTGGTGACCGAGTCGACGAGGAACGGCATGTCGTCGGTGACGACCTCGACGACGGTGTGGGTGCACGTCCAGCCGTTCTCCTCGACCGACGGCGTGTGGACACGCACGTTGGCCGTGCCCTGCGGGCGATTCTCGGCCAGCCGGTAGTGGGAGAGCGCCGCGCCGTAGATGTCGACCGGATCGCGGTCGGCGAGGTCGTCCGGTGCGGTGTGCAGGTAGTACTTGTGGAGGAAGGCGAGGAGCGTGTCGTTGTCCGGCCGCTTCTCGTCGTTCGTCTCGTCGTCGGTCGCCTTCGCGGCCGAGTTGTTCCGGGAGGTGCCCCCCAGACCCCCAGCCCCCCCGGCTGGGCTGTTCTCAGCGACCCGGGCCGCCCGTGCGAGCAGCTCGGCCTTGGCTTCGTCCAGCTTGGTCTGCATGTCCTCTGGCTCCTGTCGCGCGCCATTGCGTGACGTCGATGAAAGAAGCGACACAACGCCACGACGCGGGGTCTCCGGTCGATGTCGACGCTATGCCGCGATGAGAGATGTCCGGGACGTTATTGGCCAAATTTGACGGCCACGCCGGATTGCGGGGATCAGCGAGGCCCGGGGCGCTGTGGCACTCCGGGCGCTGGCCGGGAGCTTCGGTGCTCCCACGGCATATCGCACTGATCACGGCCCCAGGCTATCTCGCCGCACCCCGGGCCCGTCATGAACCGCATATGTACAAAAGAAGGGCGGGAAATTTGCCGGTCCGGCCAGTGACAAGTGACGGCCGGATGTTGGTGACCGATGGTCAGCGCGCGAGGCTCTGTGCCAGGTCGACGGCGTCAGCGAGGTTGTCGACGACCGGAACTCCCGCCGCCTCCAGGCTCTTACGGCTGTGCGATCCCCCGGTGTAGAGGACCGCTCTGGCACCCACATGGGCGGCGGCCAGGGCGTCGTCCACCGCGTCACCGATCACCACCGTGTGCGCGGGGTCTATCCGGCCGTCCTTGGCGAGCGCGGCCAGATGGCGCTCCATGTGCACGGCCTTCGTGCCGCCGGACGGGCCCGTCCGGCCGTCGACCCGTACGAAGTGCTGGTGAATCCCGTAGCCGCGCACGACGGGCACCAGTTGTTCGTGCTCGTACATGCTGAGCAGCGACTGGCTGCGGCCGGCCAGCACCCACTGCGTCAGCAGCTCCTCGACGCCCTCGGCGAGCCCGCACCCGACGCGGCGCTCCACGTAGTGCCGCTGGAATGCCTCGTCCATGACGAGCCACTCGGCGTCCGTGGGGAGGCGGCCCATCAGACGCTCGTAGAAGACAGGGATCGGCATGCAGTAGACATCCCGATAGCGCTCCGGGGTGATCGATTCGAGACCGATCTCCGCGAAGGCGGCGTTGGTCGCCGCGACGACCGCCTCGAAGTCGTCGAGCAGTGTGCCGTTCCAGTCCCAGACCAGATGTGTGTCGTGCTTCCCCATGCCGGAAACGTTACCGGCAGGGTCCGACAACGCGCCGCCGAACCCTAGGCGACGATGCCCGGGATCTCCTGCACCCCGAACCAGAGCAGTTCGTGGTCCTCGGCCCCGTCGACCGTGAACTGCGCGTCGTCGTCGCCGTGGTCGGCCGCGCCCAGCGCCGTGGCGGCGGCGGACACGTCGTCCTCGGCGTCGTCGGCGTCGACGTGCACGGCGGCGGCCTTGGCCAGGGGGACGGCTGTGGCGATCCGCACCTCGCCGAGCCCGGCGGAGTCCACCCCGCGGTCGGGGTCGGCCGCGGCGTCCTTGTCCGGTACGTCGACGGCGACGACGACCCGGCGCCGCGCGGCCGACGGATCACCGGCGAGCTGCCGGAGCGAGGCGGCGGCGGCGCGGTTGAGCGCCGCGTACTCCAACTCCTCGATGTCGTCGGAGAGGTACCACTCGCGCAGTCCGGGGGTCACCGCGTACGCGGTCAGCGGCCCGGGGCCCAGCTCGCCCGTCTTCTGCGCCTCGGCGAGACCGGGAAGGGTCAGAGGGACGTAGACGCGCATGCGATGACCGCTTTCGTAGTCGGGAGAGCCGTTCAAGGATACGTCCGGTGTATTCGGCCGGTCCCTCGTCGGGGTGACACTGCGGAGCCGTTTCCGGCCGTCCCGAACACACAGAGTGACGCCTGCGGCCCTGCTCCGGCCTGCCCGGCCACTCGGACAGGTGACACCCGGCGCACGCGCCGCACCGGGATCCGGTCCTTGCGGCAATCCGGGATCACCCGTAGAAGATCCCCAACACAAGTTACCGCCCGGTAATGCGATGCGGCCGGGCCGGCGGAACGGGGGCGATCTGCGTGAGCGACACAGAGACCAACAGGACGTACGACAGGGCGGCGGCCCGGACGGTCGCCACCACCCGGCCACCGGCCAGGCGCGACCCGCGCAGGCCCGGGCGGGTGGTCCCCCAGCACCGCCGGCCCCGGCTCCAGCCGCACGACCTCTTCGCGGAGCAACTGCTCGCCGTCCTCAGCGGCCTGCGCCCGGTCCACTCGATGCTGGGCAGGACGATCGGCGAGGCGTACGACCAACTCGTCCGCCTGGCCCCGACCACCCCGCTGCGCGCCCGTAACACCACGCCGGTGATCCGCACGTGCCGGGGCTTCCACCCCCGTCCGGGGGCGGTCGAGGCATGGGCCAGCATCGCGGCGGGCGACCAGGTCCGCGCGATGGCGTTCCGCCTCGAACAGGGCCCCGACCTCCGCTGGCGCTGCGCAGCGGTAGAAGTGGCCCCCCGCCCACGTGACCGCACTCCTCCGGGCCTGTCAGCCAATTGAGGACCAACCCCTCCCCACCCACGTG
>NZ_JAAPBF010000250.1 GCF_022695985.1 Streptomyces sp. NP-1717 | reverse complement strand
GCGTGGACGCTCGCGACCGGGGCGGCGGTCACGCTGTCCTGGTGGGGCGTGCACACGGTCGTCGTGGGCACGGCGTACGACAGGCCCCGGGCGCTTCCGATCACCGGGGACGGCGCGACGACGCAGCGCGCCCGGCCGCAGTCCTCCTCGACCCATCGCCCGCCGAGCCCGCCTCCCTCGCCCTCGTCGCCGGAGTCGCCCGCGTCCGCCGGGACCCCGGAGCCCTCTCGGACGCAGGACGGCGAACCGCCGGCGACAGCGCCCGCGGAGCCGTCGGCGAAGAAGCCGCCGCCGGATCCGGGCACGGACGCCACGACGCCGGGGAACGTGAAGAGCTATCCGGTCGACGGCGGGCGGGTCGTCTTCGATCTCGGCAGCGAGTCGGCGGAGTTGGTCTCGGCGACACCGGAGGCCGGCTGGCGGATGCAGGTCTGGAAGCAGGACTTCTGGATCCGGGTGACGTTCACCCGGGACGACCGGGAGGTCTCGGTCTTCTGCACCTGGCACGACTCGGCGCCGCGGGTGCAGATCGACGAGCGGTGAGTGCCCTCGGGCGCCGAACGGGCTTGTCGGGCCCGTCCGTTCAGTCGAACGTACCCGGCGGCGGTACGGGCGAGGGCTTCGCGTTCGCGTCGGTGACCACCACCGCGCCGCCGGTGAAGTCCCTGAGCGACCGGCCGTGTTCCACGCGCCCCGGATGCGGATCGCCCGCGACCCGGCGCGTCAGCTCGGCGACCGGCAACTCCCGGTCCGACGCGAGGAGTACGGCGTTGCCGAAGCGCCGGCCGCGCAGTACGGCCGGGTCGGCGGCGAGCGCCAGTTCCGGGAAGACGGTGGCGGCCGTGGCGATCTGGGCGCGCAGATGCGCGAGCGGCGGCCCGTCGGCCAGGTTGGCCGCGTAACCGCCGCCGGGTGCCAGCACGCGCCGTACATCGGCGAGGAATTCGGCGCTGGTCAGGTGCGCCGGGGTACGGGCTCCGTCGAAGACGTCCGTGATCACCAGATCGGCCCAGCCGTCGGGCACCTTGGCGAGCCCGGCCCGCGCGTCGGCGGAGCGGACCCGGATCCGGGCGCCCGGGTCCAACGGCAGTTCCCTGCGGACCAGTTGGACGAGCGGCGCGTCCAGCTCCACGATCTGCTGGGTGGACCGGGGGCGGGTGGCCGCGATGTAACGGGCGAGGGTGAAGGCGCCGCCGCCGAGGTGCACGACGTGCAGCGGGCGGCCCGCCGGAGCGACGAGATCGGCGACGTGGCCGAGTCTGCGCTGGTAGGGGAAGGAGAGATACGTCGGGTCGTCGAGGTCGACGTGGGACTGCGGGGCGCCGTCGATCAGCAGCGTCCAGGCACCGGGACGCTCACGGTCGGGCACCAGTTCGGCGAGACCGCCGTCGACCGGCTCGGTGGCGGTGTCGTGCCCGGGCCCCGCCCCGGGGACACCTCGTCCGCGTCGCCTGTTCTTCGCCGCCGGGTTCTTCGCCACCGCTCCATTGTCACCCGGCGGCGGTGACCCGCGGCGCGAGGGACGACCGCGGCCGCTACCGGCGGCCGTCCGCCGCCTCGATCAGCCGGGCCGCCTCGCCGAGGGCCACCCGCAGCACCTCCGGGTCCGTGACCTCACCGGTGCCGGCGTCGGGCGGCAGCAGCCACGCGCCGCCGCTGACGGGCGGCTCGGCCGGTACGCGCAGCCCCCGGCCGGCCGTCTCCGTACACGCGCTGCCGGGCATGTCCCAGGCCGCCGCCGTGCCGGGGGGCACCAGGAACGTGAGGTTGTCGCAGGTGCCGTCGAGGACCACGGGCCCCACCGACGGAGCCTCGCCCGCGCCGCGGCGCAGGATGTCGACCGCCTCCAGCCCCTGGCGGGCCGGGACGGTCACCAGATCACAGGGCGCACCGTGGCACCCGCCGGAAGCAGCCGCCGGCGACTCGCTCGCCTCGGCCGAGGGTCTGCGCCGATCAGTCGCCCATGAGCCGTCACTGGCCTGCATACCGACCTCCCACTTCAACAAGGGACTCTCCTCGTCGAGTGAAGACACGTTGTGCGTCTCCGCATGGTTCAACGCGTCCCGGCGTCAACGGCAACGGCGCGAGTCCGCCGCAAAGGATGGCAGTTCATGGCAGATCGTGGGTGAGATATCCGGTTTGTAGCCAAACCCCGTGTAGCCAACTCGTCACAACCGGTACGTTCTTGGACGCCGGACCGCCGGAACGCCGGTTCACCGGCGACGAGGTGAACCGGCACGCAGGACCCACGTGTCCCAAGAGAGGTCTCGGCCATGGCGTCGACCCGGGCAGTTCCCAATCTCACCTTCCGCCGGCTGCGCGGCCGTCGCTCGCCGGGGGAGTTCGCGGCGGCCGTACGCAGGGCCGCCCGGGAGATCGGTGAACAGGTCGCGTGCGACGCACGTTATATCGGACGGGTGGAGGCCGGCGAGATCCGCTGTCCCAACTACGCGTATGAACGCGTATTCCTCCATATGTTTCCCGGCCTCACCCTGGCCGATCTGGGTTTCTCGCCGCGTGAAGCCGTACGCGGCAGGGCATCCGGAAAAAAGGCCGACGCCCGCCCGGCGCCGGCCGACCTCCCGAACCCGACCCCGGTGCGCGGCGGCACCGGTGACATCAGCGAGGAGAGCGACGTGCTGCGTCGCGCATTCATGACGAACGGCACCGCGACGGTGGCGGCGGCCTCTCTCGGCCTCGACATCGGCGGTGCGCCGGCCATCACCGGGACCGTCCCCCGGCAGGTCGGCGAGGCGGAGGTCGGCGCCCTGGAGGAGGCGGTACGGCGGATCCGGCTGCTGGACGACCGGCACGGCGCCGACGGGCTCTACCGGCGGGCGGCGCAGCCCCTGCGGACCGCGTACGCGCTCCTCGACGCGGGGGCCACCACCCGGAGCCGGACGGCCGACCGCCTGCACGCGGGGGCGGGCGAACTGGCGATCTCGGTGGGCTGGCTGGCTCACGACTCGGGCCGGTTCGACGACGCGCGTTCGCACTACGCGGAGGCACTGGCGACCGCACGGGTCGCCGGTGACCCGGGACTTGAGGCGCACGCGTTCTGCAACACCTCGTTCCTGGCGAGGGACGCGGGCCGGCACCGCGAGGCGGTGCGCGCGGCGCAGGCCGGCCGGCGCGCGGCGGCGGAACTCGCCTCGCCCCGGCTGCTGTCGCTGCTCGCGCTGCGCGAGGCGGGCGGCTGGGCCGGGCTCGGGGACCGTACGGGCTGCGAGCAGTCCCTCGGGCAGGCGCACACGTTCTTCGAGCGGGGTCCGTCGGACGACGACCCCGAGTGGATGTCGTTCTTCGGCGAGCCCGAGCTGGAGGTGCTTCAGGCGCAGTGCCGGGCCGCGCTGGGCGACTGGTCGGCGGCGGCGCGGCACGCGTACCGGGCCACGGTCCTCCAGGACCCGCACTTCACCCGCAATCTCGCGCTCTACCGGGCGGAGTTGGCCACGAACCTGGCGCGCGCGGGCTTCCTCGACGAGGCCGCCGCGGCCGGGCAGCAGGTGCTGGACCTGATGGACGAGGTCCAGTCGTCCCGTATCCAGGGCATGCTCGCGGGCATGGTGCGGGTGCTGCTGCCCAAGCGGCGTACGGCGGAGGTGGGCGGCTTCCTGGACCGTCACGCGGCGACGGCGGCGACGGCACGCAGGGCCTGACCGCACGCCCGTGCGGCGTCGTCGGGGGCGGACGGGGGCGGACGGGGCCTCAGCCCGCGAGATGCCCCGTGTCGTTCCAGATGTCGATCGCCGGCGCCCCGTACGCCCAGTCCAGGACCGACAGTGACGTCGGCGCCAGCCGGATCCGGGAGGCGAAGGACACGTCCTCCCCCAGCCAGCGCGCGCCGATCGCGCGCAGGATGTGGCCGTGCGCGAAGACCAGGACGTCACGGTCGGCCGAACGGGCCCACGCCACGACCTCGTCGGCGCGGGCGGCGACCCCGGCCAGCGTCTCGCCGTCGGGGACGCCGTCGCGCCAGATGAACCAGCCCGGCCGCACCGCCTGGATCTCGGCCGGGGTCATGCCCTCGTACGCGCCGTAGTCGAACTCCATCAGCGCGTCCCACGCCCGGGCCCGGCCGCCGAACCCGGCGAGTTCGCAGGTGTCGCTCGCGCGCAGCAGCGGGCTGGTGCGGATCTCCGCGTCGCGCAGTCCGGACCACGGCTCGCGGTGCAGCCGCTCCCCCAGCAGCTTGGCGCCGCGCCTGCCCTCGTCGAGCAGCGGCACATCCGTCCTCCCGGTGTGCCTGCCGGACAGCGACCACGCCGTCTGACCGTGCCGGGCGAGGAGGATGCGCGGTGCCATGGGAGCTCTCCCTGAGGTTCACAACAGGTGCCCTCCCATCATCCCGTACCTGAACGGAGGGCAACCTCCGGGACGATCTCGGCGTCCCAATGGGCAGCCCACGGTGAGGCCGCGGAGGTTCCGCCGGGGCACCTGGGTACGTAGGGGGACCCCTCGCATACGTGCGATCGCCTACACGTACGGTTGAACGTCGGCGGAAGGCCGCGTGAACACATGAGGGAGAGCGTCCGGATGCCGCAGACCGTCCATGCGCGCACCGCCCACCGGCCCCGCTGGTGGGCCGAACTGCTGCTCCTGGTGGTGGTCTACGGGGCGTACTCGGCCGGCAGACTCCTGGCGCGCGGCGACGTGTCGACGGCCGTGGACCACGGCCTGGCGATCCTGCGAATAGAGAAGGCGTTCTTCCTGAACGCCGAACATCCGCTCAACAGACTCTTCACCAGTACGCCGGCCATCGGCATACCCGCCGACTTCGCGTACGCCTCGCTGCACTACCTCGTCACTCCGGCCGTGCTGATCTGGCTCTTCCGCCGCCGCCCCGCGCGGTACCGCGCCGCGCGCACCTGGCTGATGCTCTCCACCCTGCTCGGCCTGATCGGTTTCACCCTGCTCCCGACCTGCCCGCCGCGGCTGCTCGACGCGTCGTACGGGTTCGTCGACACGATGGCCCAGTACAGCTCGTACGGCTGGTGGGGCGCGGAGGCGAGCGCGCCGCGCGGGCTCGGCGGGATGACCAACCAGTACGCCGCGATGCCGAGTCTGCACGTCGGCTGGGCGCTGTGGTGCGGGGTGCTGCTGTGGCGGCACGGCAGGACGCCGCTGATGCGGGTCCTCGGTGTCGTCTATCCCCTGCTGACCGTGATCGTGGTGATGGGGACGGCGAACCACTACTTCCTCGACGCGGTCGCCGGCGGTCTCGTGATGGGGGCGGGCGCCCTGCTGACGGGGCCGGCGATGCGGGCCGCCGACCGGGTCTGGACGCGCGCGGCCGACCGGTACGCGTTCGTGGACGGGTTCACGCGGCCGCCGCTCGCGGCGGGATCGGGAACGGGATCGGTGCCCGGGCAGCGGCGTCAGTCGGTCGCGGTCGTGAAACCGACGGTCGTGAAGTCCACGGTGACGAAGTCCACGGTCGCGAACGCCTCGGGTACGTCCCGGGTGGGCAAGTCCCCGGTCAAACCTCCGAATGTCAGTGACGGATGCGAGACTTCCGCGGGTGAGCGATTCCCCGGGCAGCGCACCCGCACCAACAGCAGCGCCGGCACCCCCGGCAGTACCGGAGCCGCGACCGACGACGCTCCGGCAAAGACTCGCTGAGCTGCGCGGGCCGGAGGTCGCGCCGCATCCGCTGGATGCCCGCGCGCTGGCCGCCCTCGCCGCCAACCCCGGCTGCGGACGCCGTGCGCTGCTCGACGGCGCCGGGGTCGACAAGACGGCGCTCGCCGCGGCACTCGGCTCACCCGCCCCGTTCGGACAGTCGCAGTTCGCGTTCATGCGCGGCAACGCGTTCGAGGCGCGCGTCAAGGCCGACGGCGGCACGGAGTTGATGCGGCTGCTGCACGAGCGCATGGGCGCGGGGACGCCCGCGCCCATGCCCGGTGAGGTGCGTGTCCCCGATCTGGCGGCGGTGGGCCCCGAGGGGCGGGCGGCGCGTACGGCGCTGGCGCTGCGCGAGGCGGCCGGCGCCGCCGCCGGGTCAGCCGCGTGGACACTGCTCGTGCATCCGCTGCTCGCGCTGGAGGTGGCGGGCTCGCCCGCCTTCCTGGAACCGGACGCGGTGGTGGTGCGTCCGGACGGCGGGTGGACGGTCGTGGAGATCAAGTCCTTCCCGATGATCGACAGTTCGGCCGACGCCTCGAAGGTGGGCGCCGCCGCGCGGCAGGCCGCCGTGTACGTGCTGGCGCTGGAGCGGGTCGCCGACCGGGTGCCCGGCGCCCGGGTGGACCACTCGGTGCTGCTGGTCTGCCCCAGGGACTTCTCCAACCTGCCGACCGCGTCGGTCGTCGACGTACGCAAGCAGCGGTCGGTGACCCGGCGGCAGCTCGCGCGGCTGACCCGGATCGAGGACATCGCGGCGACCCTGCCCGAGGGCATCAGTTTCGACCTGGAGCGGTGCTCGCCCGCCGAGCTGACGGCGGCGGTCGACTCCGTGACGGCCGCGTACGCGCCCGAGTGTCTGGCGGCCTGCGAGCTGGCCTTCCACTGCCGGGGCCGGGCCCGCTCGGCGGGAGCCGTGGAGGCGCTGGGACGTGGCGTACGGGGCGAGTTGGGCGGCCTGACGACGGTGGACGCCGTCCTGGCGGCGGCGCGCGGCGGGACGGTGCCGGGGACGGCCGACGACGATCCGACGGTCGTGGCGCTGCGGCGGGCCGCCGCGCTGCGCGCCGAGGCGCTGGCGTCCGTCCCGGAAGGCGCGGTCGCCGCATGTCGCTGATCAGCACACTGGCCCGGCTGGAGGCCGTGGAGAGCGGTCGCGCCCAGCCCCTGGCCACCGTGTGCCACCGCAGGCTGTCGGCACGCCCGCTCGTGTTCGTCCCGCTCACGACGGCCGGTGAGGCGGGTGCCCCGCTGGGCGCGCTCGTGGGCACGGACCGCGATTCGCCCCGGCTGCTGACGGTGGCGCAGCCGCGCGACCGCGATCTGCGCTTCGCGTTCCTCGCCGAGCTGGCGGAGGTGCTGCTGCCTCATCTGGACGCGTACGCGGACGACGTGGAGCCGGCCGAACGGAGCGAGACCGACCCGGAGACGGGCAAGCGCGTCAAGGTCGAGGTCGATCTGTGCGTGGACGCGCCGCAGTTGATCGTGCCGAACCGGCCGGGTGTGGACTTCGTACGGCTGCTGGGTCGCTCCATGCGGTTCCGGCGTACGGCGGAGCAGGACCCGGACACGCCGTATCCGGCGCCCGCGCGCGTGCCGCTGCTCGGCCGCTGGCTGACGCACTACGGGGAGCGGGCGCGGGTGCCGGGGTCGTCGCTGCTGCTGGCGGCGACGGACCTGCTGAACAGGCACTGGGCGACGGGGCAGTCGAACCTGGAGGACCAGCATCTGGGAGCGCTGCTGGCCTGGATCGACCCGCCGCCGGACGGCGGTTCGGGCCGGGACGCCGCGCTCCGCGCGGAGACGGCACGCGACGGCCGCGGCCAGTTGCTCTGCCCGCCGGCGGGTCCGGCGACGGACCCGGCGTTCGACAACCGGCTGCTGGCGCCGGCGATCGACGAGTACGACCGGGCGCGCCAGTCGCTCGGGGCCGCGGAGGACGGAGCGGGCGCGGACGAGCAGTTGGGACGGCTGACGAGGGCCGAGCGGGAGATCCGGGCGCTGCTGGAGAGCCAGGCGCGGCCGACGTGGGACGCGGTGTGGCGGGGGCTCGACCTGCTGCGGGAGCTGCCGGAGGGGGCGCGGGTCGCCGACCGCTGGACGCGCGACCGCTGGTCCTTCACGGGCCACCGCGACCGGGTGCGCTCCGGCGAGCCGCCGCAGCCCCGGCACGACGACGCGGTGACGGCCGCGCAGAAGCTCGCCTCGCGGGAGACGGCGCAGGGGCAGTTGGAGGCGCAGGAGGCGCTGGACGACCCGCTGGTGCTGGCCGGACGCAGGCTGTCGGGCGAGGCGTTCATCGGGGAGGTGACGGATGTGGTGATGGCCTACAGCGAGAGCAAGCGCCCCAGTCCGCGCCCGCTGGTCACGCTGTACTGCGAGGACAGTCCCCAGCTCGGCGAGCGCACGAAGGTCTACCGCTCGCTCGACGGCAAGCCGCAGTCGGCGGAGTTCGTCGGCTGGGATCCGGCCGGGGACGGCACGCTGGTGGTACGGCTGACGGACCGGATGGGCCGTGGCAAGGAGCCGGCCGAGGGGTCGCTCCCGGAGAAGGGCGACCGGATCGCCTGGACCCTGTTCGAACACGACCAGCGGGGCGGGCCGAAGCTGCCGTCCACGGAGGAGACGCCGTGGACGCACGGGGGTCCGCCGGGCACGGAGGGAGCGGGTGGGGGTGCCGTCACCGCCGCTGCCGCCGCCCCGGCCCCCGGGGCGGGTGGTGCCGATGAAGCGCCACCGCCACCGCCACCGCCGCTGCCGCTGCCGCTCCCCGATCCGGTGACCGAGGAGGACTTCCTGTGACCGCCACCACCACGTCCGACCGGGCCGGCTTCGACCCCGGCGCCGAGGCCGCGCGGGCCACCGACGCGATCCTGCACGACACGTTGCACGGCGCGTACCGGGGTGTGGTCGTCGACTCGCCGCCCGGCGCGGGCAAGTCGACGCTCGTCGTGCGGGCCGCGCTCGAACTCGCCTCGGCGGGGCGGCCGCTGATGGTCGTCGCGCAGACCAACGCCCAGGTCGACGACCTCGTCACCCGCCTCGCCGAGAAGGCACCCGGGCTGCCGGTCGGCAGGCTGCACAGCAACGACCCGGATCCGTACGACCCGTCACTCAACGAACTGCCGTCCGTACGGAAGTCGGCGAAGGCGGGCGATCTGGCGGGTCTCGACGTGGTCGTGTCGACGGCGGCGAAGTGGGCGCATGTGCAGGGCGTCGAGCCGTGGCGGCACGCGATCGTGGACGAGGCGTACCAGATGCGTTCGGACGCGCTGCTCGCCGTGGCCGGACTCTTCGAACGGGCGCTGTTCGTGGGCGACCCCGGTCAGTTGGACCCGTTCAGCGTGGTCGGCGCCGACCAGTGGGCGGGGCTCTCTTACGACCCGTCGGCGAGCGCGGTCGCCACGCTGCTCGCGCACAATCCCGAACTGCCGCAGCACCGGCTGCCGGTCTCGTGGCGGCTGCCCGCGTCGGCGGCGCCGCTGGTGTCGGACGCGTTCTACCCGTACACGCCGTTCCGCAGCGGTACGGGCCCGGCGGACCGGCGCCTGACCTTCGCCGTGCCCTCGGACGGCTCGGGCCCGGACCGGGTGGTGGACGAGGCGGCGGCGTCCGGCTGGGGTCTGCTGGAGCTGCCCGCGCGGCGTACGCCCCGTACGGACCCCGAGGCGGTACGGGCGGTGGCCCTGGTGGTCCGCCGGCTGCTGGACCGGGGCGGCGCGACGACCGGCGAGCGCGGCCCGGACGCGGCGCCGCTGACGGCCGACCGCGTGGCGGTCGGCACGGCGCACCGCGACCAGGCGGCGGCGATCCGCGCGGCCCTCGCGGAGCTGGGGGTGACGGGTGTGGCCGTGGACACGGCGAACCGGCTCCAGGGCCGTGAGTTCGACGTCACGGTCGTCCTGCACCCGCTCTCGGGCCGCCCGGACGCGACCGCGTTCCATCTGGAGACGGGCCGCCTGTGCGTACTCACCTCGCGGCACCGCCACGCCTGCATCGTGGTCTGCCGCGCGGGCGTCCCCGAACTGCTCGACGAACACCCGTCGACGGAGCCGGTGCAACTGGGCGTGACGATCAAGTTCCCGGACGGCTGGGAGGCGAACCACGCGGTGCTCTCCCACCTCTCGGAACACCGCGTCCCCTGGCAGCCATGAGGCCCCCTTGCGCGGGGCGGGACAATGGACGGTGGCCGAAACGGTACGTACGCCGTCACACACGCCCCCACCAGGAGCAGCAGGAGGAACACATGGCGGAATCCGAGTCGAGTCAGCGACGGCTGCGGCCCGCCCCGCTGCTGTTCGAGCCCTCCGAGGCGGCGGCCGATCCGGAGCACTTCTTCGACCTGGAGTCGATCGACGACCCCGGCGCGCTGCTGGCCCGGGCCACCGAGCTGACGCTCGCGTTCCGGGCGGCGACCGACCGGGCCGTGGAGTTCCAGGCCGTCGCCGCCGCGCAGCTCGCCGATCCCCGGCGGTTCGACCGGCTGACGCCCGCCGACATCGCCGAGCGGGCCGAGTGGACCGAGGACTACGCGAAGAAGATGGTGGAGTTCGGGCGCGATCTGCTGCGGAACGGGCGCACGCCCGGGGAGTGAGCGGGCCGGCCGAAGTGCGC
>NZ_JAAPBF010000025.1 GCF_022695985.1 Streptomyces sp. NP-1717 | reverse complement strand
GGTCGTTTCCGGCCGCGGTGGCCTGTCTGTGGAACGGCACACACCCAGGCCGGTTAACTTCGGCGAAACAAACGGGTCATGCCTGAGAAATCCCGCATACCTATGGTCGGGTCCTGCGTGTGCCACCGCACTGGCCGCACGACCAGTAGCGATAAACCCCCGCCCCTCCCCGGGACGGGAGGAGGAGGAGCTGGATGTTCCAGAACGCCGACGAGGCCAAGAAGTTCATCGCGGACGAGGACGTGAAATTCGTAGACGTCCGCTTCTGCGACCTGCCTGGCGTGATGCAGCACTTCACGATCCCGGCGAAGGCGTTCGACCCGGCGGACGAGCTGGCCTTCGACGGCTCGTCGATCCGCGGTTTCCAGGCGATCCACGAGTCGGACATGGCGCTTCGCGCGGACCTGTCGACCGCTCGGGTGGACCCCTTCCGTCGCGACAAGACGGTGAACATCAACTTCTTCATCCACGACCCGATCACGGGTGAGCAGTACAGCCGCGACCCGCGCAACATCGCGAAGAAGGCCGAGGCGTACCTCGCCTCCACCGGTATCGCGGACACCGCGTACTTCGGCCCGGAGGCCGAGTTCTACGTCTTCGACAGCGTGCGCTTCAACACGACGTCGAACGAGAGCTTCTACCACATCGACTCCGAGGCCGGCGCCTGGAACACGGGCTCCACCGAGGACAACCGCGGCTACAAGGTCCGTTACAAGGGCGGCTACTTCCCGGCCCCGCCGGTCGACCACTTCGCCGACCTGCGCGCCGAGATCTCCCTGGAGCTGGAAGGCGTCGGGCTCCAGGTCGAGCGCCAGCACCACGAGGTCGGCACCGCCGGCCAGGCCGAGATCAACTACAAGTTCAACACGCTGCTCGCCGCGGCCGACGACCTGATGCTCTTCAAGTACATCGTGAAGAACGTCGCCTGGCGCAACAACAAGACCGCGACCTTCATGCCCAAGCCGATCTTCGGTGACAACGGCTCCGGCATGCACGTCCACCAGTCCCTGTGGGCCGGCGGCGACCCGCTCTTCTACGACGAGCAGGGTTACGCGGGTCTGTCGGACACCGCCCGCTACTACATCGGCGGCATCCTCAGGCACGCGCCGTCGCTGCTGGCGTTCACGAACCCGACGGTGAACTCGTACCACCGCCTGGTCCCCGGCTTCGAGGCCCCGGTCAACCTGGTCTACTCGCAGCGCAACCGCTCGGCCGCGATGCGCATCCCGATCACGGGCTCCAACCCGAAGGCCAAGCGCGTCGAGTTCCGCGCCCCGGACCCGTCGTCCAACCCGTACCTGGCCTTCTCTGCGCTGCTCCTCGCGGGCCTCGACGGCATCAAGAACAAGATCGAGCCTGCGGAGCCGATCGACAAGGACCTCTACGAACTCGCCCCGGAGGAGCACGCGGGCGTGGCCCAGGTCCCGACCTCGCTCCCGGCGGTGCTGGAGGCCCTGGAGGCCGACAACGAGTACCTCCAGGCGGGCGGCGTGTTCACGTCGGACCTGATCGAGACGTGGATCGACTACAAGCGCACGAACGAGATCGCCCCGATCCAACTGCGCCCGCACCCGCACGAGTTCGAGCTCTACTTCGACATCTAGACCGCGAGGTCCGGCCACTTGGGCGCAGAGCCCACGCACCCGCCGGACCGATTCGCTGACGTGACGTCAGAAGTGCTGCGAGGGCCGCCACCCCGATGGTCGGGGTGGCGGTCCTCGTCGTTGCGCCCCGCCCCCGACCGGGCACTCGTCGGGGGCTGGTCGTCTCAGGCCGGGCAGGGGTGGTCGGCGGCGGTGAGCATGTCGATCAGGTGGACGCGGGCGCGGGAGACCCGGGAGCGGATCGTGCCCACCGGGCAGCCGATCGTGCGGGCCGCTTCCTCGTAGGGGAGGCCGAGCAGTTGGGTGAGTACGAAGGCGTCGTGCCGTTCCGCCGGGATGGAGGCCAGCAACTCCGCGAGCGCGATGCCCTCCTCGAATCCGGGGACGCCCCGCGGTCCGGCGTTCTCGGCCGCGACGCACCAGTCCACCTCGTCGGAGACGACCGGCCGGACGGCCGCGTGACGGAGGCTGTCGATGAATGAGCGTCGGGCGATCGACCGCAGCCACGTGCGGGCGGAGGAACGGCCCTCGAACCGGGGGAGACTGCCGAGCGCCCTCAGGAACGTCTCCTGGGTGAGGTCGTCGGCGGATTGCGGGTCGCCGCTCAGGTACGCCAAGTACCGCCAGATGTCGCGGTGCAGGGCGCCGACGAACCGTTCCACGGCGTCCGTGTCGCCTTCGCCCGCGGCGAGGGCCCAGAGTGTGATGGTCTCCTCGTCCGTGTGCGGGAGGCTCGGTGTTCGTATGCGGCTGGTTCTCTGCGCGGGTCGCGTCAGGGCATGCGTCATCGCCTGGTGTCCTTCGTGGAATCCGGGTCGGTCCGGACGCCGCTGCGAGGCGGCTCCGGCCCACTGGTACGGCCCCGTTCTGGCAGGGCCGGGCACCGTGGCCGCGCCGGTACGAACCGTCGTGGTCACGGGAGTCGGGCTGTCAGACGACAGCCGTTCCCGTGGGCGGGCCCCGTGAGGTGACGGCGTCGGCGTGCGGCGGTCGCCGCGGTCCGCCGATGGTGTGCGGGGAAGCGGCCCGTACGCGCGGCAAAGCGGCGGGTACCGGCCGGGCGCGCGGCCGACGCAGGGGTGCGACCACCCAGCCGGCGCAGGCCCGCAGGCACTGGAAGGCGGCCCGCTCCCCGTATGCCAGCCAGAGGCCGCACAGCAGCGCGGCCAGCAGATGCGCGGAGAGCATGCCGGACGATGTCATGCCGCTCTGTCCGGCGCCCAGGGCCATGGTGTCGGGCACGGCCGGCATCCCGGCCGTCATGTGATGGGTGTGGTCGGCCGACGTCCTGGCGGGTACCTGGCAGAGCATGTGCCGGATCCACTGTTCCGTGATCGGCGCGTCACTCGTATCGGCGGGGCGCGTTGCCACTTGGGCCAGGGCGAACCAGGAGTGCAGCAGAGCCTGGACGGCGACCACCACGGACAGGACCACGGGGAATCCGCGCTCCTCGCCGGTCAGTGACCATCCCACCGCGCCGGTGACCCCGCCCGCGACGAGCACCGTCCACCAGGGAACGGCCGTCCCCGACATGAGGACGTGGCCCAAGGCAGCGAGGATCACGCTGACGACCGCGAACAGCGCGGCCCTCGTTCCTCGGAAGCACGGACCCAGGGGCATGGCGGACTCATCGTCGCACCGCGATCACGCCTGGAAAAGGCGGTTCCGCAATGTCCGGCCATGGAGAAACGGATATCTGTCGCGGGAGGGAAGTCTTGGAAAAGCGGGGAACCGAATGGCTCCGCCCACCGACTGATAAAGGGGCACCCGCTGAACACAATTGCGCCGCGGCCGTTGTCGGGCGACCGGCTTTCGGAGTTCCCGCGCCTCGGCGGGAGAATCCTCACATGTGAACGAGCCGTGCGACCGGGCCCTGTGAGCCCGCCCCGTGTCAGCATGGATCTTCGGGCAGCAAGGACCACGGCCGCGAATTCCCTTCGGCCGTCCGGCAGTCGGCGGAGAATCTCTTTCCTGGAGCGGTGATGGCGGAGCGGCGTGGGCTTTTCCTCCGGCGGGTGGTGGCACTGCTGAAGCGATGTGTGCCGCCGCCGGCGCCGACCTCGTTCCTGGTTCTGCTGGTGGTGGTCTTCGGGGTGTCGTACGCGGTCGGCTCGGCGGTCGGCCCGGTCGCTCCCGGCATGCGCTCCACGGACACCGGGCCCCAGGACCCGCCCGGCGGTCCACCCGGTGACGACACGGGTGACAGCGGCGGCATGGGCGACATGGGCGGTATGCACTCGGGCGGCGGGGAGTGAGCACGGAGACCAGGAGTTCCGCGCCGGTCACCACGGACATCCTGGTCGGCGGGATGACCTGCGCGGCGTGCGTGGGCCGGGTCGAGAAGCGGCTGGCGAGGCTCGGAGGAGTCATCGCCTCGGTCAATCTGGCCACCGGCAACGCGCGCGTCAGCCATCCCGCGGACATCACTCCCGAGGTCCTTGTGGCCACCGTCGAACGGGCCGGCTACACCGCCCGACTGCCGTTGCCGCCCGGACCCCTGGAGGGTGCGGAGCCGGCCGGGGAGCCCGATGCGGGGGAGGCGGCCGAGGCGCGCCGGAGGCTGGTGGTGACGGCGCTGCTCTCCGTACCGGTCCTGGTGCTGTCCATGGTTCCGGACCTGCAGTTCCGTAACTGGCAGTGGCTCTGTTTCGCGCTCGCCGCCCCGGTCGCGACGTGGGGCTCCTGGCCCTTCCACCGTCGCGCGCTCGCGGGAGTGCGGCACTCGTCGGCCACGATGGACACGCTGGTGTCGCTGGGCGTGGTGGCCTCCTTCGCCTGGTCCTCCTACGCCCTCTTCCTCGGCGGCGCGGGCGATCCGGACATGCGTATGCCGTTCACGTTCCTGCCGTCGGCGGGCGACGGGGTGCCTCATATCTATCTCGAAGCGGCGGTCGGTGTACCGCTGTTCGTCCTGACCGGACGTTTCCTGGAGGCGAGGGCACGGCGCGCCACCGGGCAGGCGATGCGCGCGCTCGCCGGACTGGGTGTCAGAGACGTGACGGTGCTGGTCGACGGCGAAGAACGCAACGTCCCCGTCGAACAGCTGCGCGTGGGGCAGGAGTTCGTCGTCCGGCCGGGCGAACGGGTCGCCACCGACGGCGTCGTGGTCTCCGGCAGCTCCGCGCTCGACCTGTCCCTGGTCACCGGGGAGAGCGACCCTGTCGAAGTCGCCCCCGGCGACGCGGTGGTCGGGGCGGCGGTCAATGCCGGAGGGCTGCTCACCGTTCGTACCACGGCGGTCGGGACGGACACCCGACTGGCCCGCATCACCCGCCTCGTCACCGAGGCCCAGGCCGGAAAGGCCCGCGCCCAGCGACTCGCCGATTCGGTGGCGGGCGGCTTCGTCCCGGTCGTCCTGACCCTGGCGGTCACCGTGCTCGGTTTCTGGCTCGGTGCCGGGGCCGACCCGCAGTCCGCCGTCACCGCGTGCGTGGCGATCCTGGTCGTCGCCTGCCCCTGCGCCCTGGGCCTGGCGACCCCCACCGCGCTGCTGGCGGCCACGGGCCGCGGCGCTCAACTCGGCGTACTGGTCAGCGGTCCCCGGGCGCTGGAGACCCTGCGGCACATCGACACGGTGATCCTCGACAAGACGGGGACCCTGACCACGGGGCACCTGAGCGTCACCGAGGTCACGGTGGTCGCCGACGGCCTCGGTGAGCGGACCGTGGTCCGGCTGGCCGGTGCGGTGGAACGAGGTTCGGAGCACCCTCTCGGCCGGGCGCTCACCGCGTACGCCCGACGTGCCCGCCCCGACGACCCGTTGCCCGAGGTGACGGAGTTCGCCGCGACCGCCGGAATCGGTGTCACCGGTCTCGTCGACGGCCACCGGGTCGAGGTCTGTTCCCCCGGGGACGACATGCCGCAGTCCCTGACGCGAGCGCTGGCGGACGCGGAGGCCAAGGCGCGCACAGCGGTACGCGTGCGCGTCGACGGGGTGGACGAGGCGCTCGTCGCCCTGGGCGATGTTCTGCGCCCCGGGAGTTACCGCGCGGTCGACCGGCTCAGGCGACTGGGCGTGGAACCCGTACTGGCGACGGGCGACCGCGAGGCCGCCGCCGAAGCGGTCGCCGCCGAACTCGGCATCGGCGAGGTGCACGCCCGGTGCACCCCCGAGGGCAAGGCCGGCCTCGTCCGCCGTCTGCGCGCCGAGGACCGTCGTGTCGCGGTGATCGGGGACGGGGTGAACGACGCCGCCGCCCTCGCGGGCGCCGACCTGGGCATCGCGATGGGAAGCGGCACGGACGTCGCCATCACGGCGGCGGACGTGACGCTGGTGAGCGGCGGCATCGAGTCGGTCGCCGACGCGATCGGTCTCGCCCGGCGGACCCTCGGCACCATCCGTACCAACCTGATCTGGGCCTTCGGCTACAACGCCGTCACCGTGCCGCTCGCGGCCGTGGGGTGGCTCAACCCGATGGTCGCCGCCGCGGCGATGTCCGTGAGCTCCCTGCTCGTGGTGGGCAACAGCCTCCGGCTGCGCGCCTGGCGGCCCTCGCGCGCCCCTGGGAGCGGAGCGCGCCAGAAGCAAGGAGTACTTCGGCGATGACCGACCGCCCCTCCCCCGGGAGTTCGACGGGATGGCACCTCACACGCGAGCGGCTGCGCGACGGTCTTTACGCCGGGCTCATCCCGTGGACCGCCTGTGTGCTGACACTTGCGGGTCTGACGCAGTGGGTCGGGGCGGGGCAGGCGGGCAGGCCGCCGGCCCTTGAGGTCGGCGATCCGCACATCTTCCTTCCGTACAGCGACAACACGGAGACGGCCGCGTTCTTCACCGTGACGAACACGGGCGGTGCCGACGACGAGCTCGTGTCCGTGACGTCGCCCGCCATTTCGAAGGCCATGCTCAGCCGCCACCGGAGCAACGGAGGAGGCGGCGACTCCATGGGAATGGCGGACTCGGCGGCGGTTCCCGCAGGGGCGGCGCTGACCATGTCTCCGTTCGGCCTGGACGTGATGGTCACGCTCAGGAAAGGGACTCGCTGGAGTGAAGGCGACGCCGTTCCGTTCGTCCTTCACTTCCGTCACAGTGACAGCGTCCGAGCGGTGGCGACCGTGGTGCGCCCGGGCAGCTGACCGGGCGCGTCCAAGGTGTCGGTGGGTGTCCGCGTCCGGTGCCCGGACCGGACCGAGTTCCCGGACCCGGACCGAGTTCCCGACCGGACCGATTTCCGGGAGTGACCGGCGAACTCCCGTCGTTCAACTCCCCCGATAAGTTCCCGGAGATGGTGATGTTTTTTTCGAATAGCCGGGAAATGCGGAGGCCGGATCACTCTCTTCCATGGTGGGGAAATCGTCGTTACGCTCCACCGCAGAGAAGTGGTACAGACCAACGTTGCCCCGGGTTGTTCACCATCGGTGTCCCGCGGCGCGTCATAAGGGAAACCGGAGTTGAGTGATGGCGAAGTCCTCGGGATCGATGACGCCTGCTCCGCGTGAGGGGAGAGTGCGCACTCGCTTCGACTGGGCGGCGCTGCGGGCCGATCTGCGAGGCGCGGTGCCGGACGCCTCACTGGCCCTGGTGGTCACCCTGTTGATCTACTGGCTGCTCTACGTCCGTGCGGAGAACGGGACTTCGGCGACCGTCAAGCTCATGCCGGACATGGCGGACGCGGGCGAGTTCTGGATGTACTGGATGTGCCAGGCGTTCGGCTGGTCGGCGATGCTGTGGGCCTACGTGACCGTGATATTCGGTCTGCTGCGTTCGGGGCCGAGACCCCGCTGGCGCCTGCTGCCCGGGACGCGGCTGGAGAAGTGGCACCGCACGACGAGCCTGACCACCATCGGTCTGATGTTCATGCACGCGTTCTTCTTCTTCACCGACCAGATCCGGACCAACCAGGATCAGTGGTCGCTCGGACGCAGTGTCTGGACCGCGTTCGTCGACGTCTTCGTACCCGGCGGCTACGCCACGGGCACCGGCCGTGTCGCCATCCTGATCGGCCTGCTCGCGATGTACCTGGCCCTCCCGCTGGGTCTCGCGTTCTATCTGCGGCACCGCACCGGATCGCGCATGTGGCTGGCACTGCACCGGTTCGTCATCGTCGTCTACGTCCTCAGCGCCTGGCACACCCTGCTGTACAGCAGCCAGGCGTGGTTCGACGGCCCCTTCCGCACCATGGTGTGGGCCCTGCAGATCCCGATCGCCGTGCTGCTCCTGGTCCGTCTGATGGCACCGGCCCGCCCGGGCGAGCGCCTGCGACTGCGCGGCGACCGGCGTCGCGACGCCGCGTTGCCGATCAGTGCGCGGCTGTTCGGCAGGATCGTGGTGGGAGCCACCGTCGTGGGGCTGGTGGCGGTCGTCGTCACCGGTGTGGACGGCGGGCGCTCGCCCGATGCCGGCTCTCTCGTGCCGTGGCCGCACAAATGGGTGATCTGGGCGGGCCTGGCGCTGTTCACGCTGGCCGTGGTCGCCGTCGTCGTCAGACTCCGGCCCCGGGCGACCGGCACGGCGAAGCCCCCGGCCCGCGCGGCTGCGGGGACGGACACGGCTGAGGCGAACGATGCGACCGACCCGGCTGCGGGGACGGGCGCGGCTGAGGTGACCGACGCGACCGACCGGGTCTGACGCCGCGTCGGCCGCGCGCCGCCGGGCACCCGGCGGATTCGGGGAAATCAGGGAGGCGGCAATGCGTGGACGCGAACGCGCCCGGCCCGGGGCCGGCCGGCGATGACCACGTCGACACCGCCCTCCGCGAGCACCCGCCGGGCGCGCTTCCCGGCCCTCCGGGCGTGGCGCGTCCTGTCCGGCGCCCAACTCGCGCTGCTGGTAGGCGGGTTGCTCGTCAACATCGGTACGTTCGCCGTATACCCGTACCTCGCCGTTCTGCTGCGTGAGCGACTGGGCATCGGGATCGCGCAGGTCGGCGTCATTCTCGGCGCGGCCACGCTCGTACAGTTCGCGAGCGCGCCGTTCACCGCCGCGCTCGCCGAGCGGATCGGGCTGAAGCGCTCCCTGCTGGTCGCCACCTGTCTGTACACCCTGGGCGCGCTGACCTACCTGGGCGGGATGGGCGAACCCGCGCTGATGGTGGTGGCCCTCTTCCTCAGCTGCGGCGCGGGGGCGCTCTACTCCCCCGCGTACCGCGCGTACCTGGTGCAGTCGGCGACGGCCGAACAGCGCCCGCAGGTGGTGTCCGCGGGCAACGCCGCCGGCAACCTCGGCATCGCGCTGGGGCCGGTGGCCGGGGCGCTGTTCCTCCACGAGCCCGCCCTGCTGTTCACGCTCAGTACGGTCCTCTACTCGGTGCTCATGGCCGGCCACGCCCTCCTGCGCCCCGAGCGTCCGGCCGAGGGCGGGCAGCCGGCCGTGGAGCCCTTCCGGCGGGTGCTGCGCGGTCTGGCCCGCGTGCCCTTCGCGGTGACGGCACTCACCCACTACCTGTACATGCAGTTCTACCAATACCTGTCCGTGTACGCGGACGGGCGGCTGGCCACGGCCCTCTACGGCGCGATCATGATGGGCTACTCGCTCGGCCTGGCGGTGGTCCAGCCGCTGGCGGCCCGGTGGGTGGGCCGCACGCGCCACTCGGTCGCGATGGCGTTCGGCTTCTCCTTCATGGCGCTCGGCATGGCCGCGTTCGCCACCGGCCGTCCCGCCGGTGTGGCGGCCGGCGCGGCGGCGATGAGCGTCGGCACCGGGGTGCTGTTCCTCAAGAACGAACTGGAGGCGCTGGAGTTGTCGGAACGTTCGGCGGCGGTGACGTTCGGCCAGCAGCGACTGGCGGTCGGTGTGGGCGCGTTGCTGAGCGGTGTGATCGGCGGCGCCGTGTACGGGCTGTTCGAGCGGGCGGGGCTGCTTCCGGGGTTCTGGCTGGTCGTCGCCGCGCAGTGCGTCCTGCTGCCGCCGCTGGTCTTCCTCGTGGCCACGCGCCGGCCGAGCGGGAAGAGGTCGGGGGTGGGCGCACCGGTGTGAGACCGGGGCACCGCGGAACTCCGCGAAGCCCCTGTCCCCCCGGACGGTCAGGAAGCCGGCGTCGCGGGCTTCTCGTAGACGGTCACGTAGTTGCCCTCGCCGGTGAACGGCTCACCGCGCCAGCCGCCCCACCGGCCGACGGATTCCAGGCCCGCCAGACGGGCCATCAGGTCGAGTTCGCTGGGCCACGCGTAGCGCATGAACGCGGGCGCCAGCCGGATTCCGTCGTTCGTGATCAGTACGTGCTGGCCCAGGAAGCGCTGCCCGACGGGGTCGTGACGGACCGTGGTGAGACGTACGTGGTCAACACCCACCTGGTGCGCCTCCACGCGCTGGTCGCGGTCGTAACGCGCCACGTCCGGCGTCGGGCACTCCAGGACGAACCGGCCGCCGGGCAGCAGCCGGCGCGCCGCGTTGGCGAAGCAGCGCACCTGCTCCTCCTGGGTCATCAGGAAGAAGAACGTGGAGAACACGACGAACACCATCGCGAACCGGTCGTCGGTACCCGGGTCGACGTCCGCCATGTCGCCGATGGTCACCGGGATCCGGTCACCGCCCGGCTTGGCACGCATGCGTGCCACCATCGCCTCCGAGGCGTCGACCCCGCGCAGGTCGATCCCCTCCGCCGCCAGCGGGATCGTCACCCGGCCGGTGCCCACAGCCAGTTCGAGGACCGGTCCCGCGGGCCCCTCCCCGACCAGCTGGGCGAGGAACGCGACCGCGTCCGTGGGGTCGATGTCGTGCCACTCGTCGTACACGTCGGCGTTCAGTTCGCCGTATGTCTCCGGCCCGTGCTTCTCCATGAACGGTCCTCCTGGAAGGTCGAGTCGCCGTCGGGCACGGCGGGGAGCCCGTGCCGTACGACGGGAGCCCGTGCCGTACGACGGGGGTCCACCCAACACGTCGGGCGGGCGGCCCGGAGAGTTCCCCCGGCCCGGCCGATTCGGGAACGTCGTGTTTCCGGGCGCCGCGGGAACTCGGCCCCGGTTCCGAACGACTTGCACCGTGACAGTTGGTTCCGCACCGAGCGGAGTGACAGAACAGGGTGCACCGTGCCGGACAGTGCCACGGGTGTCGGGGACACGACCGAGAATGCGGAGGACACGACCGGGCGAGACGTCGTGCCCCCGCCACCGCGACCGCCGCGACCGCCGGGCAGGTCGGGACGGCGCCGACGCGCCGGATACGTGGGAGGACTGTTCCTTCTGCTTGTCCTCCTGCTTCTCGGCGCCGTCGTCGTCCTGATCGCGCAGGGCTCGGTCGCCATACCGATCGGGGAGGTGATAGGGATCCTCACCGGCCGGGGGGCCGGGTCCGAGATCAACCGCACCATCGTCATGGACGCCCGGCTGCCGAAGGTCGTCGCCGGACTGCTCGCCGGCTCCGCACTCGCGGTCGGCGGGGTCCAGATGCAGACCCTGTTCCGCAATCCGCTGGCCGACCCGTTCGTCCTCGGGGTCAGCTCCGGCGCCATCCTGGGGGCCTCCGTCGTCATCCTGGGCACCGGCGGCGTGGGATGGCTGGCCGGGCTGGGCGTGCTCAGCCAACTCGGCGTCACCGGCGCCGCCGTCGCCGGTGCGGCCGGGGTGCTCGTCGTCGCCCTGGGTGTCGCCCGGCGCGTCGGTGACCCGGTCGTCGTCCTCGTCGTCGGCGTCATGCTCGGCTATCTGGCCGGGGCCGCCGTCGACATGCTGATCTACTACACCGATCCGGACCGGTTGCAGGCGCTGACCACCTTCACTCGCGGCTCGGTGCGCAACGTCACCTGGGACGAGTTGGGGATGATCGCCGCGGTGTGTGGCGCCGTCCTCGGGCTCTCGGTCTTCCTCGCCCAGCCCCTGAACGCCCTGCTGCTGGGCGAGCGGTACGCGGGCAGTCTCGGCATCAGCGTCCGGCGGGTCCACCTCCTCTCCCTCGGCAGCGTCGCCGTGCTCTCCGGAGTCACCACCGCCTACTGCGGCGCCATCGGATTCGTCGGGCTCGCCGCGCCGCATCTGGCCCGCGGCCTTCTGCGCACCGCCGACCACCGCCTGGTGCTGCCGGCCAGCGCCCTCATCGGGGCCGTGATCGTCCTCGTCGCCGAATACATCGCCGGCGGCAACGGCCTCACCACCACGACCCTGCCGCTCAACTCGGTCACCGCGTT
Organism: Streptomyces sp. NP-1717; assembly: GCF_022695985.1. Classification (GTDB taxonomy): domain Bacteria; phylum Actinomycetota; class Actinomycetes; order Streptomycetales; family Streptomycetaceae; genus Streptomyces. The sequence goes on along the minus strand of NZ_JAAPBF010000025.1, from coordinate 46,781 downwards.
CGTCGGAGCGCCGGTGATCCTCTGGGTCCTGCTCTCCGGACGGGCCCGAAGGGAAGGACGATGACCGGTACAGCCCGTCCCGCACTGGAAGCCGTCGCGGTCGGCGCCGGCTACCGCGGCCGCCGTCGCGCCCCCGCCGTCACCGTGCTCCGCGACGTGAACCTCGTTGCCCGGCCCGGCGAACTGATCACCCTGATCGGCCCCAACGGCGCGGGCAAGTCGACCCTGCTGCGCACCCTCGTGGGCGCCCAGCCCCCGCTGGCGGGCCGCGTACTGCTCGACGGCTCGGACCTCGCGGCGCTCTCCCCCCGGCAGCGCGCGCGGCGGCTCGCGGTCACGCTCACCGAACCGGTCGACGTGGGACTGATGAACGTCGAGGCCGTGGTGGCGCTGGGCCGGCTGCCGTACCGCTCATGGCTCGGCCGCGAGACCCGGGAGGACCGCACAGCCGTCGACCGGGCCCTGAGCGACGCCGGGGTCGAGGCACTGCGCCACCGGCCGCTGAGCGATCTGTCCGACGGGGAGCGGCAGCGTGTGATGGTGGCCCGGGCTCTCGCGCAGGAGCCGGCGGTGCTGGTGCTCGACGAGCCGACGGCGTTCCTCGACGTCGCGCGCCGCATCGAACTGGCGGCGATGCTGACCGGGCTCACCGCGACCACCGGCGCGGCGATCGTCCTGTCCACCCACGACCTGGGCTTCGCTCTGCGCCGCGCCGACCAGGTGTGGCTCGTGGGCCCCGGCTCGACGGTGACGGCGAGCGCACCGGAGGACCTCGCCTACGGCGGCCTCATCGGCCGGACCTTCGCCGGAGACAACATGTCCTTCGACGACGCCGCCGCCACGATCGTCGTCGCCGACCACGGTGTGCCGGGCGCCCGCGTCCACGTCGCCGCCGAAGGGCGTCTGCGGCAGTGGGCCGAGCACGCCGTGAGACGGGCGGGCTGGGCGGCCACCTACGACACCTCCGGCCCCGTCGTACGGGTCGATCCCGGCACGCCGTGCCGCTGGAAGTTCGAGGATCCGCGCCCACCGGCCACGGCGCACGCGGAGGGGAGCGGCTTCGGCTCCCTCGTCGTACACCTGCGTCAAAAGGCCACGCCCCACCGGCCGACGCCCGATTCCTGACCGCACCACACCCCGCCCGGCGCACCGACCGCCCCGTACCTGGACCCACAGGAGTGCACCACTGTGAAGAAGATGATCCGTATCGCCGCCGTACTGCTTGGCCTGTCGATCGCCCTCACCGGCTGCGGAGGCTCCGGGCCCGGCGAATCGAAGGCCCAGGACGGTCCGGAGGGCTGTGTCACCGACTACGCCGAAGGCCGGGACTACTTCCCGGACAAGAGCACGGTCGACGAGTCCGAGCTGTGGGACATCAGCTACCACGACTCCTACAAGACCATCACCCTGGCGGACACCGAGAAAGCGGGCGGCGATCCACTCAGATACGTGCTCCACCAGTGCGGCACCCCGAAACCGAAGGCCACGGGAGACCTGTCCAACGCGCTGTTCGTCCAGGTCCCGGTGACGAAGGTGTCGGTCACCTCGTTCAACGCGCTCGCCATGGTGGACCGCCTCGGCAAGAACGACACCGTCACCGGCCTCAGCGGACAACTTCTCGGCAGCGCCGAGACCGACGCGTGGTACGCGGGGGTGGTCGAGGACGCGGGCAACCCGATGTCGATCGGCGAATACACCGATCTCGACCGGGAGGCGGTCCTCGGCCTCCGGACGCAGGCCATCCTGATGTCCGGATTCGGCGAGGGATTCGACGACGTCAGCAACGCCCGCTCCACCGGCCTGCCGGGCATCAGCGTGTCGAACCGGATGGAGGAGCACGCCCTGGCCTCCGCCGAGTGGATCAAGATGGTCGCGGCCTTCTACAACGCCGAAGGCGCCGCGAACGCCGAGTTCGAGGCCATCAAGTCCAGGTTCGACAAGGTCGTCTCCACGGTCTCCGGCAAGGTCGACGGCCGTGAGGCCGGCTATCTCTGCGTCTCGGCGGAGCGTGGCTGCGAGTTCGTCCACGGACACGGCGAGGAGACCCTCACGGGCCGTCTGCTCACGAAACTCGGCGCGGGCAATGTCTTCGCCCGCGACAACGACGGCCCCAACGGAAGGGCGTACGACTACGAGGAGGCCATCGGCAGCGGCGCGGACGCGGACTTCTTCGTCGTCTACGACCCGATGAGGATGACGCTGGCGGCGCTGGACTCCGATCCCCGGATGAAGCGGTTCCAGCCGTTCGACAAGGGGGACTTCATCGCGGGCGTCGACAAGAACTTCGAGGAGTGCCGCGCCAAGACGTATCTGGACGTCGACGTACTCATCCGCGACTTCGCCATCGGTCTGGCGCCTCATCTTTTCCCGGGCGAGAAGGGCACGTGCTTCGTCCGCTCTTCCTCCGCGTGAGTGACCCTTCGGACCCCCCTGGTCAGGGCCCCTCGGCCCCTCCTGTCGTCCGCTCAGCGGCGGCAGACTTGGCGGTGGAGGGATCGTTCCGGTTCGAGGAGGGACCATGCGTCGCGGGCCGTGTGTCGTCGCCGATGTGATGACGGATCCTGTGGTCGCGGTCGGTCCGGATGTCGGGTTCAAGGACGTCGTCAGGACCTTGAGGCAGTGGAAGGTGAGCGCCGTTCCGGTTCTGGAGGGGGACGGGCGGGTCACCGGGGTGGTGTCCGAGGGGGATCTGCTCGGCAAGGAGGAGTTCCGGAACGCGGATCCCAGTCGGCTTGAGCAGATGCGGCGTCTGGACGATCTGCGGAAGGCGGGGGCGGTGACGGCGGGTGAGGTCATGAGTGGGCCCGCCGTCACCGTGCGGGAGGACGCGACACTGGCTCAGGCCGCGCGGACCATGGTGCGGGGGAGGCTGGAGCGGCTGCCGGTGGTCGATGGCTCCGGGATGCTGCGGGGGATCGTCAGCCGCTCCGATCTGCTCGATGTGTTCCTGCGCTCCGACGCCGATCTCGCGGAGGAGGTGGAGGAAGTGGTCGAGGGGCTCTTCCTGGTGTCCGGCGAGCGTGTGCGGGTGACGGTCGCCGACGGGGTCGTCATGCTCGGCGGCACCGTCCGGGACACCGCGCTCGTGCCGCTGGCGGCCCGGCTGGTGCGGGCGGTCGAGGGTGTGGTGGATGTCGAGTGCGACCTGGTGGGACCGCGGGCCGCGTCGTTGGCGTTTGCCCCGGGCGTGCGGCCGCCGCACGCTTGAAGCATGACGTTCACCGCCTCCGCGCGCACGACGCACGGCTGGGCCGTCGAGAGGCCCGGCCCCATCGGCACGCGGCCCCTGGCGCGGGTACGGCGTCGCTCACCCGGGCTCGGGCCCGGTGATCTGCTGCTGCGGGTGGAGGCGTGCGGCGTGTGCCGTACGGATCTGCATCTGGCCGAGGGGGATCTCGCGCCCCGGCGGCCCGCGACCGTCCCCGGCCACGAGATCGTCGGCCGCGTCGTCGCCGCCGGCGAGGCGGTGACGTCGTTCCGGGCCGGCGACCGGGCCGGCGGTGCCTGGCTGCGCGGCACGTGCGGGCAGTGCCGTTACTGCCTGGCCGGGCGGGAGAACCTCTGCCCCCGGTCCGTCTACACGGGGTGGGACGAGGACGGCGGTTTCGCCGATCTGGCGCTGGTCCCGGCGGACTTCGCCTATCCGCTCCCGGAGTCCCACGACGCCGCCTCGCTCGCGCCCCTCCTGTGCGCGGGGATCATCGGCTACCGCGCGCTGCGCCGCGCCGCACTGCCCGAGGGCGGGCGTCTCGGGATCTACGGTTTCGGCGCCTCGGCCCATCTGGCGGCCCAGGTCGCGCTGGCCGAGGGGGCCACCGTCCATGTGCTGACCAGGTCGGCGCGGGCACGTGAACTGGCGCTGAGTCTGGGTGCCGCGTCGGCCGGCGGCGCGTACGGGCGCCCGCCCGAACCACTGGACGCGGCGATCCTGTTCGCCCCCGTGGGCGACCTGGTGCCGGTGGCCCTGGAGGCGCTGGACCGGTCCGGCACGCTCGCCGTCGCGGGCATCCACCTCACCGACATCCCCTCGCTGAACTATCAGCGCCATCTCTTCCAGGAGCGCGACCTGCGCAGCGTCACCTCCAACACCCGTCGGGACGGCCGCGACTTCCTGGCCCTCGCCGAACGCATCGGTATCCGGGTCACGGTCAGTCCGTATCCGATGAGCCGGGCGGACCGGGCGCTCGCCGATCTCGCGGGCGACCGGGTGGACGGCGCCGCCGTACTCGTGCCCGACTGACCCCGTCCCCGGGCAGATCGAGCCAGCGGGCGGTGCCGGGCGGGACGGTCGACTCGCTGTCGCCGATCACGACGCGTACGGGATCCTCCGCGGATTCCGGCACGGCGACCCTTATCCGCTGCGCCCGGATCCGCAGGTCCACGTCCCAGTGGTGCCGGTAGCGGATGCCGACCCGGAACTTCGACAGCTGGGGCAGTGGCGCGGGGTCGAGCCGCAGCCCGTCACCGCGGGCCTCCAGCCCGGTCAGACAGCGCTGTACGAAATCCAGGGTGCCGGCCATGGCGCCCAGATGGATGCCCTCCGCCGTGGTGCCGCCCTGGATGTCCGCCACGTCCCCGACGAGGGCCTCCTCGGCGTAGGCCCATGCCTCGTCCCTGCGCGCCCTGGCCAGCACCCACGCGCTGACCAGGGCGCTGAGCGTCGATCCGTGGCTGGTGCGCGGCAGGTAGTAGTCGATGGTGGCGCGCCACGACTCGTCGTCGAGCCGGTGGCCGAGCTGCCGGAAGAGACCCGCGAGCTCCCGCGGTGGGAAGAGATGGCCGAGCATCAGTACGTCCGCCTGCTTCGACGCCTTGTACCGGTTGACCGAGTCCCCCTCGGCCTCCAGGATCCGGTCCAGCCGGCGGATGTCGCCGTACTGCTTCCGGTACCGGTCCCAGTCGAGTTCGCCGAGGTCCGCGTATCCGTCGAACTGGCTGATCACGCCGTCGTGGTACGGCACATGGAGCCGGTGCGCGATGTCGTCCCAGCGGTCGGGCTCGGCCGGATCCAGCCCCAGCCGCTCGAAGAGTTCCCGCCGGCGCGCGGGCGGCAGGGCGCGGCCGAGTTCCCGGGCCCGGGTCAGCACCCACGCGGCGGTGACGTTCGTGTACGTGTTGTCGTCGAGTCCCGGCACCGAGGAGTCCGGGTAGCCGTCGTGGTACTCGTCGGGACCGACGACACCCCGGACGCGATACCGCTCCAGCGAGGGGTCCCAGACCGCCGAGTCCGCCCAGAAGCGGGCGATCTGGATGAGCGTCTCCGCGCCCTCGCCGTACAGGTACTCCGTGTCACCGCTCGCCTCCGCGTACTGCCACACGTTGTAGGCGACCGCCGATCCGACGTGGTGCTGGAGACGGGAGTGGTCGGGCAGCCAGCGGCCCGAGCGCGGATTGAGATGGAGTTCCTGCGACTCCTCGCGTCCGTCGCTCCCGCTCTGCCAGGGGTACATCGCCCCCGCGCGTCCGGCGTCCCGCGCGGCGCGGCAGGCCGCGGGCAGCCGCCGGTAGCGGTAGCGGAGCAGCGCCCGGGACACCTCCGGGAAGTGCAGGTTCAGATAGGGCAGGACGAACAGTTCGTCCCAGAAGACATGTCCGCGGTAGGCCTCGCCGTGCAGTCCCCTCGCGGGTACCCCGGCGTCCAGGCCGGCGGTGTGCGGGGAGAGCGTCTGGAGTACGTGGAACAGGTGCAGACGCAGAATCGTGCCCGACTCCCCGGGCACGTCGAGGGCCGCCCGCCGCCAGATCCGTTCCCAGGCGCGTTGGTGCGAGGCGAGCAGCCGGGGGAAGTCCGGCGCCCGCCGTACGGCCTCGGTCGCGGCCGTGAGGGGACCGCTGATCGCCGGGTCGTGCGAGGTGTACAGCGCGACCGTCTTGTCGACGCTCACCGTCCCGCCGCTCGCCACGGGGATCGTCAGGGTCTGGACGGCCTGCCGGTCGGTGAGGCGGGTACGGGAGGCGGCGCCGTGACGGGACGCGGTTCCGTGGAGTCCGGCCACCCGGGTCCGCGCGGCCAGCGCGATGCGGATGTGGGAGCTGAGCGTGCGGCAGCTGAGCCACACCGTGTCGCTCCGCGCGGCGGCGCTGCCAGTGGAGGCTCCGCCGCCGGCGGCGGCACCCGCGCCCGTGCGCCAGCGTGTCAGATGCAGGTTCGCGAGGTCCGCGTAGCGCTCGACTCCCGTGTTCCGTACGTCGCCGTCGATGGCCGCCTCGACCTCCACCTCGCCCGCCCAGCCCTCGGCGGTGAACGAGGTGCGCTGCGCGGCCAGATGCGGCTCGCCCATGTGAACCAGCCGGCGCTGTTCCACGCGCAGCCGGCGGCCGCCGCCCTCCCCCACCGCGTACAGCGACCGCCGCGTCAGTGTGCCGTGCCGAAGGTCCAGCGTCTGCCCGTGCTCGACGAGTTCGGGGCCGCCGGGCGACAGCCACGGCCCGGGGCGCTGCCCCTCGGGGCGCACGCGGTAGCGCAGCGGCAGCCAGTTGGGCAGGTTGACCATGTCCTCGTTCTCGACCCGGCGCCCCGCGACACTCGACGTCAGCCGGTTGTAGCAGCCGGCCGCGTAGGTGCCCGGAGAGTGCGAGGGGCCCTCGGACGTCTCGGACGCCGCTCCGCGGGTGGCGAAGTAGCCGTTGCCCAGGGTGCACAGCGCTTCACGGAGGCGTTCGCGCTCCGGGTCGAATCCGTCGTACGTCCAGGTCCAGGCGTGCGCGGTCCGGCCCTCGTCCGTCCGCGCGGGGCTCAACGCGTGGGCCCGTCGCCGCCGTGCGTGACGGGGTGCCACGTCCAGTCGGCCACCTCGGGGAGGTCGGTCCCGTGCTCCCGGATCCAGGTGTGGTGGCGCAGGCGGGCGTCCTCCATGGCCTGTCGCGCCCGCGTGGCCCGGACCGCGAGCCCGGGGACACGGTCGATGACGTCCATGACGAGCTGGTACCGGTCCATCTTGTTGAGCACCACCATGTCGAACGGGGTCGTGGTGGTGCCGGTCTCCTGGTACCCGCGCACATGCAGATTCGGGTGGCCGGTACGGCGGTAGGCGAGTCGGTGGATCAGCCACGGATAGCCGTGGTACGCGAAGATCACCGGCCTGTCGCGGGTGAACAGGGCATCGTACTGGCTGTCGGACAGTCCGTGTGGATGCTCCGTCTCGGGAAGCAGCCTGGCCAGGTCGACCACGTTCACGACGCGCAGCGCGAGTCGGGGCAGATGACGGCGGATCAGCTGGGAGGCGGCGAGCACCTCCTGGGTCGGTACGTCCCCGGCGCAGGCGAGCACCACATCCGGTTCGTCCCCCTCCCGCTCGGTGCCGGCCCACTCCCAGACGCCCGCCCCGCGTGCGCAGTGCGCGCGTGCCTCGTCCAGGGTGAGCCAGTCGAAGGTGGGCTGTTTGCCCGCGACGACGACGTTGACGTAGTCACGGCTGCGCAGCACGTGCTCGGCGACGGAGAGCAGGGTGTTGGTGTCCGGCGGCAGATAGACCCGTACGACCTCGGGGCTCTTGTTGAGTACGTGGTCGACAAAGCCGGGGTCCTGGTGGGAGAAGCCGTTGTGGTCCTGGCGCCAGACGTGCGAGGTGAGCAGGTAGTTGAGGGAGGCGATCGGCCGTCGCCACGGCAGGGCGCGGGACACCTTCAGCCACTTGATGTGCTGGTTGACCATCGAGTCGACGATGTGCACGAACGCCTCGTAGCAGGAGAAGAACCCGTGCCGCCCGGTGAGGAGATAGCCCTCCAGCCAGCCCTGGCAGGTGTGTTCGGAGAGGATCTCCATGACGCGCCCGTGCCGGTCGAGGTGTTCGTCCACGCCGAGGGCCGTGGCCTGCCACGCCTTTCCGGTGGCTCCGTACAGCGCCTGGAGCCGGTTGGACGCGGTCTCGTCGGGACCGACGACGCGGAAGTCGCGGCGCTCGCTCGTGGCTTCCATGACCGATTCCAGCAAGTCGCCCAGGACTTGCGTCGGTTGGTTGAGGCTCGCGCCGGGACGGTCGACCCGCACGGCGTACGGCTCCAGGGCCGGTACGGGCAGATCCCGCAGCAGCAGGCCGCCGTTGGCGTGCGGTGTCGAGCCGAGCCGGAGCGGGCCCTCGGGCACGCAGTCCAGCACCTGCGGGAGCGGACGGCCGTCACGGCCGAACAACTCCTGCGGCCGGTAGGAACGCAGCCATGCCTCCAACTGCCTCAGGTGGTCGGGGTTTTCGCGTACGCCGGGCAGCGGCACCTGATGGGACCGCCAGGTCCCCTCGACCGGCAGTCCGTCGACGGCGGCCGGTCCAGTCCAGCCCTTGGGGGTACGCAGGACGATCACCGGCCAGCGCGGGCGTTCGGTGACACCCTCCTCGCGGGCGGTGCGCTGGATGAGGGCGATCGTGTCGAGCGCGGTGTCCATGGCCTCGGCCATGGCCCGGTGGACGGCGTACGGCTCGTCTCCCGTGACGTGCAGCACCTCGTGACCGTAACCGCGCAGCAGTTCGTCCAGCTCCTGCTCGGGGATCCGGGCGAGCACCGTCGGATTGGCGATCTTGTAGCCGTTGAGATGGAGGATCGGGAGGACCGCGCCGTCGCGGACCGGGTCGAGGAACTTGTTGGAGTGCCACGACGCCGCCAGGGGGCCGGTCTCGGCCTCACCGTCGCCGATGACACAGCCGACGAGGAGGTCCGGGTTGTCGAACGCGGCGCCGTAGGCGTGGGCGAGGGAGTAGCCGAGTTCGCCGCCCTCGTGGATCGACCCGGGGGTCTCGGGTGCCACATGGCTGGGCACCCCGCCCGGGAAGGAGAACTGGCGAAAGAGGCGGGCCATGCCGTCCGCGTCGCGCCCGATGTCCGGATACGTCTCGGAGTAGCTTCCCTCCAGCCAGGCGTTGGCCAGCACCGCCGGGCCGCCGTGGCCCGGCCCCCAGACGCACAGGGCGTCCCGGTTCCGGGCCTTGATGACGCGGTTGAGGTGGGTGTGGACGAGGTTGAGCCCCGGTGAGGTGCCCCAGTGGCCGAGGAGCCTGGGCTTGATGTGCTCCGGGCGCAGCGGTTCTTCAAGGAGCGGATTGCCCATGAGGTAGATCTGGCCGACCGCCAGGTAGTTGGCGGCACGCCAGTGCGCGTCCAGGTTGGCCAGTTCCGTGTCGGTGACGGAGCCGGTGCGCGGGGCCGGGCCCGCGCCGTTGCCTGCGGCCTTGCCCGCGCCGTTGCCTGCGTCGGCGGCAGGGCCGGTCGCCGGGTCGTGCACCGGCGTACTCACGTCTCGCATCGGTTCCTCCGGAGCTTCGTAGAGCCGGGCGCCGTATTCCAGCCTCCCCCCGGCGGGCGCTTCCGGCCAACGCACCACCGGCCCCGCCCACGCGTGGGAGGTCCGACCAGGCGCCTGCCCCGTGAGGAGAGCCGGAGTCCTCCGGCGGGCGCATGGGCCCGTTCGGCCCTGGCCCGGTTCCGGAAGGTGGGCCACGATGGAACGGGGATCAGGTCCACGACCGGCGGAAGGGCCGAAATGAGCGAGGTGCGGGAGTTCTCGCCTTCGAACCCGATCCGGGTTTTCCTGCTCGACGACCACGAGGTCGTACGGCGCGGCGTACAGGACCTCCTCGACGCCGAACCCGACATCGAGGTGGTCGGCGACACGGGCACGGCCGCCCACACGCTCGCGCGTGGCCCGGCCCTGCGCCCGGATGTGGCCGTGCTCGACGTACGCATCCCGGACGGTGACGGAATCACCGTCTGCCGCGAGCTGCGCTCCCTCATGCCCCGCCTCGCCTGCCTGATGCTCACGTCGTTCGACGACGACGACGCCCTCCTCGACGCGATCATGGCCGGGGCCGCCGGATACGTACTGAAGGAGATCAAGGGATCGGACCTGGTCGCGGCCGTACGGACCGTCGCCTCCGGCCAGTCCATGCTCGACCCGGCGACCACGACCCGGCTGATGAAGAGCCTTCGCGGGGAGGAGGACGGGGCGGCGTCGGAGCAGGACGCCCTGTCGCAGCTCTCCCCCCGTGAGCGGGAGATCCTCGTACTGATCGGGGAAGGACTCACCAACCGTGAGATCGGCGGACGTCTCTATCTCTCCGAGAAGACGGTCAAGAACCACATCTCGCGGCTGCTGGCCAAGCTCGGTGTCGAACGGCGCATCCAGGCCGCCGTTCTCGCCACGCAGGCGGCCTCGCGGGCGGACGGCCACGTGGTCCGGCCGGACGGCCACGAGGGCGAAAGCCGCTGATCAGCGGCTTACTGTCCGGGCGCACCAGAACGCGGAAGCACTCGGCCCCGTCACTCGACGGCCAAGGTGCTGTCGCTGCCGTGGGGGGCGTACACGCCCAGCAGACGGACCCGTGTCGCCTGCAGACGGTCCGCCACGACCTCCAGCACCCGGCGGGTCAGTTCCAGTCCGAGTACGGGGTCCTCGTCGCACAGAGCGCGTACGGCGCGGGCGTCGAACTCGTCCGCCCGGACCATGCTGAAGGCCTCGGCGCCCAGACGCCACGTGTACGGCGGTACCAGCCAGGACCATCCCAGCAGGTCGCCGTGGCCCAGCATCTCCAGCGTGCCCGCGTTCTGCCCGGGCCCGTGCAGATCGAGATTGACCGCGCCCGTGCGGATGACCCAGAACCGGTCCGCCGGACCGCGGTCCTCGAAGATCCGGGTGCCGGCCGCGAAGGACACCGGACGGGAGCAGTTCATCAGACGCTCCCGCCCCTGACCGGGCAGAGCGTTCAGCAGGGTCATGGTCATGGCCGTACCTCCCGGGTCCGCTCCGGCGACGGTCCCACCATCGCGCCGGACGGGTCTTGGTATCCAAGACTGCCTGCCGTGGCCGGGCACGGGCAGGGGCCGTCCGGCATCGGGGGTGGCCCGAACGGCCCGTTCGGCGTTCTCCCGACCGCGTACCGCGAGGGGGATCAGCCCGGGACGACCGGCACCGTCCATACGAGCCGCGTACCCCCGTCGCCCGGCGCTTCGAGCGTCATGGTGCCGCCGAGTCCCTGCGCCCGCTTGGCGAGGTTCGTCAGCCCGCTCCTGCGGCCCTCCGACCCGATGCCCACCCCGTCGTCCGCGACCGACAGCGTCAGGACGCCGCCGCGCACCACCAGCGACACCGACGCGGAGCCGGCCCGCGCGTGCCGCGCGACGTTGCTGAGCGCCTCCGCCAGTACGGCGACGACATGCTCGGCGGCCTCGGCAGGGACATCCGTGTCGAGCAGGCCTTCCATCCGCAGGGACGGGGTGAAGCCGAGGGAGCGCACCGCCTGCTGGACCGTGTCGGTGACGCGCCCCCGCAGCCCCCGGTGGGAGCGTCCCGCTTCACGGACACGCAGCCCGAAGATCGTCGAGCGAATGATCTTGATGGTCTCGTCCAGGTCGTCCACGGCCCGCAGCAGTCGCTCCTGCGCACCGGGGTGGTCGACGAACCGGACGACGCTCTGGAGGGTCATCCCCGTGGCGAAGAGCCGCTGGATCGCCAGATCGTGCAGATCCCTGGCGATCCGGTCGCGGTCCTCCAGCACGGTCATCTGCTCGGAGGCGCGCCGGCGCTCGGCGAGCTCCATGGCCAGCGCCGCCTGTGCGGCGAACGTCTGGAGGGGCGCCGTCTCGGTCCCGGTGAACCGCGCGCCCGAGCGGAGCCTGGCGAGCAGCAGGACGCCCCGCGCCTCCTCGCTGGCGATCATCGGCACGGCGACGGCCGGTCCCAGCCCGCCCCACCGGGGCGGTCCCGCCGTGATCCTGGGGTCGTGTTCCACATCGGCGCTGATGAGCGGCTTTCCGGCTTGCAGAGCGGCGCCGACGAACGAACCCTCCCGGGGCAGCAGCAGACCGCGGTGCGCGTCCGCGTCGACCCCGGCGGCGAGGGCGACCCGCAGCGACGCGCCGTCCCTGTCGGGGAGGGCCAGCACCCCGAGGTCGGCGGAGAGGATGTGGCGCGCCTGGTCGACGATCAGCCGCAGCACCTGTGCCTCGTTCGCCCCGGACAGCAGGTCGGCGACGACCTCCGCGTTGGCCCGCAGCCAGCTCTGCCGGTCCCTCGCGGTCTCGTAGAGCCGTGCGTTCTCGATCGCGACCCCGGCGGCCACGGCGAGCGTGGACAGGACGGTCTCGTCGTCGTCGTCGAACTCCCCGCCGCCGCGCTTCTCGGTCAGGTAGAGGTTGCCGAAGACGGTGTCGCGGACCCTGATCGGCACGCCGAGGAAGGAGTGCATGGGGGGATGGTTCGGCGGAAACCCGTAGGACGCCGGATGGCTCGTCAGGTCGGACAGGCGCAACGGCCTCGGGTGGCGGATGAGTTCACCCAGGATGCCGTGCCCTCGGGGAAGGTGTCCGATGGCGGCCGCCCGGTCCGCGTCGACGCCGACGGTGAGGAACTGGGAGAGCCTCGTGTCCTCCTCCACGACGCCCAGGGCTCCGTACTCGGCGTCCACCAGCACCACCGCGGCTTCGACGATGCGGCGCAGCACCTGGGGGAGGTCCAGTTCCCGTCCGACGGAGAGTACGGCCTGGAGCAGGGTCTGCACCGATTCGGGATTGCCGTGCTGTACGGCGCCGAGCTGTGCCCGCAGCTCCGCGGGCAGGACGTCCTGCCGTCCTCGTACGTCGTCGTCGCCGTTCCTGCCCGTGTCGTCGCCCACGAGTCCTCCGTCGGGGCAGTCCTGCCGTCGGGGCCTCCACGAGGCCCGCATTTCCACGGTAGCGACTGGCTCCGTCACCGCATCCCGGGACGCGGCCCCGGCCGACCGGCCTCCGCGGGGCCGGGCCGTGCCGGCCGCCTTCGCCCGGCGCCCTACGCGGGCCGCCCGCTCCGCCGCTGCCGGATCCGGCGCCCGGTGATCTCGGTCGGCGTGACACCGATCCACAGTCCGCGGTCGCCGCCGGCCCAGGGCAGGGTGTGGGCGCGCTCTTCCAGGCGCAGTATCCGCCCGGGATCGGTGACCGTGTGGGCGTCGCCGATGACCAGAACGCTCCAGCCCTGGCTGAACGCCTCGTCGATGTGGTCCACCTCGAACGCGACCGACTGGTCACGGGCGTCCGCCGGCGCCGCTTCCGGTGAGGTCCTGAAGGCCACCAGGTCGTCGTCGACGGTGTAGTTCACGGGATACACCGCGGGCGCGCCGCGCCGGCTCACGGCCACTCTTCCCACCCCGTGGGTGGACAGCAGCCCCCGGCACTCCTCCGCGTTCAGCGTGGTCAGCTCGGGATCGAAGCCCGCCGCCCCGAGGCCGGGCGGCAGATCGGCCGACCCGCCGACCAGCTCCGTGACCGTGGTCTCCAGCGCGTCGGCCAGGCGCAGCAGGAACCCCGTGCCGGGCGCCGCCACGCACTCCTCCAGGTACTGGATGTAGCCGGGGGCCGAGCCCGCGCGCACCGCCACGTCCTCACGGGTCAGCCCCAGCTCCTGGCGCCGGACCGCCACCCGGCGGCCGAGGTCGGAGCGGTGCGGTACGGGGGCGTCGGGCCGGAAACCATGGTCCGGCTCCGTGTCGGTCATCGTGGTCGCCTCCTCCTGCCCCCGCCGTCGCCTTTCCGTCTGCCGGGTACGGGCATGCGCCCCTCCCCGTGTGTCCTGCCGGTCCCGCGCACCGTCGTGTCAGCTGTGCGGGACGATCGCCACCGGGCACGGTGCGTGGTGCACGGCCGCGCCCAGGACGTTGCCGACGCGTGCCGCGGCCCTCGGCCGCTTCTCCCGGCGGCCGACGACGAGGAGGCCGGCGCCCGCCGCTCCCCGTACGACAGCCTTCGCCGGGCTCTCCGCCCGCACGGTGTCGACCACCCGCACGTCCGGGAACTTCTCGCGCCAGGGGCGGAGCGTGTCGGCCAGCTCCCGCTGGGCGCCCCTGATGACCACGCCGGGGAGGTACGGGTCGGCGACGATGCCGCCCCGTGTGTAGGCGGAGGCCGGCAGGTTCCTGCCGTGCACGGCGCGCAGCGTGACTCCGCGCCGGGCCGCGGCGGCGAACGCGAACTCCAGCAGTTCGTCGCACGGGCCGTGCAGGCCGAGGGCCAGCGCCACGTCGCCCTCGTCGGTGGCCGGTACGGAGTCGTCACGCGCCCGCACGAATACGGTCGGGGCGCGTGCCCGCACCATGACGTGCAGTCCGATGTCGCCGAGGAAGTAGCTCGCCATGGGTGCCATGTCCCGCGAACCGAGCACCAGCAGGTCCGACTCCTCGGCCGCCGCCAGCAGCGCGTCCACCGGATCCTCCGCCACCAGGTCCTCGACCACGGGCAGGCCGGGGTGGAGCGGCTCGACGCTTCTCCGCGCCTGCTCGACGATCCACTTCGGCCAGTAGTTCGGGTCGTCCTCCTTGGCGGGCGGCCGGTCCCACTCCTCGGAGAGCAGCACCCACGCGTGCATCATCCGCAGGGTCGCCCCGCGCAGCTCCGCCTCCCGCGCGGCCCAGCGGGCCGCGGTGAGTGATTCGGGCGTGCCGTCGAGGCCGACGGTCACGGCACGGTTCATGACGGCCCCCTTCCGGGTGATGCGCCGCCGGGTCCGGGCTGTGATCCGCCCAGGACCGGGGTCACACCATCCAGCGTGACGCCGGCGGGCGGGGCGCAGCAGGTGCCACTCGGCCCTGTCGGGCGGCGACAGGCCCCGGGACCGTCTGCCACAGGGGGTCGACCTGGCTCCGGGAAGGGGACGGTCGGCCCCTGCCCCGGACCCCGTCGCGCCGCCACGCTGGAAGCACGACGAAGCCCGGGAGGCGCCGTGTCCGCACAGACGATCGACGAGCTGACGGTGACGGGGCTGGTGTCGGATGCCACGGCCGCACCGTCGATGCACAACGCACAGCCGTGGCTCTTCCGGTACACCCCGGGCACCGGCACGATCACGATGTCCGCGGATCTGTCGCGTGCCATGCCGCACGAGGACCGGGACGGCCGGGGTCTGCACGTGGGATGCGGGGCCGCGCTCCTCAATCTGCGGGTGGCGCTCGCCCGTCTCGGCCGGCGCTGCGAGACGACGCTGCTCCCCGACGCGTCGGCGCCACAGCTGCTGGCGACCGTACGGATCGGCCCCCCCACGTCCGGGGACGCGCTGGCGGAGCTGTATCCGGCGATCCGCGAACGGCACACGAGCCGGTTCCCGTTCGCCGAGCGTGAGATTCCGCAGGCGCTGCGGGACACGCTCGGCGGCGCTGCCCGTCTCGAAGGCGCCGGGCTGACGTTTCTCTCCGGCCCGCACCTGCGGTCCGTGCTGGACCTGATCGAGGCTTCCGAGGGCTACGACCTCATGGACCCCGACCGGAACGCGGAGAGGGCGGGGTGGACCAGGAACTCCCGGGCCGACGCCGGCAGGGACGGGGTGCCGGACTACGCGTTCGGACCGCGCAAACGCGGCGGAACCGCGCCCGCCCGCGACTTCGCCGGGCTCGACGTGGTGAAGGGCCGGCCCATGGCCGACTTCGAGGACCGCCCCCAGCTGGCGCTGCTCAGCACGGCGGCGGACGGGCCGGCCGACTGGCTGCGGGCGGGGCAGGCACTGGAACGTGTACTCCTCGTCGCCACGTCGCACGGGCTGACGAGTTCCTTCGCCACCCAGGCGCTCGAACGGTCCGACCTGCGGTGGCTGCTGCGCGATCCGGTCTCGGGGACGGGGCACGTCCAGATGGTCCTGCGGCTGGGCTACGGCCCGCGAGGGCCCCGCACACCACGCCGCTCCGTCCACGAGGTGCTGACGATCGAGGACTGATCGACAGATCGACAGATCGACAGGGAGTGGCACAGGAACCCGAACCCGGGAGGAGAGGCCGTGGGAGTGATGGAGCTTCCGGTGGTCGCGGGCGTCGACGGATCGGAGGGCGGTTTCCGGGCGCTGGACTGGGCGGCAGGTGAAGCGGCGCGCCGGGGTCTGCCGCTGCGGATCGTCCACGCGTCCGTCTGGGAGCACTACGAGGGAGTACGGTCCGGGCCTGCCGAGGACCGTCCGTCGGAGCAGGTGCTCGCCGAGAGTCTCGTCGCGATGGCGAAGGACCGTGCCCGGGGTCCGGCCGCCGGGGTGGAGGTGACCACCGACATCCGGCCCGACGAGCCCGTGACGGCGCTCATGGAGGAGTCGGCCGACGCCGCCCTGCTGGTGCTGGGTTCCCGCGAACACGGCCCGCTCACCGGCCGGTTCCCGGGGTCCGTGAGCCTGTCCGTCGCCGCGCGGGCCCGCTGCCCGGTCGTCGTGGTACGCGGCCGGGAACCGGAGACCGGGGCCCGCCCCGGTCGGGTCGTTCTCGGGGTCGGAGACACCGCGGCGAGCGGCGTGACGGCGCGCTTCGCGTTCCGTGAGGCCCGGTCGAGGGGGTGCGAACTCGTGGCCGTACGCGCCTGGCGCGGCCCGCGCCACCTCGCCGTGCCACGTCCGCCGTCCGGCGGTGACCGGCTGAGGACGTACCAGCGGCAGGCGGACGAGTACGTGGACACCGCCCTGTCCGCGGCGGGCGAGGACGCCGGCGAGGTGACCGTCCGGCGCGTGGTCGTGCGGGGCACGGCACACCGGACGCTGCTGGAAGCGGCGGCCCCTGCGGATCTTCTCGTCGTCGGAGCCCGCCGGGCGCACGGGGACTTCGGCCCGCAGCTCGGGCAGGTCGATCACGCGATGCTGCGTGACGCGCCCTGTCCCGTCGCGATCGTCCCGGAGCGGGAGTGAGGCAGGCGCTGTATGACACGTCCGGTGACCGTCGGTATGAACAACACGGCCGGGAGCGTCCTGGCCGCCCGCTGGGGCGCGCACGAGGCGTCGCTCAGGGACGCGCCGCTGCGGCTTGTCAGCGCATGGGAGTGGCAGCCCTACGCGCGGGCGTCGCTGGCCTCGAACGAGATGGCCGAGCAGTGGTCCCGCCGGGTGCCGGTGGAGACGGCGGCCGAGCTGCGCCGCCAGTACCCCGGCCTCGACATCACGACGGAGCGGTTGACGGGGCCTCCCCCGGAGATGCTGTGCCGCGCCGCCGCGGAGAGCGGGCTGCTGGTTATCGGCGTCGGAGGGCTCGGCACACGCGCCGGATTTCTCGGGGGGTCGGTGGCGTCCGCCACCGTGTCGGTCACCGAGCGGCCCGTCGTCCTCGTCGGTTCCGGCCGTGGGGCGGCGGAGCACGGTGAGTACGAGGGCGGGGAGCGCGGGGACGACGTGTCCGGCACGAAGGATCCCGGTCCGGTGGTCGTCGGCGTCGATCCCGGCCGGCCGAACGAGGAGGCGCTCGGGTTCGCCTTCGAGGCGGCGTCACTGCGCTCGGTACGGCTCGACGTGATCCACGGCCGGCACCGTCCGGCGCGGTCGGCGCACGGCCCGGAGGCCGATCAGGTCCGGCGGGCGGCGGAGCCCGGGCGGGACGAGGAGCTGCTTCGGGGCACGCTGGCTCCGTGGTCGGAGCGCTATCCGGCCGTCGCCGTCCGGGAACACCCCCCGGGCGGAAAGCCCGCCCGTGAACTGGCGGACGCCGGTGCCGGGGCGTCACTGGTGGTGCTCGGCCTCGAAGCCCGTCGCCGCCGGCGGGGCGTCGCCCGTGTCGGGCACATGAACCACGCCGTCCTGCACCGCTGTTCCGCTCCGGTTGCGGTCGTCCCCGAGCGGTAGAACGCGGGTCACTCGGTCCGGCTCCGGCGCACCATCTCGTTGATCCAGGTGGGCGCGAACGGGGACGTGCAGCCCGGGGACGTGGGGTAGTCCCTGAGCACTCCCAGGCGCTCACCGATGTCGATCGCGCGGGTGCGGTGTCCGGCGTGCTCGATCCCGATCCGGGCCAGGCAGTTGTTCATCGACCACTGGAGGCGCTCGGGGGCGTCCTTCATCCGCGCCTCGATGACGTCGAGCAGTCCTGTGAGGTCGAGACCGTCGGGCTTCTTCGCCACGCGCTCCGTGGTGAGGGCCCAGCCCGCGCTCGCGACCACCGGATCCGGGTCGGCGGACCAGGCCGTCCGCAGCGCTTCGGCGTGCGGGCTCTTCTTCACCACGTAGTTCACCAGCCAGTCGTGCACCTTCGGCGCGCGCGTCCGGCGCACCATGGCGTCCAGGTCGTCCCGCTCGAACGCCTTGGGGCGGCAGATCAGGATCGCCAGCAGCCGGGCCGCGGTGTCGTCCGTCTCCCAGAGCCGGCACGCGAGTTCGTGCCGTGTCTTCAGCCGCTTCGCGAGCGCGCGCAGCTTGCCGAGGTTCACACCGTGGTCGTCACCGTGTCTCTCGTTCACCGCGCGAACTCCCGCGTCCTCCAGCTCGGCCAGCTCGGCCATCACCTCGGCCACCGTCGCGTCGCTCATCGTCGTCCCGCCCACCCCGGCCTCCTGTCCCGCTCGTAGGGGATTCAGCGTACGACGGGGGTCGGACACCGGGCCCCCGACCTGTGGGCGGGCGTCCGGTGGTGCCGTGCGCCGGGGCGCCGCGGTGCCGCGCCACCTCGACGACGTCCGCCGCCGTGGCCGACCTGCCGCGCATAGGATCGGCGGATGCCGAAGCAGCCGTCAGCACCCGTGCGTCACGTCCTGCGCCGGGTGCGCCTCGTGGTCGCCGTGATCGTCAGTGGGTGTGCGCTGCTCGGAGCGGTGCGGCTGGTGGCGCCCGCCACCGGGGGCACGGCCGGTGAACCCGGCGGAGTACGTGCTCAACTCACCTTCATACGCGCGGCCTTGGACGACGGCGCCGGAGCCGGGGCACAACAGCAGTTCCCGGAGGGGTACTTCTTCCTGCACGCGCTGTACGGCCTGAGCTGGGTCGAGTTGGGGATGCGCGAGCCGGCCGGTGGGGCCCGTGCCGAGGCGGTACGGGAGTCGCGGTGGGCGCTGGGGCGGCTGGACTCGGCCGAGGGGAGGGCCGCATTCAGCGCCGAACTGGTGCCGTCGTACGGGGTCTTCTACCGCGGCTGGACCAACTGGCTGCGCGGCGGCGTGCTGTCGTTGCTGCCGGAGGGCGAGCGCGAGAGCGCGGAGATACGGCGGTTCGCGGCGGACTCCGCGGCCCTCGGCGCGGCCTTCGACGACTCCGAGTCGCCCTATCTGGCGGCCTATCCGGGGCAGGCGTGGCCGGTCGACTCGACCGTGGCGATGGCCTCGCTGCGGCTGCACGACACCCTGCTCCCCGCCCGGTTCACGGGCACCGTGGAGCGGTGGATCGACGAGGTGCGGCAGCGTCTCGACCCCCGTACGGGACTGCTGCCGCACCGCGTCGCCCCCGGCACCGGCGACCCCCTGGAAGTCGCCAGGGGCACCTCGCAGAGCATCATCCACCGGTTCCTCCCCGACATCGAACCGGATTTCGCCCGCGAGCAGTACGTGCGTTTCCGTGACCGGTACGTCGTCACCCCGCTCGGTCTCGGGCCGACGACGAGGGAGTATCCGAAGGGCATGGACGGCCCCGCCGACGTCGACTCCGGGCCGCTCCCCCTCGGGGTGAGTCTGTCGGCGACGGTCGTCACGCTCGGCGCCGCCCAGGTCCAGGGCGACACCTCGCTCGCCGAAGGGATCGCCAACTACGGGGAGTTGCTCGGCCTGCCGGTCAGCACCCCGTGGACGAAGCGCTACGCCTTCGGGCTGATCCCGATCGGTGACGCGTTCGTCGCGTGGTCGAAGACGGCCCGGCCATGGGTCGCGGAGACCCCGGCCCCGCCGCCGGCGCACCTCTCGTCCTGGTGGCGCCTGCCGCTGCTGTCACTCCTGCTCGCCGCCGGCGCCGCCCCGTGGCTCCCCGTGCTGCTGCGCGCGCTCCGGCGCCACCGGCTCCGGGGCCGCCCCCCGGCGGTCCCGGGTCCGCCGGACGCGGCGTCAGCGCCTGGCGAAGACCGGTTCCCAGCGGCCCGGTGAGTAGTCCTTGGGTGTACGGGCTCCGCTCAGCGAGACCACCTTGTCGCTGCCGATGGTGATCAGCACGAGCCGGTTCTCGAACTCGTTGCCGCCGGGCGCGATGTCCCAGGCGATCAGCCGCTTGTCGTCGGCCCACGCGAGGAGTTCCTGGCCCTTCAGCTTGGCCGCGCGTTCGCCGGTGCCGGGGTCGAGAACCTCGGTGGCCGTCGTACGCGCTCCGCCGGCGAAGCCGCCCGCGACGAGTTCACCGTCCGGGGAGAGTCCGGCCGGGGCCATCATGAGGTCGACATGCCTCTCCTTCGGCGGGGCCGCCACCTCCTCGCCGCGCAGATCGCGGAAGATCCGGCCGGGGGCCATGTTGATGAACTCGTACACCCGCGTGCCGTCGGCGTTGAACCGCAGCTTCTCGCCCGAACCGAGCCCCTCGATGTCCCCCGGCATCCTGTAGGGGGGCACCTCGTGCCAGTCGGACTCGCCGGACTCGACGTCGACGATCGCGAAGCCCGTCCGGGAGTAGACGCGCTGCGGCTCCATCGTGTCGTTGACCTGGACCTTCTTCGACCAGTAGTAGTGGTCCGGGTTCTTGTCGTACGTCGTGGCGATCAGCCGCTTCCCGTCCGGGGAGAACTCGACCGCGCCGACGCCCCCCTCGACCGGAATCCAGCGCGTGACCTTCTTGGTGAGCAGATCCAGAATTCCCACGCGCGTCGCGGGCAGCCGGCGTTCCAGCACCGCTGCCGTGCGCATGCCGGGCGCGACCGCCAGATAGGCCCAGCGGGCGTCCACCTCGTACCTGCCGGTCTTCTGGTCGAGCACCGAGTAGGTGCGGGTCATGATCTCGTCGCGGTTGGGCCGCTTGTCCATACGGACCGTGTAGTACGCGGCGAGCGCCTGGTCGCCGGCCGCAATCAGGTCGCGCGGCGGCGACTGGTCGACGTGGGTGAGGGTCTTGCCGCGGGAGATCTCGCTCGCCAGTCGAGTGGCTTCGCCGTCCCGGTCGAGCGCGGCGGGCACTGCCACGGCGGCGGCGATCACCAGGGCGGTCGTGGCGGCGGCCCCGGCGAGGGCGCGTGTCCGGCGCCGGCGCCGGCCCGCGAGGACCCGGTCCGCCAGGCCGGCGGGGGCGGTCATGGTGTCGGCGGCCTGCTCGCGCAGCGACTCCCGCAGGAGTTCCTCGACGTTCACGGTCGTACCTCCACGGGGGCGAAGTCACGGGACGGAGGCTGCTGTCGACCGCCGTCGGACGGGTCGAGCAGGGAGAGTTCGGGCGCGAGGACGCGCAGGCGGGCGAGTGAGCGGTGGGTGGTGGAGCGGACCGTGCCGACCGAGACACCGAGCAGGCGGGCGACGTCGGCCTCGGGCAGATCCTCGAAGTAGCGCAGGACGAGTACGGCGCGCTGCCGCGCGGTGAGCCGGGACAGCGCGTCGCGCATGACGAGGCGCAGTTCCGCAGCGGCGGTGGCGTCGGTGGCGTGCGCGGTCCGGGCGTCGGCGCCGGGGTCGGGCGGTTCGGCGACGGTGAGTTCCTTGCGCCTGCCCTTCAGCCGCCAGCGGCTGACCTGCTGCCGGTAGAGGATCTGCCGTACGTACGCCTCCGGTTCGTCGATCCGGTGCCAGCGGCCGGCGGCCTTGACGAGCGCGTTCTGCAGCAGGTCCTCGGCCGCGTGGCGGTCGCCGCCGCTGAGCAGCACCGCGGTTCTCAGCAGGGCCGTCGATCTGTTCGTCACGAATTCCAGGAAGCTTTCCCGGCTTGCGGCATCCATCGTCACCTTCTTCTCCCGGCGGGCCGGCCGGCCCTGCCTACCCGTACTGACGCGCGGGAGATGCCCTCACTATGCCGGGTGCCCCCGCCACCTCATGGGTGTGGCCCCGCACGGCGTCCCTCCGCGCGGGGCCACGGTCAGGGCCGGCGGCCGAAGTGGGGTGTCATGGGGTGATGCGCAGCGCGTCCACCATCCCCACCGACGTGCTGCGGTTGACGATCCTGATCGTGTGGGAGCCGCGTGCGAGCCCCTGTTTCTGCCACACGACCTGCTGGACCTGTCTCGCGCCGTCGGCCCTGAGGTTCACCGTCGCCTGGAAGACGTTGTCCAGGTAGACGTCGACGGTCCCCATGTCGCCGTTGCGTTCGGACAGATACTGGATTCCGGTGCCGGTGAACGTGTACGACGCCACCGCGTCCACGGTGGTGCTGTGGTGCGTGTCGTCGTTGAAGTCGCCGTAGCCGCGGCTGTTGGTGAGGTGCCAGTTGCTGTCGTACGTGAGCGCCGTGTTGTTCACCATCGGGTCGGAGGTCGCGTTCGAGCCCAGCGTGGAGCTGGTGCCGGCCAGCGACTTCATGCCCTGGTTCGCGGTGCCGGTGAGCTGCGTCGAGGTGTAGGAACCGAGCGGCTTGGCGGTCCGCTCGACCACGTACACCTGGTTCGCCGCGGTGTTGAAGGTGATCTCGGCGCTGCTGGATGTCGTCACGACGGCGTTGTCGGAGGTCCTGCGGACCCTGACCTCCTGTGTCCCCCACGGGTTGACGACGCGGGCGGCGTTGCCGAACTGGCTCTTGATTCCGACGTACTTGACCTCACCGGCCTCCCTCTCCGAGCTGACCATGAATCCGCCCTTGGCGAGCAGACTGAATTTGCCGACGAAGGTGGAGTCGGTGGGGACGGCGGGGAAGACCCGGATCTTGTCGTTGTACGACTGGAGCAGCGATTCGTTCGTCGCGGCCAGGTGCACACCGAGGTATTCGAGGACGCCGTTGGTGTTGCTGGTCATGCCGTTCGGATAGTTCTGGTACTTCTGGAGCATCGTCTTCATGCCCTGGAGCGTCTGGTTCCCGAGTCCGAGTCTGGCGGCCTGGATCGCGTCGTTGGCCCATACGTTTCCGTACGGGAAGGGCCTGGCGTTCCAGGTGTTGATCGCTTTCTGCTGGTCGGGATATCCGATGCCGGTGAGGTCGTAGGGCCAGATGATCTCGGCCGCGACATTCTCGTTGTTGCGCGTCTGGGCGATCGGGGGTGTGTGCGGCAGATAGGTGTTGGCGTTGGTGTCGGACGGGTAGGCGATCAGGTTGTCCAGGATGTTCTGCCACTGCGGACGCAGCGAGGCGTCCAGGCCGAGCTGGTTGCTCGCCTTGATGGCGAGCGGGAACAGGGTGCGTACGGCGGCCAGGTCCGTGATCGCGTTGGGGACGTTCCAGTACGTCTCGTGCGAGTGGGAGCTGGCCACGTAGTACTTGCCGGTGGAGCTGTTGAACGACAGTTTCGCCTGGTAGAACCTGGCGACCTCGCGCATGAACGGATAGGCCGTGTTCCGCAGGTAGTTGGTGTCGTTCGTGTACGTGTACTGGAGGTACATGTTGTACGCGGCCTCGGTGCCGGTCGACCAGATGTTGTTCGTGTAGTCGCTGTTGACGGTGCCGCGCGCGTTGCCGTCCCAGCCCATCGTCTCCGGCACCCAGATGCCGTCCACGTTGTACCGGGTGCGGGTGTATGCCTTCAGCGCGTCGAAATTGCGGCTGTAGAGCTTGTTGAACCCGGCGATGAGGTCGGTGTGGTTGGAGGCGAGGAACGAGTTGTAGATGTCCCGTTGATTCCAGTACCAGTACGCGTTGCTCCATTTCGTGGCGTCCCCGGTGGCCCGGAAGACGCCGTTGATGAAGTGGGCGGGATAGTTTCCGTATCCGGCCGCCGCGATCATGTAGGTGGAGAGGTAGTAGACGTTCTCCATGTAGTCCGCTTCACGGGACCCGTTGGAGTACTGGACGAACGACTTCTGCCAGAACGCGTGCCACCAGTTGAGGTAGGCGGTGTTGGTGCTCGTGTATCCGGTGGCCTTGACCGCGGCCAGCGCGCGCTTGGCCTCGGCGACCGAGTTGTGACTCGGCGCGTTGAGCCGGGTGCTCGCGGTGAACCAGATGGTGTAGCTGGAGTCCGGTGTGATCGACAGCCGCACCCTGCGGCCGTCCACGACCCGCGCGGTGTACGAGGCGCCCTCGACGGTCGCGCCGAGGGTGTAGCCGAAGTTCTGCGGATCCGACTGGCCGCGGCTGAGCCCGGCGCCGGTGGAGTCCGCGTACGTGGACACGGTCCGCCAGGTGTCGATGTTCGGCACGTCACCGCTGTTGCCGAGGTTGGAGACGTCCCACAGGCTCAGGTCGAGCGTGATCGCGGAGACCCCGGAGCGGCTGTCCTCCACATGGATGCCCATGACCTCGGAGTTGGGCTGCCCCATCACCGTGACGGTGCGGTTGTTGTCGTACTTGGTGGTGAGGGTGCCGTCGTAGAGGGAGAGGCGCTGCTGGAAGGTGGAGTAGCCGCTGTCCATGGCCGGGGTGGTGGACAGGTTGATCATCCCGGCGCCGAAGGCGGTCTGCTGGGAGGTGTCCACGCCGGAGACCTGCATGTTGAGGCCGTTGTTCTGCCAGGCCATCGCGCCGGTACGGCCGTTGCCCACGGTGAGGCCGTGCTGGGGTTCGGTGGTCGGCCGGTTGTAGACGATGTCGTGCTTGGACATGTACTTGGCGTAGTCCACGTTCAGGGCGCCGGTCGAGGAGTTGAAGGCGGCGTCGGTGGGCGAGGCCGCGGCCGGTGACACCCCCGAGAGGCCGGTCACCGTGCAGACGAGGACGAGGAGCGCGCCGAGGAGGCGGGCGCCGCGTGTCCGTCCCGCTCTCCCCCTCGGGGGCGGGCTCGTTCTCAGGGATCTCGCGGTGGTCACTGTGCATCACTCCCACGGCCGTTCAGGGTGGCGGGACGGCTGATGCCGGGCCCGGTGAAGGTGTAGCTGTCGAGGTCGAGAATGGCTCCGGAGCCGCCGGTGAAGACCACGAAGAGATCACGCGGCTGCTCAACCGCGTTCGTGACGGGCACGTTGACGTCGGTGTACGCCTCCCAGCCACCGGTGTTGGGCACGGTCACCCGCCCGACCACGGGGCCGGTGACGGAGTCGTACCGGAAGGTCGCCACGTTCCCCGCCTTGTCGGAGGAGACCCGGGCCCTGATGCCGGTGACGCCCTTGAGGCTCACCGGGTGGTACTTGACCCATTCGTTGTTCTGCACGTCGCCGAGGCGTTTGCCGCCCTCGGCCCCGGCCGCGTTGATGATCTGCGGTCCGGAGAGCTGCGCGTAGTGCTCCGCCTGCCACTTCTTGGGCCACAGGCTGAGTTCCTTCTCACCGGTCAGGGGTACGGTGCCGGCGGCTCCCTTGTCGGTGTAGCTGGCCCGCACCACGTAGAACTGCGTGGCGTCGAGGCCGGAGTGGATCGGCCCGGTGTTGAACGTGGTGGAGCATCCGGTGCCTTCGGCGACCTCGTGCGCGTGTTCCTGGTGGCCGAGGGCGATCCGTACGATCACCTTCGAGCAGTCGATCGGTCCGTCCTGCGGGTCGGTCGCCGACGCCGTGACGGTGACGTTCTCGTTCCACTCGAACACGCCGCCCGCCGGTGGCTGCGAGATCGTCAGCGTGGGGCGGTTGTTGCCGACGACGACCGGGAGGGTCGTCGTGCCGGATCTCCCGGTGCCGTCGCTGACGGTGAGTCTGGCCCGGAAGTCGCCGTTCGAGGGATAGGTGAAGGACGGGTTGGCGGCGGTGGAGTCGGTGCTGCCGTTGTCCGTGAAGTCCCACGCGTAGCTGAGCGGATTGCCGTCCGGGTCGCTGCTGCCGGCACTGGAGAACGTGACGGCCAGCGGCGCGAGTCCGTTGTCCCTGTTCACGGACGCCTTGGCCAGCGGTGACCGGCCGCCCTGCACATAGTTGATCTTGTAGAGACCGGCGTCCTCGGCGCCCGAGAAGTAGCCGCTGCCGTACTCCAGGAGGTACAGCGAGCCGTCCGGGCCGAACTCCATGTCGATCGGGTGGACGAGCTTCATGCCGTCCAGGACCGGTTCGATGGCCGTGGGCGTACCGGTGCTCGCGTCACCGTTGCTGAACTGGACCTCCTTGATCCAGTTGCGGCAGTACTCGGAGATCAGCAGCTTGTTGTCGTAGTACTGGGGCCACTTGACGTCGGAGTTGAGATTCGCGTCGTAGTGGTAGACCTCGGTGTGGTTGGGCGAACCGCAACCGCCCGGGTTGTCGAGCTGCGGCCACTCCTTGCTGCCGCCGTGCTGCTCCCACACCAGTGAGGTCTTGGTGGGCGGCAGTTGCTGGATACCGGTGTTGCGCGGGGAGTTGTTGACCGGGCCGGTGCCGCCGCCGCAGGGGAACCAGCCGCGCGGCTGGTTGGCCGCGAAGTCCCAGTCGTTGTAGGCCACGTTGGGGCCGCCGCAGTAGGGCCAGCCGTAGTTCCCGGGGCCGGTGGCGCGGTTGAACTCGTCGTACGCCGCAGGGCCGCGCGCGGGGATGGTGGCGCCCGCGTCGGGTCCGACCTCGCCCCAGTACAGGGTGTTGTTCGCCTGTCTGTCGACCCAGACGCGGTACGGGTTCCGTACGCCCATCACATAGACCTCCGGGCGGGTGCCCGCGGTGCCCTTGGCGAAGAGGTTGCCGTTCGGGACGGTGTAGGTGCCGTTGTCCTCCGGGTGGATACGGTTGATCTTGCCCCGCAGGTCGTTCGCGTTGCCGGAGGTGCGCTGGGCGTCGAACTGCGCGTGCCGGGACGGGCGTTCGTCGATCGGGGCCATGCCCTGCGCGTCACCGCCGGAGTTGGTGTTGTCGCCGACCGCGAAGTAGAGGTTGCCCGCCGTGTCCCAGGACATGGAGCCGGCCGAGTGGCAGCACATCTCACGCTCGGTCGGCCACTCGATGATCATGTCTTCGCTGGACGGGGCGATCGTGTTGGTGCTCTGGCTGAAGGTGAAGCGGGATATCCGGTTCACCAGTGGAGTGCTCTTGGGCGAGTAGAAGAGCATCACCCAGCCGGTGGTGGCGAACTTCGGGTGCAGGGTGATGCCGATCAGCCCGTCCTCGAAGCGGGCGTCCAGCGGAAGGGTCAGGGCGACCGTCGTGGTCTTGGTGGCCGGGTTGTAGAGGCGGACCTGGCCGCCGGCGGCGCTGGTGCCGCGGTTGATGTAGAGGACCTTGCCGTCGGGCAGTACGGAGAGTTCGATCGGCTCCCCCATGCCCAGCCCGCCGTCGAGTTTGACCTTCTCGAAGCCGCTGGTGGGCGGGGGCGCGGCGGCCTTCCGGCCGGTGTCCCGGGCCGTCTGACGGTCCGCGGGTCTCTGGCCCGCCTCCGGGTCGGCCGCCATGGCGCCGGGCGCCAGCAGCAGTGCGGACAGGGTTAACAGTGCGGTCAGGTAGGCGACGGCGCGCGACAACACGGAACCTCCAGGGGGCGATCGCGGGTGTGGGGGCGCCACGACGGCCCGGCGCGCGACGGCTGTCGCGCGCCAGGTCGTCCGGGCGGTGGAACGAGGGGTGGCTCGTCGCTGGTTACTGCGTGGTGCCGAACACGTTGAGATCCCAGAGGGAGTAGCCGTACTGCGTGGCACGCGTGGTGCCCTGGACCCGTACGTACCGTCCGGTGCCGCTCACGGCGATCTCGTCGAGGCCCCCGTTGCCCGCCGTGACCGTGCCGACGGTGCGCCAGGTGGCGTTGTCCGCGGACGCCTGGACGGTGTACGCGGAGGCGTACGCGGTCTCCCAGTTGAGCCGGACCTGCTGGAGGGTGCGGACGCCGCCGAGGTCGACGGTGATCGACTGCGGATCGGCGTACGCGCTGCCCCAGCGGGTCGTGGAGTCGCCGTCCACGGCGTTGGCACCCACGTGCGTGCTGCCGGGCTCGACGCTGGTGACCGTGACCGGCCGGCCCCGCGCCAGATCGGTGGTCTGCGCCCCGTCCTGCTTGATGCGGACGTTGCGGTAGCTGATGTCCAGACCGGCGCCGTCGTTCTGGAGGCCGATGTGGCCGAGCGCGATGTCACGGGTGCTGGTGTAGTCGTTGATCTTCACACCGTTGAGGAAGACCTCGACGTGGCGGCCGTGCACCGTGATCTCGTAACTGTTCCAGGTGCCGGGCGGGTTGAGCGCGGCGGCGCGGGCCGCCGTGTCGGGGGCCTTGAAGCTGTAGACACTCCCGGTGGTACGGGTCGGGTCGCCGTCGGAGGCGTCGATCTGGATCTCGTGGCCGAGGTCGACCGGCTTCCACGGGTCGCCCTGCGGGTCGGGGAAACCGATGAAGACGCCGCCGTTGTCGTCGCCCGGCATCATCCAGTCGGCCTTGAGCGAGTAGTCGGCGAACGGTGTCACCGGATACCAGAGCAGGCCCATGCCACCGACCGAGGAGAGCGTGCCGTCGGCGAGGCTGAAGCTGCCCGCCCCCGCCTGCCGCCACTTGTCGAGACTGGCCCGGCTGCCGTCGAACAGCGGGGTGTAGCCGGTCTCCGGACGGCAGTCGGCGGCCTTGGCGCGCGCCGCCGTCTGGATGCCGCCGAGCAGCATGGTGGTGAACGCCGGGTCCGCGTACGACTCCTCGGTGTGGCCGAGGCCGGTGTACCAGGAGCGTCCGCCCCGGTAGTCCTGGCACCAGGCGATCGGATGATCGCCCATGGTGCCGCCCGAGTACGTCGTCTCGTCGAGGCTCGCGAGCACCTTGACCGCCGCGCGCGGATTGGCGCGGTAGTTGTACCACTCGTCGGTGCGGGTCCAGCGCTGCGGCAGATGCGAGGTGGAGACGGACGCGCGGTCCTCGACCTTGACGGTGGCCTGCTGGGTGGCGGGGTGGGAGGCGAAGTACGCGCCGACGAGACCGCCGTACCAGGGCCAGTCGTACTCGGTGTCGGACGCGGCGTGCACGCCGACGTAGCCGCCGCCGGAGGCGACGTACGACTCGAAGGCGGTCTGCTGCGCGGCGTTGAGCACGTCGCCGGTGGTGGAGAGCCAGATCACCGCCTGGTACTGGGCGAGGTTGGCGGCGGTGAACGCGCCGGCGTTCTCCGTGGCGGTGACGGTGAACCCGTTGGCGGCGCCGAGCCGTTGCACGGCCGCGATGCCCGCCGGGATCGACGAGTGCCGGAATCCGGCGGTCTTGGAGAAGACCAGGACCTTGGTCAGTGGCGCGGCGGCGGCCCGGGGAGCCGCGCGGACGGGCGTGTTCACGGGGGTGGCCGCAGGGGTGGCCGCGGCCTCGGCCGGCGGAGCCTGCGGTACGGCGACGAGCGACATGGCCGCCAGGACGAGCGCGATCAGGGCGCGGGAGACGAAGCGCACTATCCGGTCCTCTCTCGGGGCGCCCGGGGGCGCTGGCTGAGCGAAGCGGTGACGGGTGATCTACGGCTGATCCAGAGCTGATCTTCGACGAGGCGGCGGCGTCGTCAGGCGTAGTGAACATCGGAGGTATAGGAGGGTCAAGGGTCGGCGTCGAACTATCCGAAGATTAGTTTTCCTCCATGACAAAATGTCGCCCTTGCGCTCCCTCCTGGTACGGACAGCGCTCAACAGGGCGACGGGGGAAGGGAATCGGCCACCGAGATTGATCGGATCTTCAAGCGGAACCGAGGGTGCGTAGCGCTCAGCCGAGGTCGAGGACGGGGCGGAGACCGCACTCGTCGCCCATGTCCTCGCCCTCGGGACCGTTGAGGAATTCGGCCATGCCGGGGTTGCGGTTGGCGGTCGCCAGGGGCAGCCACGCGACGAAGTCGCCGTAACCACCGCAGACCGCCTCGCCGCCGTCCCCGCCGTAGACGGATCCCGGATCGGACGTCAGCTCCGACTCGTAGACGTCACGGGCGATGCGCAGCCCGAAGGCGTTCGGCCGGCGCCGGTGGCCGCCCGGGTCGTCGTGCTCCCCGTACGGCGCCCGGTCCAGCGGGCAGGCGGAACCCCAGCGGAACAGCGTCTTGGCGCCCGCCCCGCAGGCGTGCTCCCACTCGTCCGGAGCGGGCAGCCGCAGCCCCCGCTCCGTGAGGAAGTCCTGGACGGATTCGGCCTCTTCGGGCAGCTCCCGCGGCTCCACCGCCATCAGCACGGTGGGCACCGTGGCCGTACGCCTCGGTGTCAGACACCGCGCGAGATGGGCCACGAGGTCGTCGTCGAAGCCGAATCCACCGGCAAGGCTCTGTGTCCGGTAGGAGTCGAGCTGCTCCGGCAGGGGCCGCCAGCGCTCCAGGTCGAATCCGACCGCCACCTCACCGCCGGGTATCAGGGCGAACAGCTCTCCCCCACGCTCGATCACCGCACGGTGCACGACACCGCCCGGCCGGGGCGTGCCACCGAACTCCACCAGCCGCCCACCCACCGACCGCGCGGCTTCGCACGCGAGGCGGTGCGCGGCGTCCCGGTCCAGGGCGCGCCAGCGGTCGAAGGTGAGGTCGGCGAGAGACATGACGGGAATCCTGGCACCCGCCACTGACAATCCGTTGTCAGCCCGGCGGGCCGGACGACGGGGCCGGGCCGCGACCGGTTGTCAGTGGTCGATGTCACCATGAGTCACATGGAGAACTTGGGGTGGGTGCCGGCACACAGGGCCGGACGATGAGCCGCGTCGAGGCGGAGGTCATCCGGACGGAGCGGCTGGTGCTGGTGCCGCAGCGGGTGGAGCACGCGCGGGAGATGGCGGATGTGCTGTCGGACCCGGCGCTGCACACCTTCATCGGGGGTGCGCCCGCGACCGCCGGCGAGCTGCGCTCGCGCTACGCGCGCATGGCCGCCGGACCCGCCGATCCGGCCGAGTCCTGGTGCAACTGGGTCGTCCGGCTCCGGGAAGGCGAGGAGGGGCAGGGGCCGTTGACGGGCACGGTGCAGGCGACGATCAGCCCGTCCGGGGCGGGGCTCGTCGCGGAGATCGCCTGGGTGGTGGGGGCCGGCTTCCAGGGGCGGGGCATCGCGAGCGAGGCGGCGCGCGGGCTGGTCGGCTGGCTCGCACGGCGCTCGGTGCGCGACGTCGCCGCCCATGTCCACCCCGACCACGCGGCGTCGGCGGCCGTCGCCCGCGCCGCGGGTCTGGAGCCCACCGACGAGTGGCACGACGGCGAGGTGCGGTGGGTCAGACGAGGAGCCAGGTGATCACTGTCAGGGACAGCATCGAGCAGAGCGTGGACAGGATGACGGTGTCCCTGGCGAGGTCGGTGTTCAGCCGGTACTCGGAAGCGAAGATGAAGGCGTTCTGCGCGGTCGGCAGCCCCGCGCAGACCACGACGGCGAAGAGGGTGTGACCGCTCAGTCCGAACAGCCAGTGGCCGACGGCGTAGGCGAGCAGCGGCTGGGCGACGATCTTGAGGGCGACCAGCAGGGCCCGTTCCGCGCGTGCGGAGGAGTCCGCCCGCACCCGGGTGTTGAGGGACATGCCGAGCGCGAAGAGGGCGGCCGGGACGGCGGCGTCGCCGAGCAGTTCGAGCGGTGCGGTCGCCTCGGCGGGCAGCGGCCGGCCGAACGCCGACACGGCCACTCCGGCGAGGGAGGCCGCGATGATCGGGTTGCGGAAGGGCAGTTGGAGCATCCGGGCGGCGCGTCCGCCGGTCTCGCGCCGTACGTCCAGATCGAGGAGGACGAGCACCACCGGCGCGACGAAGAGCATCTGGAAGAGGGCCACGGTGATGACGAAGGAGGTGTCGCCCAGGACGTGCACGGCCACCGGGATACCGAGATTGGCGGAGTTGACGTAACCGGCCGCCATCGCGCCGATGCCCTGTTCGGCCCGGCTGCGCCGGAACATCCAGCGGCTGACCAGAAGTCCTGCGGCGAAGACGGCGATCAGGCTGATGGCGAAGACGAGGACGCCGACGTTCAGCAGGGCGGTCATGTCGGCTCCGGCCATCGCCAGGAACAGCAGGGCCGGCATGGCGAAGGTGAAGGCGAAGCGCCCGAGGACGTGCTGGGCCTGGCTGCCGAGGACGTCATGACGCGCGGCCACCCAGCCGAGGCCGGTGATCACCCAGATGGGCAGGAAGCCGAAGAGGACGGCGTTCATCGCGCCCGCGCGGGGCTCGGCGGTCGCGGCGGCTCCGTCGTTGACGGCCGGCGCGTCCGCACGTGTATGTGTATGTGCCCGGCTTCGGAAGAGGTCACCGGCCTCAGCATGCCGGACGCCCCGGACGGCCGGGCACCCGCCCCCGCCGGTCACCGGCGGTACGCGCGAGCCCCGGTACGGAACCGGTGTCTCCACCGGTCCCGCACCGGGGCTTCGCTCCTCCCGGCCTTCACCGCCCTTCGGCGCGGCCGGTTCCCTCAGCGCCCGTAGCGGATCAGGGCACGCACCATGCGGCACGTCGTGTCCGACGGGGGATGGACGCCCATCAGCGACGCCGTCGCACGGATCTTCCGGTTGTTCGCGTTCGCCGGGTGGTACACACCCGAGTCGAGCAGGGCGATGGCGAGGCGCATGGCCTTCAGGCGGCGGTTGTGGGTCTCGTACCACTCACGGGGCTGTCCCGCGGGCAGTGGCTTGCGCTGCACGGTCCTGGCTGCTGGCTGTGTGATGTCGAAGAGCTTCGTCGTGATTGTGGCAACGGCCATCGGCGACCTCCCGGCACGGTGGTGGAACCCTCACGAACACTTACAATTCTACCGCCCACCACTGACAATCGCCCCTGGCCAGACGGTGTTTGAGGGGCAATCGACAGCAGTCGCGGCCGTACGGCGCCTCCTCCTCGGCGTGCACGAGGCGGTCGCCGGACGACCGGGATCCGAACCGGCTCCGGTGTCAGGGAAGTCGCTGCCGGGACGCTTGAGCGGAAGGGACTCCCCACGCGTACGTAACGGCACACGGAACCCAGCCGGCCGCCCTTCGCGGCCGGGAACAGGAGCCCCACGTGTCGCGCAAGAAATCCTTCAGCCGGAAGAAGAAGATCGCCCTGCTCGTCGGCGCGGTCGCGTTGGTGGGCGGGACGGCGGTGGCGATGACCGGCACCAGCCAGGCCTCGGTGGAGTGCGACGGGCTGAACACGGCCCTCGCCAACAACCAGCGCTTCATCGACGGCCAGCGGGCCGCTCCGGACGCCCTGTCCGAGGCGCGGATCAAGAACCGCCAGGACGTGATCGAGGAGATCAGGCGGAAGCAGGCGGCGTCCGGGTGCGAGGTGGGGCCGAGCGACACGGGCGCGGCGCCCCCGGCCGAAGCACCCCCGGCCGAGGCGGCACCGCCCGCCGGCGAGGAGGGCGCGGGAGAAGGCACGGGCACGGGCACGGGCTCAGGTACCGGCACCGGCACCGGCACCGGCGCGGGCTCGGACCCCGGGCAGGCGGGCGACGTCGTCTGTGCCGGATCGACCGTCACGCTCTCCGGCGAGGCGGGCGCCCCGGCGGCGTCCAGCAACGAGTTCCCCGTCGGCACGACGCTCAAGGTGACCAACCTCGACAACGACAAGTCCGTCACGGTCCGGGTCACCGCGCCGTCGGGCAGCTGCGCGCTGCTCAACGACGCGGCGTTCGAACAGGTCCGTGAGCCGGGCAAGTTCCTGATCCGCAACGCCCGGATCGAACGCGTGGGCTGAGATCGGCCGCGGACGTCGGACCGCTGACATCAGCCGGTCGTCCCGCGGCCGATCAGCTCCTCCGCCTCCGCGAGGATCTCCGTCAGGCGCAGGCCGAACCGCACGTCGCAGGCGTGCGGCCGGCCCGTGCGCGCCGCCGTGAGCAGGGCGTCGATCGCCGTACCGAAGATGTCCGCCGGGTCGCCCCAGCCCTCGGGGAGTACCGCCGTCCCGTGCTCGCCCCGCAGTTCGAGCCCGGCGCCCGCGCCGTTGCGCGGGGCGCTCAGGCTCAGCACCGCCGAACTCGTCACGCCCGACGTGTGCGTGAGCACCAGATGCGTGAGGTCGGGCTCGGCCCGTACGGCGGTCACGCCCGTCACGTCGCCCAGGATCGGCAGCAGCGCGGAGAGTGCGTGCGGGCCCACGTCCCACAGGCCGCCCTTCTCACGACGCCACGGCGAGTCGGCGTACGGGCTCTTGTCGCCCGCCCCGTACAGCGCGCCGAGCCAGTGGGCGCGTGCCGTGAACCAGCCGTCCACCGCGGCCTGTTCCTCGACCCACTCCGCGGTCCCTGGGGCGAACCGGAGCGTGCAGAAGACGAGGGAGGCGACGCCCGCGCGTTCGGCGGCGTCCGCGACGGCGCGTGCGCCGGGCACGGTCGTCGCGACCGGCTTGTCCATCAGGAGGTGACAGCCGGCCGCCGCCGCTCGTGCGGCGAGCGGGGCCTGGACGTCGGGCGGCAGGGCGAAGGCGACGGCGTCGCTCACGGCGAGGAGCGCGTCGAGCCCTTCCAGCCCGCCCGTACCACCCGTACCGCCGCCGCCGTCACCCTCACCGTCACCGGCGTACGCCGTGGTGTCGTGGGCGGCGGCGAGCGCGGCGGCGGCTTCGGGGCGCCGCCCCCAGACGCCGCTGAACACGACGTCCGGATGCGCCGCGATGGCGGGGGCGTGCGTGCGCTCGGCCCACGGGCCGGTGCCGAGGAGTGCGATGCGTAGCTGGCTCATACGGATCAGTGTGCCGTCCGCGCCCGCCCCGGCCCAGGGCGGACCGGAATTGGGTGGCGCGGTACCGCACCCCCGGTGCTACGTTTCGACGGCCGGCCGCGGGCCTCCGGTGCGACTTCCGGGACTTGCCTCTGAAGCAACTATTTCGCTGATCGCGCCCCCATGCCCCGGCCGGCTTCGGCATGCGCGGAGCCGGGACGCGCGAACGTACGGGGAGACGAGGACATCATGACGGAGGAGACCCGCGCCGGCCTGGTCGCGGCCGAGGACGTGCTGCTCTTCGTCAACGCCGCCGTCACGTCCACCGGTCAGCGCGAGTTCCGCTCCGACGCGCACCGGCAGCGGCTCTCGCTCGGCTTCCTCCACGAGTACGTACGCGTCAACTACCGCACCGTGTACGCCGCTTCGCTCGCGCTCGACATCAACGACCACAACGCGGCGCGCATCGTGGAGCAGTTGCTGCGCACGGCGGGCGAGGCCGCGGAGTACGGCCCGGACCAGAAGCGGACCGAGGGCCGGCTGATCGCCGCCCGGCTGGCGCTGCTGCCGCCGCAGCGCGTCTACCGGCTGATGCGCGCGCTGCGCGCCGCGAAGGTCTCCAACCGCCGTACCCGCGCGATCCTGCGCGACTGGCTGGCGGCCCGCCCGGACCTGGGGCACGACGCGGTGAAGTACCGCGCCGGGCTGAAGACCGCGGCGCGGCACTTCCATCTGCCGCTGACGACGGCCACGGGCGCGGGTCCGGCCGCCGGTGAGCTGGGCGACTTCCTCTTCGCGCCGGGCGTACGCCCGCGGTACGAGCACGGGCTTCTCGACGCGTACCGCCGCGCGCACTACGAGCAGGGCGCGCTCTACGAGCTGCCGTTCACGGTCGCCGAGGGCTTCGCGGCCAAGCACGGTGTGCGGCGCTCGGCGTTCGTGGAGCGGATCGCGCCCCGGATGACCCGGCTGGAACGGCTGCGCACACAGCGCGAGTCGGGCGCGGGCGAGAAGGACGCCGCCGTGCGGACGGACCTCTCCGTCATGCCGCTGACCAGGCTCGCGCTCTACGTCCTGGCGCTGCCGGCCGACGAGCGGATCCGGCGGCGCGCGGAGCTGACGGGCGCGCTGCGCGGGGCCGCGCGCCGGGCAGCGGGGGCGTACGCCGGGACGTGGGGGCGCGTCGCCGCCGTACTGGACGACAGTTACTCCTCGTCCGGTTCGGGCGAGAAGCGCCGCCGTCCGCTCGGTGTCGCGCTCGGCGGGCACTTCCTGCTGGAGGCGCTGGCGGCGCCGGGATCGTACGGCGCGTGGTGGACCTCGGGCCGCACGGACCCGCTGCTGGTGCGCCCCCACGGCCCGACGCCGCTCGGGACGCGGGTGATCGACGCGCTGGAGTACGCCCCCGACCGGCTGGTCATCGTCTCCGACGGCTGGGACAACGCCCCTCCGGGGCTGGCGGGTGAGGTCCTGCGGGTGTGGCGCAGCCGCCTGGACCGGGAGCGGCGTACGACGGTCGTCCATCTGAACCCGGTGTACGACGCGGACGGCTTCGACGTGCGGCGGCTGGCGGCGAGCGTGCCGACGGCGGGGATCCGGGACGCCGAGGACCTGCCGGCGCTGGCGGAGATCGCGCAGTTCGCCGAGGGCCGCACCGCACTGGCCGAACTCCAGGCGTATCTGGACCGGCGGATCGAGGACTTTCTGCTCGTGCACGAGGGAGGCGGGGGACGGTGACCGGGCTGGACTTCACGGGGCTGACCACGTGCCCGGCGCAGGTGTGGGGCGGTGTGCGCCTCGTGCCGCTGGTGCGCGAGGAGCCGCTGCCGGGGCTGCGTCTGCACCGGGAGGTGTACGACCGGTTCGGCGAGGTGCTGGTGTCGCCGGGCATCAGTTACGTGTCGTACATCCCGCACGGGCTCGTCGCGGACTGGTCCGGCGAGCAGTCGGCTTCCTACGGAACGCAGATGAACACCGCGCGGCCCACGGGCATGGCGGTCGGCCCGCATCACCGCATGGTCAAGCGGCGCCCTTCCGGGAAGAAGGAGCGGCCGGGCGGTGCCGTCACGCGCTGCCGGTTCCTGCCGCTGCACCTGGCCATGGAGGGCTATCTGACGCTGCACTTCGGCGGCCCGGCGATCGCCTGGGACCAGTGGTCGCGGGAGGCGCTGCGGCAGGGCCTGTCGCCCCGTGCCGAGGCGGCCTACCTCGGGCACGACGTGCCCGGACTCGCCGACGCGCTGCGGGTCTTCGAGATCCATCCGGGCCAGTGCGGGGTGCTGGTGTACGTCGCGGACGCGCTCGCCGCCGCCTTCGTGGTGCCGCACCCCGACGACTACCGCGCCCTGCACCCGACGCTGCTCCAGGACATGTACGGGGAGCTGATCCACCAGTACGGCCACTTCGGCGGTCCCGTACCGGACTTCGAGGCGCGGCTCGGCGACGGCGGGCACATCGGGACGCTCACCGATCTGCGGGCCGCCGCGCGTGCGCAGGAGCGCGCGTGGCGCGCGTCGCACGACACGGCCATGGCGCGTGAACTGCTCGGCGAGTCGTACGCGTTCCGGCGGGTCTACCGCATGGCGTCGTTCGACATGTACCGCTTCCTGCCGCCGTTCCGTCCCGGCTCCGAGGGACAGCACATCGGTGAGCTGATCACCGACCACAAGGGGCGCACCGCGTACCTGAAGACGTTCCGGCTGGCCCCGGCGCAGGTCAGGCGCGGGCATCTGCTGAACGCTCTGGCCGGCAACGACTGGCATCTGCGGCGGACGGCGGACCACCTGGGCACCACGCCGGAGGAGATCGTGCGCCGGATCCGCGCGGCGGGATTCGGCACGCTGCTGAAGTGACCTGCCGAGGCCGGGCGCCGGTGGCCGCAGGGCTGTTGTCAGTGGCCTGTGCCAGAGTGATTCCCATGCTGGACATCAGGGTGAAAACGGCGAACTGGCAGGAATACGAGCGGATTTCGGCGGACGGGCTCGGGGGGCTGGTCGCGCGGATCGGGGGTGTCGACGATCAGTTCCTGACCGTGGACCGGATTCCCGACCGGCCGTGCGTGTTCATCCAGGTCGCGCGGGAGGGCTCCGGGAAGTACACGCTGGAGCACCGGGACGGCTCCCCCGACGCCATGTTCGGCACGGAGCTCGCCGACGCGGAGTCGGTGGCCCGGATCATGGTCGCGTGGGCCCGCCAGGAGCCCGGCTGGGACGCGGGCGTGGTCTGGGAGCCGGTGGAGCTGGCGAGCGGTGAGCCGGTGCCCGAGCTCGACGACACGACGCGGCGGGAGGTCGAGGAGTATGTGCGCGGGCTGATCGCGCGCGGGTACGACGGACGGGAGGAGCTCACCGAGGACGCCGAGGAGTGGCTGGTCGACGGGGACGAGCGGCCGGTGTCCGCCGCGCAGGCGGGGCAGATCGTGGACCGGCTGTGGCTGGAGCGGCTCGATGAGCAGGCGGGGTGGGTGGGCGAGACCGACCCCGAGCGGATCACGGCAGTCTTCGAGGGGCTGGACGCGCGGGGCATCGTGGCCCGTGAGAACTTCGCGTGCTGTCGCGGCTGCGGACTGGCGGAGATCGGCGCCGAGCGCGAGGACCCCGACCCCGCGACGGTGCGCGGTTTCGTCTTCTTCCATACGCAGTGCACCGAGCGGGTGGCCGGCGGGGGCGGGCTGTCGCTCTACTACGGCGGGTTCGACGGCTCCGAGGAGACGACGGCGGCTGTGGGCAGGGAGGTCACGGCGGCCCTGACGGGCGCGGGTCTGTCGGTGGAGTGGGACGGTTCGCCGGGGTCGGCGATCGACGTGCACGGCCTGGACTGGCGCAAGCGGCTCGGCTGACGGACGTCTTCCGGCCGCCGGGCCCCACGGCGTCGACGCGGGCGCTCCCCGTGAACGGGCCGTCAACCCCGTGAACGGCCCATGAAAGGGCCGGGGGATCTCTCCGTGCGTACCGACCCGTGAGAGGGCCCTCCTGCCGCGCCCGCGTTTCTGCTTCAATGAGGTCCATGGCCAGCCTTCAGCACGACGCGTCGGGTCGCATCGACCTTGAGCCGTTCTGGCCGTCCCGGCAGCATCACGACTTCGACCGGGTGTGTTGCCGCGCGAGGAACGCGCCGGCCCTCTAAAGCCTCTTCCCGGGCCTTCGGCCGTCGCGAATGACGTACGTCCCGTCCTGTCGACTCGACGACATCCTTCGCGCGAAAGAGCTGACCCCTCATGGCGAACTCCCGTCCTTTCTCCACCGTCACCACCGCCACCGCGTCCACCGCCCCCTCCGGCCGTCACCGACTGCGAGCCGTCGACCGTGACGAGGTCGTGCCGCCCGTTACGGCCGGTGCGCCGGGTGCGGCCGACCGGCTCGCGGACTTCCTGCCGCCCGGCTCCACCTGGCTGCCGGCCCCGGCGCACACCCTGCCGACGCTGCCGGGCCGGCCGCCGATGATCGGCTATCTCGTGCTCGTACCGGCCGACCAGCACCCGGTGGCCGCAGCCGCCTCGCACGCACCGGGGCCCGCCCCGGCTCCCGGCGGAGGCGAAGGGCCGGTGCGGATCGACCCCGACGAGCGGACCGTCGAGGTGGACGGCCGGCCGCTGGATCTGACGTACCTCGAATTCGAGCTGCTCGCCCATCTCGTGGCGCACCCCCACCGGGTGCACACCCGCGACCAGTTGGTGACCACCGTCTGGGGTTACGGGCACGTGGGCGACGGCCGGACCGTGGACGTGCACGTGGCGCGGCTGCGCCGGAAGCTCGGCATCGAGCACCGCCACACGATCCGTACGATCCGCCGGGTCGGCTACAAGTACGCACCCTAGGGGGTCGGGCCCCCCGGCCCGGCATGTGTGGGCCCCCGCAGGGCGAACCGGCGGGGGCCCACTCGTGTGCGCTGTTGGGGCTAGCTACCCGCTGCCGTGCCCGCGCGCGCGGCCCGCGCCCGCGCCACCGCGCCGAGGACCACGTCGAGGACCAGGAACGCCACCAGCGTGATGCCGAGCAGCGGTACGAACCAGCCGACCAGTGCCGCCGCCGCGATCAGCGGCAGCAGCACGGACAGCGGGACCTTCCGCCACGCCCCGCGTGCCATCGGCTTGCCCACGCCCAGCTTCCGGTCCTGGGTGGGCCTGCGCTGCCACCACATGCGGTAGCCCCAGACGATGATCAGGATCAGCGAGAGGGCGAGGGCGGCGAGCAGCAGCTGGTTGAAGACGCCGAACGTGAGGCCCATGTGGGCGTCGATGCCGATCCGGGTGAGCTGGGCGAGCAACGGGTAGTCGGCGAAGCGCAGTTCGTCGAGGATGAGACCGGTGCCGGGGTCGACCGAGACCGAGTCCAGCCGGACCGGGAACTGGTTGTCGCGCTGGGCGACGACGTATGCCGTGCCCTCGGCGGGCGGTTTCACGGTCACCGGGCCGTCGAGTCCGGCCTGGCGCGCGGCGGTCAGGGCGTTGTCGAAGCCGATGTCCATGCCCTCGTGGTCACCGCCGGACCCACTGCCGC
The DNA here is from genome assembly GCF_022695985.1 of Streptomyces sp. NP-1717. Lineage (GTDB taxonomy): Bacteria > Actinomycetota > Actinomycetes > Streptomycetales > Streptomycetaceae > Streptomyces. Next base: position 7,208 of record NZ_JAAPBF010000025.1, on the reverse strand, counting down.
CACCGTGGCCCTCGTGCTCCCCGGCACCCGCCGCCGCGCCCTCGCCGCCCTTCAGCTCGGCGGAGACGACGGGGGTGGCGCCGCCGAGCTGGTCCTGGACGGCGCCGATGTTCTCGCCGGCGTACGTCGACCAGGTCAGGCCCGTCGCGGAGAGCGCCAGGAATCCCGCCGCGGCCCACATTCCGAGCGAGCCGTGCCGGCCGAGGGTCCTGCGGCGTCCGGTGGCGCCGCGCTCGGGGCGCAGCAGCGCCCGCTTCGAGCTCCTGCGGCGGCCGATCCAGAGCAGCAGCCCGCCGAGCGCGACGACCCACAGCCAGCTCGCGGCCAGTTCGCTGTAGATACGGCCGGGTTCGCCGAGGTGCAGATGGCGGTGGAGTTCGGAGAGCCAGGCACGCAGCGGGAGGGCCCCGGAACTGCCGTAGCTGTCCAGCTCACCGCGTATCTGGGCGGTGTGGGGATCGACGAAGACGGCCAGCGACTTGCTCTCCTCGCTGTCGGGCATCGTCATCAGGACCCGGGTGGACTCCTCGTCGTCGGAGGAGGGCCAGACGGCGGTGACCTTGCCGTCGGGGTGCTCGGCGCGTGCCGCCTCCACCTGCTGGGAGAGCATGGCCGTGCGGTCGCTGTCCGGAGAGCGCAGCTCCTGCCGGTAGACGACCTTCTCCGCCTGGTACGAGAGCGAGTAGAGCAGTCCGGTGGTGGCGGCGATCAGCAGGAGCGGGGCGATGAGCAGGCCGGCGTAGAAGTGCAGCCGCAGGACGAGCGGGCGCACGGCGCCCCAGGTGGTCGGGGGAGCGGCGGCCTTCCCGTCGTTCCCCTTCTTGTCGTTCGCCTTCTTGGCGTTGGTCTTCTTGTCGTCCGCCTTCGTGTCGCTCGATCTGCGGGTGGTGGTGCGTGGGGAGTCGGCGCCCTGTACGGGGTCGTCAATGGCCATGACTGTCCTAGGAGTTGGCGTGGCACGGGGACATGGACCCCCGGGCCCCGCCCAGGTCAGACCGTGGCGGTGGCGGCCCCGGAGGCCGTCGTTCGGATCGGGAGCGCCCGGTGGCCGGGCGGGCCGCGCCGGGACATCGCGTGGGCCAGGACGGTGCCGCGCGGCCGGTGCGGTGCGCGGGTGCGGTGCCGGGGCCGTACGGGCGGCGGTACGGGCAGCGGCCGGGGCGCGGCGAGCAGCAGCCCCAGCGGGGTGAAGGCGAACGCGGCGACGGTCCGGGCCAGCCGGAAGAACGCGGCTTCGCCGCGGGCCAGCCAGAGCGCGCAGCCCGCGCCGGCGAGCAGATGGGCGGCGAGCATGGCCGGCGAGGTGCCGCCCGTGGCGGCGAGGACCGCTGCCATGCCACCCTGGCCCGCGCCGTCCCCCATGTCCGCGCCGGCGCCCATGCCCGCCGTCGTATGACCGTGGCCCCCGTACCTCGTCGCGCCGTGGGCCCCCACGGCGGAGAACGTCATGTGCAGGGCGCCCTGCGCGGTGAGCACGGCGGGTGCGATGAATCCGATGCCCCGGCGCCGGCCGCCCGCGAGCCATGACAGGGCGGCGAGCACGGCGAACGCCGCCGTGAGCACACCGAGCGGAATCCGGTGGGCCGACTGGGCGGATACGGAGGAATGCCCCACCGCCGCCAATGTCACGCACACCGCCGCGAGGATCGCGGCCCGCAAGGCGCGCATCGGCGACCGGGCATCTGTCATGGTGGCGCTCATGCTGCCATCCCCGTGACGCGTGCGGCAGATGGTGCTAACGCCGTTGACCTGCTATGCCCGCAGCAGAAGCGATCCGGTAATCGGACAGCCGCGTGGCAGGGTTCGTCCATGAGACTTCTGATACTCGGCGGTACCGAATTCGTCGGCCGCGCCGTGGCCGAGGCCGCGCTCGCGCGCGACTGGCAGGTGACCGTCTTCCATCGCGGGCGCCATGAGCCACCGGCGGGCGTCGATGTGCTGCACGGGGACCGCACGGCCCCGGACGGCCTCGCGGCGCTCACCGGCACGGCGGCCGGCGCGGCTCCCGGGTGGGACGTGGTCGTCGACACCTGGTCGGGCGCCCCGTCGGCGGTGCTGGACGCGGCCCGGCTGCTCGCCGGCCGGGCGGGGCACTACGCGTATGTGTCGAGCCGTTCCGTGTACGCGTACCCGACCCCCGCCGGGCTCCCGGAGAACGGCCCACTGGTGGAGGGCGCCGCCGACGCCGGGCAGCGTGACTACGCGCGGGACAAGCGCGGCGGCGAGCTGGCCGCCGAGGCGGCGTTCGGTGAGCGCGCGCTCCTGGTGCGCGCGGGTCTGATCCTCGGCCCCTGGGAGAACGTGGGGCGACTGCCGTGGTGGCTGGGGCGGATCGCGCGCGGCGGACCGGTGCTGGCACCGGGACCGCGTGACAACCCGCTGCAGTACATCGACGTACGCGACCTCGCCGAGTGGACACTCGACGCCGCGCAGCGCGGCCTTGGGGGCGCGTACAACCTGGTGAGCCCGCCCGGTCACACCACGATGGGCGAGCTGCTGGAGGCGTGCGCCGAGGTCACCGGCTCGGACGCCGAGCTGCGCTGGACGGACCCGGACGCGATCCTCGCCGCCGGGGTCGAACCGTGGACGGACCTACCGGTCTGGCTGCCGCAGGGTGAACTGCACGACATGATGCACCGCGGCGACGTCTCCAAGGCGCTGGCGGCGGGGCTGCGGTGCCGTCCGGTACGGGAGACCGTCCTCGACACGTGGGCCTGGCTCCGGTCGATCGGCGGCACCGCGCCGCAGCGTCCGGACCGCCCGGCGCTCGGGCTCGCGCCGGAGGTGGAGGCGGCTCTGCTGGGTCGGTGAGTGGTGGGGCTGGCTACACCACCGATCGGGGGCACAGCCTGCTCCCGTGGGGCGTCCCCCGCCCGGCAGACTGATGGTCGTGCCCGCAGGCCGGGCCGAGGGCCGGGGGCCGATGGGGCACGGGCGACGAGGAGAGGACCGACGATGAACAGGACGAAGAAGGCAGTCGCGGAGGCGGCGACGACCGCGGGCCGGGGGCTGGTGCTCGGGGTCACCGCCGTCGCGGGCTCGGTCGTCCTGTTCGTCCTGTCGGTGCTCTCGATCACTTTCGTCATTCTGGGCATCGGCGTCTTCACCACCCCGCACGTCCTGCGCGCCGTGCGGGCGCACGCCAACCGGCGCCGGCTGCTGGCGGCGACCTGGTCGGACGTCAGAATCCCGGTTCCGTACCGCCCGATGCCCGCCGATCTGCGCACCGGCGTCACCGGCCAGGTCGAGCGGACGACGCTGATGCTGAAGGACCCGGCGACCTGGCGGGATCTGGCGTGGCTGCTGGTGGACATGACGGCGGGCGCGGTCGTCGCCTTCGTCTCCCTGGGGCTGTTCGTCTACCCGGTGGAGGGTCTCGTACTGGCGGCGGGCCTGTGGCGGGTCTTCGAGGAGGGCGGCTCGTACTGGTACGGCTTCGTTCCCGTCCACAGCCAGCTCACGGGTCTGCTGGCCGCCCTGCTCGGTGCGGCGATCGCGGCGGTGGGCGTGCGGTACGCCAAGGACGTGCAGCGTGGCCACTTCCTGCTGGCCAAGTCCCTCCTCGCGCCCAGCCAGGACCAGGAGCTGGCGCGGCGCGTCGCGCACCTCACCGAGACCCGGCACGACGCCGTGGACACCTCCGCCGCCGAACTGCGCCGGATCGAGCGTGATCTGCACGACGGCGCGCAGGCCCGGCTGGTCGCCATGGGAATGGACCTGGGCACGATCGAGGCGCTCATCGAGAAGAACCCGGCCAAGGCCAAGGAGCTGATCGCCCACGCCCGCAAGTCCTCCGCCGAGGCGCTGACCGAACTGCGCGACCTGGTCAGGGGGATCCACCCGCCGGTGCTCGCCGAGCGCGGACTGGGCGACGCGGTGAAGGCGCTGGCCCTGCGGCTGCCGGTGGAGACCGACGTGACTGTGGATCTGCCGGGCCGTGCCGAGGCCCCGGTGGAATCGGCCGCGTACTTCGCGGTGAGCGAGATCCTCACCAACGCGATCAAGCACGCGAACGCGGACCGCGTCTGGGTCGACATCACCTACGCGGAGTCGATGCTGCGGGTCAGCGTCGGTGACAACGGCGTCGGCGGCGCGACGATCGGTTCCGGTACGGGGCTGAGCGGACTGGAGCGCCGACTCGGTACATTCGACGGCATCCTGGCCGTCAGCAGCCCCGCGGGCGGCCCCACCATGGTCACCGTGGAGATCCCTTGCGAGTTGTCCTAGCCGAAGATCTCTTCCTGCTCCGTGACGGCCTGGTCCGGATGCTGGAGGCGTACGACTTCGAGGTCCTGGCCGCCGTGGAGACGGGGCCCGAACTGACGAAGGCGTTCGCGGAACTGGAGCCGGACGTCGCCGTCGTCGACGTCCGGCTCCCGCCGTCGCACACCGACGAGGGACTCCAGTGCGCCCTCGCCGCGCGCCGGGACCGGCCGGGGCTGCCCGTCCTGGTCCTGTCGCAGCACGTGGAGCAGTTGTACGCACGCGAGTTGCTGGCCGACGGCAACGGCGGCATCGGCTATCTGCTCAAGGACCGGGTGTTCGACGCCGACCAGTTCATCGACGCGGTGCGCCGGGTCGCGGGCGGCGGTACGGCGATGGACCCCCAGGTCATCCAGCAACTGCTGTCCCGCCGTGCCCAGGACAAGCCGATCGGCCGGCTGACGCCGCGTGAGCGCGAGGTGATGGAGCTGATGGCGCAGGGGCGGTCGAACGCGGCGATCGCGGCCCAACTCGTCGTCACGGAGCGGGCGGTGTCGAAGCACACGTCGAACATCTTCGGGAAGCTGGGACTGCCGGTGTCGGACGACGACAACCGGCGGGTGCTCGCGGTGATCGCCTATCTGGACCGGGGACAGCGGTAGGGACGGGCCGGGCGCTTCGGTGCCGGTGTTGCCCAAGGGGCCGCCGGGCGGGGTGTGTTGAGGGCATCCGCCCGGTTTGTTGATGGAGATTTCTATGAATTCCCGGTGCGGCTGAACAGGCCGCGAATGACGTCCGTATGGAACGGAGCGCTTCCTCCCCCCGCCGGAGATCCCCCTGAACCGGCACCGAAGCTTGAGGAGTTCCATGGGACGCACGTCAAGAAAACGCTCGACAGTGGCGAACCGGGCCATCGCGGCCGCGGCAGCCTTGATTCTGGGCGGGGGTGGGCTGGTAGCGGTAAATGTCTACGCATCCGCGGGAGAAGGCGGCTCCGGCCAGGATCAGCGGATCCAGAATGCCGGACGCCAGATGTCCACCATCGACTGTCCCGAGGTCGTCAATGAGCTCACCAAGGTGCCGAGGCGCGCCCGTGCTCAGGTCGACCGTGAACTGGCCAGGATGGATTCGCAGATCACCGCCGCCTACAAGAAGTTCGTCGACAACAAGACGAAGCTGGAGAGAGATCCGAAACTCACCGAGCGGAAGATCCTCAAACCGCTGAAGCAGAAGAGGCTCGCCAGCCTCAAGCGCATCCGTACCGCGCTCAAGCGGGCGGGGCACTGGCAGAAGAACCTGGACTCGCTGGCCCCCTGCACCATGCGCCCCGACGACAGCGTCAACGAGGGCGACCCGGGCGGCGGCCAGAACGGCGGCCAGGGTCAGAACGGCGGGCAGAACGCCGGGCAGGACGGTGGCCAGGGTCAGAACGCGGGCCAGGACGGCGGTCAGGGCGGCGACAACGGCGGCAACGGCGGGCAGCCCCCCGGCAACGGTCCCGAGGCCTCCGACTTCGTCGACATCGAGTCCATCGAGCCCAACATCCAGCAGCCCCAGGAGCAGGAGCAGGCTTCGACCGGCACCTTCACCACCGAGTGCGGGCGCAACGAGAACGGCCTCTTCAACTCGGACAACGTCATCGCCGCGCCCGGTGTGAGCAACGGCGCCCACCACAAGCACGACTACGTGGGCAACCAGGCCAACAACGCCTTCGCGAGCGACGACGACCTCGCCAACGGTGAGACGACCTGCAACGAGCAGGGCGACAAGTCCACGTACTACTGGCCGGTGATCCGCCTCCAGAACGGTCAGAACGAGGACGACGCGAACGAGGACGGCGGCGGCAAGGACGGCAACGTCGGGGAGATCCAGACACCGTCCGAGGTCACGCTGCAGTTCGTCGGCAGCGCCACATCGAAGGTCACGGCCATGCCGCGTTTCCTGCGCATCATCACCGGTGACGCGAAGGCGTTCGTCAACGGCGACGCCAACGCGAATGCCTCCTGGAGCTGCACCGGATTCGAGGACCGCCAGCTGAAGGACAAATACCCGATCTGCCCTGCGGGCAGCCAGGTGGTGCGTTCCTTCGCTTTCCAGAGCTGCTGGGACGGGCAGAACACCGACAGCGCGAATCACCGCACACATGTGGCGTTCGCCGACGAGAACGGTCAGTGCCAGGAGGGATTCCAGGCCATTCCGCAGCTGAAGCAGCGGATCGTGTACGACATCCCGCCGGGCCCCGGATTCGCGGTGGACTCGTTCCCCGAGCAGTTGCACAAGCCGATCACCGACCACGGTGACTTCATCAATGTCTTCGACGACGACGTGATGACCAAGATGGTCGACTGCATCAACACCGGCAAGGAATGCAACTAGCGTTGTGAGGTGACGCGCAAGGCGCCGGACGGGCTTCCCGCTCGTCCGGCGCCTTCGCGTGTCAGCCCATGTCGTCGTGGCCCGCGTGCCCTTCCCCGCCCTCGCTCTCACCGCTGCCGCCGCCGGTGTCGCCGCCCTCGCCGCCGCCCGAGTGGTGCTCGGGGGCCGTCTCGACGGTGCCGCCAAGACGGCCGCGCAGCGTCTCGACCACCTTCGCGTCGCCGCTGACGACCCACTTCCGGCCGACGAGGTACGAACCGCCGTAGTCGTTGGCCTCGTTGATCCACTCGCGCAGACCGCGGTCGGTCGCGAAGGTGGTGAGGATGTATCGGCCGTCACCCGTCCTGCAGTTCGCCTGACGCAACTCCTCCGCGTCGGTCTGCACGTTCGGATCGCATGCGGCCTGCTCGGCCAGTTGTTCGAGGCTCCCGGTCGCCGTCTTCGGCGTCTTCGGGGCCTCGTCGTCGTTCGCGCCGCAGCCGCTCAACAGGGCCAGGGCCAGCACCGCCAGTGCCAGTCGGGGTCGTTCGGTACGCATTCGGCCATCGTGCCCTCTCGACAAGCCCTCGCGCGGGTGAACGGCGCATCACATCGTTGCCCACCCCCCTCCCCGTCATTAACGTGCGCTC
>NZ_JAAPBF010000249.1 GCF_022695985.1 Streptomyces sp. NP-1717 | reverse complement strand
GTGTGCGTGTGCGGGGCCATCGGCACCGACTCCGGGGGGACCTGGGAGGCCCAGTCCTGCCCGTACTCGGCGGGTGCCCGGTCCGCGTACGGATACGGCCCGTAGCCGGACCACTCCCGCTCCGCCGGCGGCGGCCCCGATATCCCGTCCCCCGCGGCCCAGGGACCGGGCGTCGGAGAAGGCGACGAGGGAGCGGGAGGCGCGGGGGGCGGCGGGGCGCCCTGTCCGGGGAGCGGATCGTTCAGCGGATCCGCCAGTCCGTCCACCGCCGCCTCGAACGCGCCCTGTTCCTCGTACGGTTCCCGCTGCTCGTACGAGGCGCCGTATCCCGCGTCGTGCTCGGGGCGGAGTGCGGTCACGCGACCGCCTTGCCCACCACCGGCGCCAGGCCCGCCGACCGGCCCACGGCGCCCGGATCACCGCACTGCGCCAGCCAGTTGGCCAGCATCAGGTGACCGTGTTCGGTCAGGACGGACTCGGGGTGGAACTGCACGCCCTCGACGGGCAGTTCACGGTGGCGTACGCCCATGATGATGCCGTCGGCCGTGCGCGCGGTGACCTCCAGCTCGTCGGGCAGTCCGACGGGCTCCGCGGCGAGCGAGTGGTAGCGCGTCGCGGTGAAGGGCGAGGGCAGTCCGGCGAACACGCCCTTGCCCTCGTGGGTGACCAACGAGGTCTTGCCGTGCAGCAGTTCGGGGGCGCGGCCCACCACACCGCCGTACGCGACCGCCATCGACTGCATGCCGAGGCACACCCCGAAGACGGGGACACCGGTCGAGGCGCAGTGGCGCACCATGTCGACGCAGACACCGGCCTGTTCGGGCGTGCCGGGACCGGGGGAGAGCATCACGCCGTCGAAGCCGTCCTGGGCGTGCGCCGTCGAGACCTCGTCGTTGCGCAGCACCTCGCACTCCGCGCCGAGTTGGTACAGGTACTGGACGATGTTGAAGACGAAGCTGTCGTAGTTGTCCACCACGAGGACGCGGGCACCGCTCATGAGGTGCCTCCCGCGCCGGTCACCGTCGCGTCCCCGAACGGGAGGATCGGCTCCGCCCACGGGAAGACGTACTGGAACAGCACGAAGACGACCGCCAGCGCCAGCACGAGCGCGATGGCCGCCCGCACCCACACGTTGCCCGGCAGATGCCGCCAGATCCAGCCGTACATGCTGTCCCTTTCCGTTCCGTACCCGATCCGCACCCGCGCCGCCGGACCGGCGTGCGCGACACCGAACCAGACTAAGGGGCCACGGGGTCAGGTGGGCGGCGCAACGGTCAGGTGGGCCGTGGCCCTCTTCTTTCTCCGTGAGGAGGGCGGCCCGTGTCCCGGGGACGGTGGCCGGACCGAACGGTTCCGGGCGAGCTACCCCACCGGCTTCGCGTAGTGCAGGTCCACGGTGCCCGTGTAGCCGGGGAGCGTGGTCTCGCCGTGCTCGTCGACCTTCCACCCGAGACCGTAGGCCTGCACGTACAGCTGGTAGTTCTGGATCGCGGGCGAATCCGCGAGCGCCTTCCGGAGCCTGTCCTGGTCCCCCACGGCCGTGATCTTGTACGGCGGTGAGTAGACCCTCCCCTGGAGGATCAGGGTGTTGCCGACGCAGCGCACCGCGCTGGTGGAGATCAGCCGCTGGTCCATGACGCGGATGCCGCTCGCGCCGCCCTGCCACAGCGCGTTGACGACGGCCTGGAGGTCCTGCTGGTGGATGACCAGGTCATTGGGCTGCGGCTCCGGGTAGCCCGGATTGGCCGTGGCGTCCGGCGGGGCGTCGTCGAGGGTGACGGTGAGGGCCCGGCCCGAGACCTTCTTGGTACCCGCCGCGTTCTCCAGGCGGCGCAGTTCGGCGTCCTCCGCCTTCGTGGAGCCGGAGTCGCGGCCGGCGAGGGTGTCGACGTTCTCGCGCACGGCCCCGGTGGACTCCTCCAGCGCGGCGTTCTTGTCGCTGCGCTCCTGGATCAGGTCCGAGAGCTTGAGCAGGGAGTCGTCCGTACGGAGGTTGGTGCCCTTCGCCGTGTTGAAGCTGGTGACGAAGATGAGGCCGGCGAGGGCGAAGACCCCGGCCGTGAGCAGCCGGACCGGCCGCCAGATCGGTCGGCGGACCGGCCCTTCGGGGGAGTCGGCAGAATTGCTCAACGTACCCTTATCTCCTTAGGCGCCACGGAAGCACTACGCTAACGGACGCCCGGGGGAGCCGGCGTTCCCCCTGCTCCTCACCCCCGGCACACCGTTTCAGTTACCTGCGCGGTCACGCAGCGCATCGACAGGAGAGTCCCTCGTGCCGAAGTCACGTATCCGCAAGAAGGCCGATTTCACGCCGCCCCCCGCGGCGAAGCAGTCGACCACGATAAGGCTGTCCAACCGGAGCTGGGTGGCGCCGGTCATGCTCGCCCTGTTCCTCATCGGGCTGGCCTGGATCGTCGTCTTCTATGTGACCGAGGGCTCGCTGCCGATCGACGCCTTCGGCAACTGGAACATCGTGGTCGGCTTCGGCTTCATCGCCGCCGGCTTCGGCGTCTCCACCCAGTGGAAGTAGCGGCGGTCGGCGTCAAGCTCTGCCCAGAGACTTATCCACAGTGCTGTCCACAGCCGGGGGAAAAGGTCTGACCATCTGTGGATAACTCCACGACAGGTTGACACCGGTGTGACTGGAACACCCGCTTCGGCCGATGAGATGAAGCGTCTCGCCCCTTGTCTCTGCTGGGAAAACCCAGATCAGCGACAAGGGGCACTGATGTTCCCCACAGAATGCACAAGATCCGACACACGCTGTGGACAACTGTGCGCTTCGAGGGACTTCGAAGGACTCGGCGGCCTCAGGTGAGCTGGCCGGTCCTGATCACGATGATCGCCACCGCCGCCAGCAGCACCACCGCGCAGGTGCCCCACTGGACCAGCGCCCGGCGCTCCCGTGGCGCGTGCACGAGGCCCACGGCGATCGCCGTACCCGCGACCAGACCGCCCACATGCGCCTCCCAGGCGATCCCGGACCAGGTGAACGTGAAGAGCAGGTTCAGCGCCAGCAGCGCGAAGACCGGCCTCATGTCGTAGTTCATCCGGCGCATCAGCACGGCCGTGGCGCCCAGGAGACCGAAGATGGCACCCGACGCACCGAGCGACGGCTGGTTCGGCGCGGCGATCAGATAGGTCAGGGCGCTGCCCGCCAGCCCGGAGATCAGATACAGCGCGAGAAAGCGCGTCCGCCCGAGCGCCGCCTCCAGCGGACCGCCGAGCCACCACAGCCCCAGCATGTTGAACGCGATGTGCCACACGGCCTGGTGCAGGAACATCGACGTGAACAGGCGGTACCACTGCCCGTCGGCGACGCCGACGACCTCGCCGATGTCCGTGTTGAAGGCGTGCCCGATGAGATCCAGCTCACCGACGACGCGCTGTTCACTGGCGAGGACCGCGACGAAGACCGCGAGGTTCAGCCCGAGCAGGATCTTCGTGATCAGTCGGGGATCGGCGGCGACGGTGCCGCCGGCGATCGTGCGCGGGCGGGTGGCGGTCGGGGACATGCCCGAGCCGTTCGCCTCCCGTACGCAGTTGGGGCACTGGAATCCGACGGAGGCGCTGATCATGCAGTCCGTGCAGATGGGCCGCTCGCAGCGGGTGCAGCGGATGCCGGTCTCACGGTCGGGGTGCCGGTAACAGTGGGGTGTCGCGTCGGCTGCGGGCCGGTCCGGGCCCCCGGGCTGCTGGTCCATCGGTCCCCTCGGTGCTCGTTGCGGCGGGAGGAGCACCGCGCACCGCCCTCCCCGTCCGGTATGTAACCACTACGGACGGGCAGGGCGGGATGGTTCCCCGAACGGGAATCCGAGACGTCGTGACGCGTCCGGTGAACTCAGCGGGACTCGACGACGACCGACTCGATCCTGACTTCCTCCACCGGGCGGTCGGTGCGCGGGTTGGTCTGGGTGGACCCGATGGAGTCCACGACCTTCTTGCTCGCCTCGTCGGTGACCTCACCGAAGATGGTGTGCTTGCGGGTCAGCCACGCGGTGGGCGCCAGGGTGACGAAGAACTGCGAGCCGTTGGTGCCCGGTCCCGCGTTCGCCATGGCCAGGAGGTACGGCTTGTCGAAGGCGAGGTCCGGGTGGAACTCGTCCTCGAACTCGTAGCCCGGACCGCCCGTGCCGTTACCCAGCGGGTCTCCGCCCTGGATCATGAAACCGCTGATGACCCGGTGGAAGACCGTGCCGTCGTAAAGACGGTCGCTGGACTTCTTGCCGGTCGCCGGGTTGGTCCACTCGCGCTCGCCCTTGGCGAGCTCCACAAAGTTCTTGACCGTCTTCGGCGCGTGGTTCGGCAGGAGCCGGATCTCGATATCGCCGTGGTTGGTCTTCAGGGTGGCGTAAAGCTGCTCGGCCACGATCTGCCTTCCGTGAGTCTGCTCTGACTCTGTCGATCCTCGCACGGACACCGGGTCCGCCGTCGCCCCGTACCCCTCAAGGACTCATCGCGTCCGTTGACGGGGAATCAGCGGCCGTCGCCGGGGCACAAGCGGGGCAGACAAGGGCAGGGCGGAGAAAGGCGAGGGAGTCATGGCCTTGACGGGGCGCGACACGGCGAACCGTGGCATTGTCGTCGAGAAGCTCCTCTTGCACCGCAATGCCCAGGCATCGCCTCAAGTCGTCTTCGTTGACCCGGATGCCCGTACCGCATGCCGGTCCGGCGTGCGGCAGGCATGATTTCGATCTGGGTGGACAGGCGGATCTTTGTCCAGTTAACGGGGGAAACCCCCAAGCCCCTGACCGCCACCGAGGAGGAGGATCCTGTGACCCGCATGGACAGCGTGCGCGCCGCTACCGATTCGGCGAGGGAGAGCGTGCTGCACGCCGCGGAAGCGGTGGCGCCCTACGCCGACACGGCCAAGGAACAGGCCGCGTTGTACGCCGAAGAGGCCCGCGTCCGGCTCGCACCGAAGGTGTCGAAAGCCGCGAAGCAGGCTCGTGTTCAGTACGGCGCCCACGTGGCGCCGCATGTGCCCCCAAAGGTCGACGAGGCCGCACAGCGTGCCGCGGCACGGACGCGTAAGGCCGCGCGTCAGGCCGCCTGCTACACGGTGCCGCGCGTCGAGCACGCGGTATCCGTCGCACAGCCGGTCGCCGGCGAGGCAGCGGCACGTTCCGCTGCCGCCATCGCCGCGCTGCGCGGTCAGATCACGGTGAAGGAGGTCCAGAAGCTTGTGAGGAAGCATGAGCGACGGGCCAAGGCCGGACGGCTCGCCAAGGGCCTGGTGGTCCTCGGTGTACTGACCGGTGGCGCTTTCGCCGCGTGGAAGTGGTGGGACAAGCAGGCGAACCCGGACTGGCTGGTGGAACCGCCCGCTCCTACCGAGGTCTCCGAGCACAACGCGTCGCTGTCGTCCGTCGACGGCAGCCAGGGTGCGCTCGACCCTGAGGTGCAGGCCAAGCAGGCCGAGGAAGAGCAGGCGAGGGATCGCGACGACCGCCCGTGACGGGTGACCGGTGATCCGTAGGACTGGTGGTGGTCTCGCCGTACGACGACGGTCGCGGCCGGCGCGGGTGACGCGGCGGCCGGGCTGGTGCGGTACGGCGGGTACTGCGGGTACTGCGGGTGACGCCGGTCAGGTCCGGTGCGGTCGGGTCCGCAGCGGGTGAGGCGGTGTCACGGGCGTCTTGCGTGGTGCGGGCGCCGTGTGCGAGGCGGGCACCGTACGTGGTGCGGGCGCCGGGAGACCTGAGGGAATCCCGGTTCCTCACGCCGCCGCCGCGAGCGCCGCGTCGGCGGCGGCCTCGTTGTCACGCGCCACAGCGGCGTCCGTACGGGTGTCGACGGGCAGGCGCCGGACCGAAGGTGACGAACCGTGAGCCTCCGCGCGGATACGCTGCTCGATGGTCGGCGGCCGTGACGTGTCCGCCGGCCGCGCGCTCTCCGGCAGTGCCCGTTCCCGCCGCACGGCGGGCGCCGCCTCGCCTCCGCCCCGCGCCTCGGTGGTGGTGACCGGCGACCGGTCACCCTTCGCGGGCTGCTCGGCGGGCTGCTGGACGGCGGCGTCCGCCGCCGCGGCGGGGGCGGTCAGCCCCAGGGTGGCGAGCACCGCGAAGAACGCGGTGAGGAAGACGGTCCACAGATTCTTGACCTTGAAGGCGGCCATGGCCCCTCGCTTTCAGGTTGCGCTCGGGTTGAGCGATCTACATACCTTCCTCATGATGTGTACGCATCTTGGGAATCGAGGGACCAACGCCGCCACTGCGCAGTTCTTCTGATGAACACCACCCGTACGGTGCAACGGGTGCCGTTAATCGTTTGTCATGCCGCCTCAGGCAGCCGTCCGGCTCCCCTCATCACCGCGAAGAGGCTGGTGAAGCTGTTGTCGGCGTGCCCGGCCTCCGCGCCTCGCCGGAACAGCTCCAGGACCGCCTCCGGCAGCGCGGTGTCGACCCCGGCCGCCCGGGTGGTGTGCAGAACGTGCTCGACGCTGGCCACGCCCATGGCGAGCCTGTCCACGTCACCGGGGAACTCACCGGCGTCGATCCTGGGCGAGTAGAACTCGAAGAACCGCGACATCCCGCCCGTGCTCTGCGACGCGTACGGCAGGAACTCGGCGGCTGAGATGCCGTTGGCCTCAGCGATCGCGAGGGCGTGGACCCAGCTGAGCATCGTCGTCCAGAACAGATCCATCCCGATCTGGTAGTACAGCGCCGCCAGCCCCGGGTCCGCACCCCGGTAGTCCGTGCCGGTCAGCACCTCCAGCATCGGCGCCAGCTCCTCGAACAGGTCCCGGGGGCCGCTGTAGAAGGTGAAGACCTCCGGCGTGCCGATCCCGGAGGGCGGCGTGTTCACCCCGCCGGTCAGATGCCGGGCGCCATGGCCGGCGAACCAGTCCGCCGCCGCCCGCGCCCGCTCGGGGGTGTCCGAGGTCAGATTGACGATCACCCGTCCCGGCAGGCTCGCCGCGGCCGGTTCGAGAATCGCGTACATCGCGTCGTAGTCGGTCAGGCTGAGAACGACCGGCCCGCCGGCGGCAAGGGCCTCGCCGACCGAGGCCGCGAGAGTCGCGCCCCTGGTCACCAGCTCGTCCGCCTTGGCCGCGCTGCGGTTCCACAACGTCACCGCGTAGCCCTTGTCGAGGTACGCGCCCGCCATCGCCCGCCCCATGGGGCCGAGACCGATCACCGTCACCGCGGGCGCACCCGTGTCCGTACTCATCGCGTACTCCACTCTCTAGAACGAACGCTCTATCCAGCGGAAAACGTAGCACGCCTCTAGAGCGAGCGTTCTATTCAGTAGACTTCCGGTGTGAAGACGGCGGAGCAGGACCACACCGCGAACGCGGAGCGCCCGGTCGGTACGCGCGAGAGAATCGTGCGGGCCGCCTCACTGCTGATGCAGCGCCAGGGCTACGACGGCACGGGGATCAAACAGATCTCCACCGAGGCCGGAGCCACGCTCGGCTCCGTCTACCACTTCTTCCCCGGCGGCAAGCAGCAGTTGGCCGTCGCGGCGATCGGGCACGGGGACCGCGAGTTCGCCGACGAACTGCGCCTCACCCTCGACGGCGCGACCGACCCCGGCCAGGCGGTGATCGACTGCGCGCACCGCCTCGCGGAGGGGCTGCGCGAGTCCGACTGGGTCGAGGGCTGCCCGGTCACCTCCACCGCCCTGGGTACGGCGGGCCGCGCGCCCGACATCCAGGAGGCCGCGGCTGCCGCGTTCGCGAACTGGCGCGACCTGGTGTATGCCCGACTTCGCCGCGCCGGCGTCGCCGAGGACGACGCCCACGATCTGGCCCATACGGTGATCAGCACCCTGGAGGGCGCCGAACTGGCCGCGCAGGTGTCCCGCAGCGAGCGCCCGCTGCTGACCGCCGGCCGTCATCTCGCCCAGCTCATCGGCCTCTACACGCCGACGGCGAAGGATTCCTGAGACCACATCAGGCCATTGGTGGGACGGCCCGCCGATCCCGGCGACCGGCCCCCGCGCCGCATTCGGCCGGAACCGCCGTGCTCGCCGGGTTCGTCCTGGTAGTTCCGCACGTCAGTCTCCGGCGCGCATGGGCGGGACCGTCGGCCCCGAAGACGGCGCATCCCCTGCGCGCACCTGATCCGGCGGGAGCCCCGCGACGGAGCGCCGCTCTCACGGATCGGCACGGGCCGAGGCCCTGCGAAAAAGTGCCCTCCGACCAGCGTTTCCGCTGGTCGGAGGGCACTTCTGGGTGTGGAGCCTAGGGGAGTCGAACCCCTGACATCTGCCATGCAAAGACAGCGCTCTACCAACTGAGCTAAGGCCCCGGAAGGGGTGTACGACGGCGCCGAGTGGTGTCTCGGTGACCGCCGGGGACCAGAGTACCGGGTGTCCACCGTGATCTCGCAAAAGGATTGGGACTCCCGGTGCGCGACCCCGCTCCGTAGGATGCCCCAGAGGTTCGCAGCAGCGAAGCTGCCGCCTGGGGAAGCGATGGGGAGACGCGAATGGACGCCGCACAGCAGGAATCGACAGCAAGAGCCAGGGAACTTCAGCGCAGCTGGTACGGAGAGCCGCTGGGAGCACTCTTCCGACGACTGATCGATGACCTGGGGCTGAATCAGGCCAGGCTCGCCGCCGTGCTCGGGCTGTCGGCCCCGATGCTCTCCCAGTTGATGAGCGGCCAGCGCGCCAAGATCGGTAATCCCGCCGTGGTCCAGCGTGTTCAGGCACTCCAGGATCTGGCGGGGCAGGTCGCCGACGGCAGCGTCAGCGCCGCCGAGGCCACCGCCAGGATGGACGAGGTCAAGAAATCCCAGGGCGGCTCCGTCCTCACCGGCACCAGCCAGACGACGAACAGCACGGGCGCGCCGACCGTGCGGCGGGTCGTCCGTGAGATCCAGTCACTGCTGCGGTCGGTCGCCGCCGCCGGTGACATCATCGACGCGGCGGACTCCCTCGCACCGAGCCACCCCGAGCTGGCAGAGTTCCTCCGGGTGTACGGAGCCGGGCGCACCGCCGAGGCGGTCGCGCACTACGAGGCGCACCAGAACTAGGCCGGAGCCGGGCGCGGCAGGCACGACACGGACCGCGGCCGAGGACGACGGTCCGCCGGACAGGACGACTGGGAGCGAGCGCGGCGCAATGGGTGAGGTCTTCGCTGGTCGGTACGAGTTGGTCGACCCGATCGGACGTGGCGGTGTGGGCGCCGTCTGGCGTGCCTGGGACCACCGGCGCCGCCGGTACGTGGCGGCCAAGGTGCTCCAGCAGAGCGACGCGCACACCCTGCTGCGTTTCGTACGCGAGCAGGCCCTGCGGATCGATCACCCCCATGTGCTCGCACCGGCCAGCTGGGCCGCCGACGACGACAAGGTCCTGTTCACCATGGATCTGGTGAGCGGCGGATCACTGGCCCATGTGATCGGCGACTACGGCCCGCTGCCGCCGCGCTTCGTCTGCACCCTGCTCGATCAGCTGCTGTCCGGTCTCGCCGCGGTGCACGCCGAAGGCGTCGTACACCGCGACATCAAACCCGCCAACATACTGCTGGACGCCACGGGGACCGGCCGGCCCCATCTGAAGCTGTCGGACTTCGGTATCTCCATGCGCAAGGGCGAGCCGCGTCTGACGGAGACCAACTACGTGGTGGGCACGCCCGGTTATTTCGCACCGGAGCAGATGATGGGCGCGGAGCCGGACTTCCCCGCCGACCTCTTCGCCGTCGGCCTGGTCGCGCTCTATCTGCTGCAGGGACAGAAACCGGACTCCAAGGCCCTGGTGGAGTACTTCACCGCGCACGGCACCCCCGGAGCGCCTCAGGGGATCCCCGAGCCGCTGTGGCAGGTCCTCGCCGGACTGCTCCAGCCTGATCCTGACGCCCGCTTCCGTTCGGCGACGGGAGCGCGCAAGGCGCTCACGACGGCCGCCGAGCTGCTGCCCGAGGAGACGGAGGACGACGAGCCCGTCGAAGTCTTCGACCAACTCGGGCCGCTGCCGCATCCGTTCGGCCCCGAAGGGCCTGTCGCGTCCCGGGAATCGGGCCGGCACGCCCGTCAGACGCCGCCGTACGCGCACCAGCACACCGGCGAGGTCACGGGCGGAGTCACGGGAGCGGTCACTGGCGCAGCCGCCGCAGGAGCGGCGGGCGCGCGGACGGACACTCCGACAGGCGGCCCGGAAGGCGGCCCGACGGGTGAGGTGACCGGCGAACAGCCGCGGTCCGCGCCGCAGCCCTCCATGTCGGAGACCGGCAGCTTCCATCTCCCGCCACCGCCCCAGCCGGACCAGCGACACCCATCGCGGCAACAGCCACCGCAGCAGCCAGAGCCCTA
>NZ_JAAPBF010000248.1 GCF_022695985.1 Streptomyces sp. NP-1717 | reverse complement strand
ACGGCCGCCACGATCCCGGCGAGGACGAGCAGCGAGCCCGCCGTGTAGCCGAGATAGGCGGTACGGGCCCGGCGCGGGTACGCCTTCGCCGCCGGGTCGCGCCGCACGGCCAGCCGTACGTACTCCCGGCTGGACGCGGCGAGCGCGGTCGCGCCGCACAGCTGCGCGGCGATCTTGTACCCGTCGAGCGGCGGGAACGGTACGAGCATGGCCAGCGCCTGCACGCTGCCGAGGAGCAGCAGCCCGGCCAGTGCCTCGCCCGTGGCGTCGTCGACCGGCGCGAACAGCCAGACCGCGCAGAACGGCAGCAGCACGAGGAGATTCATCACCGCGCCCGCGACAGCGGTCGCGACGCGGTGCCAGCGCGTGCGCAGATAGAGGTAGTTGTCGACCGTGCAGTACATGATCACGACGGGCAGGCGCCAGCGCAGTCCGATCTCGGCGACCTGCCCGCCGTAGCGTCTCGCCACCACCCCGTGGGCCAGTTCGTGCAGCGCGGTGCTGAACCAGAGCAGTGCGGCGACGCCCGCGAGCAGGACCGGGTTGGTGAAAAGCGCCGCCGCTCCGTCGACGAGTTCACCGAGCCTCGCGACCGCGACCACTTCCATGGCGGTGACCAGCAGGAGCAGCGGGACCATGAAGGGCGCGGTGAGCAGGAAGCCGAAGGCGCGGTGGAGGCGGTCGGCCGTCGCGTCGGCGTCGGCGACCAGGGGGAGCGTGCCTCGCAGCAGGGTGCGCTTCGGCGGCTCGTCGGCGGTGGCGGCGGACCCGGCCGTTCCCGCCGTTCCCGCCGTGTCGGCGGGCGGGGCCGCGGGGCCGCCCTCCAGCAGCCCCCTGACCCCCAGCATGCCCAGCAGCCGCTGCCAGTTGGCGTCGCCCAGGCGCTTGCCGTACTCCGCCGCGTACTCCGCCCCCAGCTCGTCCAGACCGCGCGTACCGTCCATGCGCGCCATCAGGAAGTGTTCCTTGGCCCCGACCTCGTACGACTTGCCGCTCCGCGGGTTCTTGACGAGGTGCACGCTCCTGGCGCCGAGCAGGAACTCGTCGCTGACCAGCACGTCGGAGCGGAGCGTCGGACGGTACCGGTCGGCCTCGACGCGGTCCGCGGGGGCGGTCATGGCGCGGCCACCGCCTCCGCCTCCGTCTCCGCACCGGGCTCGGCCGGGGCGACGGACTCCCGCAGTGTCCGGCCCAGTACGTGCGACAGGTACGCCTCGTCGCGGATGGTCACGTGCAGCCGGTTGTTGGTCATGTGCATGTACGGGGACAGCAGCAGCGGCAGCGCGACGGCCGGGTCCGTCACCCGCTCGTCCCGCTCCCCGTCCCAGGACCGGAAGACCAGGTCACCGTCGACCGTCAACCTGCGTGCGCGCTCGTTCAGTTCGGCACAGTGCTCGGCCCAGCCCGCCAGGAAGCCGGGCAGCCGGCCGGGCTCACCGGCGCCGACGGCGG
The DNA here is from genome assembly GCF_022695985.1 of Streptomyces sp. NP-1717. GTDB lineage: Bacteria > Actinomycetota > Actinomycetes > Streptomycetales > Streptomycetaceae > Streptomyces. The sequence goes on along the minus strand of NZ_JAAPBF010000248.1, from coordinate 9,109 downwards.
CCCTGATACGGGCGAAGTGGCTGGTGAGACCGGGGGCCATCGCCGCGTAGTTCTTGTCGTACTCGGAGCTCCCGATGAAGCCGGTACCGGGGAACGCCGTGTGCCAGAACTCGTAGTAGCTCTCCAGGTAGTCGGTCAGCTCGCGGTCGTCGGGCAGGAAGGTCCCCGACATGACCATCATCAGCTGCGCGGACGTGCCGAGCAGCACGGTCCGCAAGTGGAGGTTCTTGGTGCGCAGGGCCTCGATGACGAGATCGCTGGAGTGCCTGAAGTGCCACTCGGCCAGCTCGATCCCGGCGGGGCCGCCGTACTTGCCGTACTCCGGCTCGTACGGCTCGGCGCTGCGCGAGTTGTTGGGGCGCAGATTCATCCGGCCCTTGTCGTCCATGTAGTGGCCGCGCTCACTGCCGGGGAACTCGATCTCGAACAGCGTGTTGTAGAAGTCGTTGAGGAACCCGGAGTCCACCTCGTACAGCGCCGGGCGCTCGGCCAGGAAGGTGTCGACGGCCTGCTCGGTGCGGGCGCGCACGGCGGGCGCCGCGTCCTCGCCGACGGGCTTGAGGCGCAGCCGGATGTGCGGGCCTTCGAGCCAGTAGTTCATGAAGAAGTAGTTGTCGATCAGGCCCTCCGCCTCCAGCTCGGCGACGAGCGGGCGCACGCACTGGAGCAGGAAGGGCCGCGGGTTGGCGGCGTAGAAGACGTGCGTGGCCTGCCAGAGGCCGGGGCCGGGAGCGGAGGCGGAAGCGGGGCCGGTCATGAGGCGTCCCTCCGTGCGGAGTCGGCGGATACGAGCTCCGCGGATACGGATACGGGTTCGGGGCTGTCCGGGGCACGCTCGGGCACGCCGGCCAGGGTTTCGACGGCCAGTTCGGCGACATGGACGCCGCGCTCGGAGACGGCGTGCAGCCCGTCCTCGTCCGGCAGCATCTCGCGGAACACCACGCGCGCCTCGGCCGTCTTGAGCAGCGCCTCGAACGCGGTGAGCGAGAGCGCGCTGTCGAAGTCCAGGTACTGCGGCTTGGCGCCCGTCGCACCGCGCGCCCCGCTGTCCGAGACGGTCACGAAGACCCGGTCCGGCAGCCCGGTCGCGCGCCGGAAGCGGTGCCAGCCGAGGAACCACTCGTCGTCGGACGTCCCCGGCGTGTGGAGCGGGAGTTCGGCGGCGGGCGCGCTCCAGCTGCGCCTGCTCAGTACGACGCTGCCGTGCCGCACACGCGGCCTGCGGGTGACTCCGCCCACCGGCGCGCTCTCCGGGACCCCGCCCCACACGTTCAGCGGGGCCATCGAGGTCGGTGACAGGAGCAGCAGGGTGCGGGGCAGTTCGGGCAGGGCGAGCGGCACGAGGTAGCCGAGGTAGACGGGAATGACCTCGCGGCCGAGCCGTGTCGAGCGCAGCACCAGCCGGTCGGCGCTCTCGTCGTGCTCCATGTACAGGTCGTCGAGGTCGATCCGGTACTCCTGCGGCAGGGTGCCGCTCTCACCGGGGCAGACGATCTCGTACTCGGTCAGCCGCCCGTGCAGATTGAGGTTGCTGGTGACCGGGCCGCCGGTGACCTCCGCGAACACGGCGCCCGGCGGGCACACGTGGTCGGCGCCGGCCAGCAGGGAGCTGTCGAGTCCTTCGAAGCACTGGGTGAAGCGGCTGAAGGGGAAGGACAGGCCGCCGTACGAGCGGTTGAGGACGATCAGCGGGTCGCCGGGGCGGTCGGCGAGCTGGACGTGGTGGCTCATCGGTGCGAACTTCGGTGCGGCCGGGGCGAGTTCGGCGGTGATGTCGGCGAGGAATCCGGCGTCGAGATCGATGTCCGTCTCGTCGCCCTCCGCCCCCGAGGCCCAGATCGCGCGCATCTTGTCGATGAACATCCGGCGCGCCGAGTCGATGGCCTTGAGCTGCGGCAGTCCGAGCCAGTTCACCTCGGGCACGTACTGCCCGTCGGTGTCGAAGGTCGTACGGCTCGCGGTGAACGTCATGTACTGGTCGAAGAAGTCCTCGTGGAAGTCGTGCACCAGCTTGAGGAGATCGTCGCAGCGCCCGCCCTGTCCGTACCTCGCCAGGAAGAACCCCCGGAACGTGACGCGCTGGGGCAGTGTCAGATCGAAGGCGGGCAGTACGCCCTCCACCCTGCCGAGCGGCTCCGCCGTCAGCTCGCGCCAGGCGCCGAGGTCCATCGACGTCTCACGGCCGGCCGCCGCGTCCTCGTACAGCAGGGTCTGCGGCACCCGGGGCCTCTCGGCGCCGAGTTCCGACTGGATGTCGCCGATCGTGGCCCGGAGCGCGGCGAGCACCTCGCGGCGTTCGGCGGGCTCCGCCGGGGCGAACCGGTCGGTCAGCGCGACGGCCTCGTCCAGCCGGCCCGCCAGCTCGGTGGCCCACGGCCGGTCCAGCCCGCGCAGCGACCGCTGGAAGGCGCGCAGCGGGTCGGTGTCATGAACCGCCGTACGCAGCGCGGGTACTTGGACCATGCCGATGTCCAGCAGCGCGGCGAGGTACTGCTCGACCTCATCGGCCCCCGCCCCGGCGTCGTCGGCGAGCCATGCCGCCAGCTCGCCGTACCGCAGCGCCGGGTTCTCCTCGAAGAAGTCCAGCAGCCGCTCCAGCGTGCCGCTGCGGCGCAGGAAGAACAGCCGGTCCTTCACGGCGTCGAAGGTGACGGCGGTGTCGTCGTCGCCGGTGGTGATCCAGCGGCGTACGTAGCGCACCCGGTCGTCGTCCCTGCCCCACCCGGAGGCGGGGGCGACGGGCAGATCGGCGCGGCGTACGGGATCGGCGATCACGCACTCGGCGAGGCGGCCCAGCGCGACGACGTTGAGCCGCGCGTGCCCGGTCCACTTCTCGGCGAACCGCACCTCGAAGCCGTCCCCGCCGGCCGGCTCGCCGCCGGATGCGCCGGGCTCCTCGAACTCACCGAGCGCGACCCCGGTGAACGTGGAGAACGGGCTGGTCTTGCAGACGGTGCGGTAGAGGTACGACAGCAGCGACCGCTCGATCTTCCTGCGGCGCTTGTCGGGCTTGCCCTCCCCCTTCACGAACGCGTCGATCTGCGCGTCGAGCGTCGGCGAGGCCAGCAGCAGCCCCTTGCGCAGCCGCTCCTCCCCCGCGACGGCGCGCAGCGCGGCGCGCGCCTCGGCGCTCTCGCCCGCGAACAGCTCCGCGCCGGTGGCCCGCAGCGCGGCGAGGTCCCGCCGGTCGAGCAGCCACCGCGACAGGGCCTCGCCCGCCGCCGCGTCGCGCCCCGCGACCAGCGCGAGGGCCTCGCCGGGCCGCTGCGGCAGCCGGTTGTTGAACACCTCGCGGCGCAGTTTCAGCAGCGCGCGCCGGTCGGCGGCCTCGTCGGGTCCGGCGTCCGCGCCGTCCCCGGTGCGGCCGACCAGGTCGTGCAGCAGGTCGCCGACGCGCTCCCCCGCCGCCCGCAGCCGCTCGTCCTCGGCGAGTACGGAGTCCGCCCAGCGGCGGCTCGCCGGGCAGCGCAGGGCGCGTACGGTCTCGATCGGCAGCCCGGCGACGCGCAGCATGAACGCGCGTCTCGGGTCACGGTCCCGCGAATCGTAAGCCTGGTCAGGCATCTTGCTTCCCCATCCGGTAGGTCATCGGCTCAGGCTCAGGCGATCTCGTACCGGAAGTCGGCGGGTGCGGGGCGCTCGTTGCCGATCATCATGATCAGGAGCGGTGCCTCGCCGGTGGCGTCGAGCCCCAACTCCTCGATGTACGAGACGTTGTCGAAGCCCAGGGCGACACCGCAGCCCAGCTCCAGCGCGCTGCTCGCGGTGTAGACGGACTGCGCGACGGCGCCGATGGTGGCGTTGACGAGGCGGTAGCCGCGGTCGCCGACGGCGTCGAGGACGGCGGAGGTACGGATCGTGGGCACCAGTACGGCGCCGGCCTGCTCCAGGTTGTAGTTGGAGAGGAAGTAGTTGCGCTGGAGGAATTCGCCGGGGCGTCCCGCCTTGACCAGCCGCAGCTCATGGGCGTCGGGGTCGTACTCGTACGCGCCCGGCTCCACCCCCTCGACGTGGTTGACGAACGCGTACAGCTTCGTGAGCCGTACGCCGTCGCCGTCGCGGCCCGTGCCGGTGTCGCCGCCGAGGCGTGAGCCCGCGGCGGACGCGGCCAGGCACGCCGCCAGCTGCTCCCCCGTGACGGGGCGGCTCGCGTCGAAGCGGCCGAAGCTGCTGCGCCGGCGGCGCAGCACGGTCCGTACGTCGGCGGGCATCGGCCGTGCGGCGGGCAGCGCCGCGACCGGCAGGTCCGGGTCGGCCGGGGGTGCGGCGGCCGGGGCGAGCGCGCCGGGGGCGGGCCGCTCGGTGGCGTGCGCGGACGTCGCCTCCTGCATCTTCAGCAGCGCGTCGAAGGTGAAGACCTCGCGCGACCGCTCGACGTCGCTCACCCGGACGGAGACGTCCGTGGTCCCGGTGGGACCGGGGGCCGAACCGGCCCGCCGCCCAGCCCACTTGAGCGGGACGACCGCGAACACGCCCTCCTCCTCGCCCTGTACGCCCAGAAGCCTCTGGAGGCGCGCCTCGTCGAACCACATCGCCGGCTCCACCGACAGCCCCCGCGCACCCGCCCACATGCGCCAGGTCTGCACGGCGGCGCCGAGGTCCATGCTCACGGCGTGGAAGGAGAAGCTGTTGTACTTGAACGAGTTCTGCCAGTACTTGATGCCCAGGACCAGGTACTGGTCGGTGTCCGCCCCGTACCCGCCCAGCGACTCCCGCACCTCGCCGGACACATCGCCGGTGAGCAGGCGCTGCATGGCGTGGTGACGGGTGGAGTAGTAGTGCACGCCCGGCGTGACGGGGCCGCTCGGACCGGAGACCCAGTAGACGCTCACGGGGTAGAGGCCGCCGCCGGAGGCGGAGCCGCGCGACCAGTTGGCGAGCGGGTAGAAGGGCAGGGCGCTCAGGTCGGTGTTGGCCTGGACGCCGAGCCGGCGGCCGGTCAGTCCGTACGAGTCGAGGAGCATGCCGGAGAGCGACGTCAGGTCGAACGCCCCCTCGCCGGTGGCCGTCCCCGCCGCTGCCGCGCCGCCGTCGAAGGCGCGGTCCAGGCCGGCGTCCGCCGGGTAGCCGGCGACGGGCAGCGGCAGGCTGTCGACCCCGGGGTAGTACTTCGCCTTGCGCGGCCCGTCGGACCAGTTCGGCACGAAATCGGCCGGTGCCATCGGGACCCGGCCCCGCTGCATGATCGCGGCGGCGTAGTCATGGGCGTACCCCATGGTGGGACTCCTCTCGGGGGTTCGGGTCAGGGGAAGGGGTGCGGCGCCAGGTTCAGGTCGGCGTCGGTCAGGTCGCGTTCGCGCATCCCCGCCTCGCGCAGCGCGGTGCGCAACCGGGGCAGGCCGAGCGCGCGCTGCCGGGTCCAGCCGAAGTCGATGGGCAGCAGGCCGGGGACGATCACGGAGACCGTCGTCAGGCCGAGGTCACGCTGTTCGGGCATGGTCTGGTCGACGACGACCACGTCGAATCCCTTTTCGGTGACGGCACTCACGCACCGGGTGAGGTCGTCGCGCAGATCGTCGGAGACGGGCGGCAGGGATCCGTACGCCTGTGCCAGTGACCGCTTCGGGGGCCGGGGCGCGCCGGGCTCGCCGATCAGGAAGTGGGCGTTGTTCCCCATCTCCGGGATGCCGTAGGCGAGCGGATGGTCGTGCAGCGCCGCGACCTTGTCGTAGTCGGTGGCCATGGCGCGCAGCCTGGCCTCGTCGCGTTCGGTGCGGCCCTGGAGGTTGACGGCGTCGGTGGCGATCTCGCACAGCGCCCCGGAGAGCGCGGACTCGGGGTCGAGCCCGGCGCCCGCGCCGAAGCACATCCGGCCGCTGCCGCCGTCGGGGCGGACGGCGACGCCGGTGATGACGGGGATCGGGAAGCTGATCCGGGTGTCGAAGAAGCGGGCCTCGTAGCCGTACATCTCCAGGCGGTCGACCATCTGCCGGGTGGCGGCGCGGGTGCTGGTGCGCGGGTCGAGTTCGGGCAGGGCGGCCCCCCCGTACCAGGTGAGGAGGAAGGCGTCGCGTTCGACGACCTCCATGAGGCCGAAGTACACGGCCTCCTCCATACAGCCGCCGGACGCGCAGCCGTTGGAGCTCTCCTGCACGAACCGGTTCTCCAGACCGGGCGCGTGATAGTACGTCAGCACTTCCGGCACCAGGACGGGCTGGTGGTCGCGGAGCGAGTAGCCCCAGACCCAGGGGAGTTCACGGTCGGGGTGGAACGGGGTGACGCGCGGGTTGGCGCGGTGGAACTCCTCGGAGTACAGGCCGACCTCACGCGGATCGAGGGTGCGTTCACCGGCGGCCCGCAGACCGTTCAGCGAACCGTGGACGCCCGCGACCTTGGCGCGCGAGCGCATCCCGGCGTACCGCTCCAGTCCCTCCAGGACACCGATGCGCACGCTCTGCGCGAAGGTGTCGGCGTGGCCGCCCCAGAACGTCTCGCGCAGGTAGTCGCCGCTGCGCATCGAGAAGCAGCCGATGGTGGCCGAGGTCGACGCGGAGGAGATGTCCTGCACGACGGAGGGGCCGAGCGAGCCGCAGACGGGGTTGGCGTACGGCTCCACGGGCAGCTCGTACGCGCTGATGTCGCGCAGCCGGAAGCTTCCCGGCTTGTGCTTGGGCGCGGGGTTCAGCGTGAGGACGGCCGCCTCGGCGGTGTCCTCCTCGGCCCGTCCGCAGCGCGGGCACTCGGGGTCGGGCACGAGCGGGTAGTGCCGCACCTGAAGGGTCTGCAGGTCCACGAGGTGGACCGCCGGGAAGGAGCCGGTCGACGGCCCCGTCCCGGCGAGTCTGGCCGCGACGACCCCGGCGAGGGCGTCGGCGGTGAACGGGGTGATGTACGGGGACTCCCCGGCGGCCCGGGTGCCGGAGCCCAGCTCCAGGGCCTCGCGCAGCGCGACGGAGCGCACGCCCTGCCAGCGCCGGGCCAGACAGCGGGCGCAGGGGCGGTGCGTGGCCGCGCCGGGCTCCGGGAAGGGGCCGACGACTGCGTGACGGCCGTAGAACCGTACGGGCACGGCGTCCCCCGGCTCCCCGCCGGCCGGCTCCTCGGCCGCGAAGGCGTCACGGACGCCGAGCGGTGCGATGTCGAGCGCGGGCGCGGGTGCCGAGACCGCGTCGAAGCTGCGGCGCATCAGGGTGGCGAGGTCGTGGGCCGACCGCGCCAGGGGCTCAGCCTGCATCGGGCGCACCCTCCACGCCGGTGGTGACGGCGCCGTCGCGACCGGCGGCGGGAGGGCCGGTGGTGAGCAGGACGCGCGCCGTGCTGATGCCGCCGGCGGGCAGGTCGGCCGGGGTGGTGGCGACGTACAGCACGTCACGGCCGGCCTCGCGGAGCCGGTCGAGGACCGCGTCGAAGGTGGTGGCCGTCGTGTCGGCGGCGACCGGATCGGCGGTCAGCAGGACGGTCGCGGCGGCGAGTTCACCCATCAGCGGGTCGCCGGTGTCGACCGCGGACTCCGGGTCCTCGGCGTCGAGCTGTACCTGGCCGATGAGGTCGCGCAGCGCGGAGCACGCGGCGGCGGTCCGGGAGAGCCCGGCCGCGACGGCCCAGCGTCCGAGCCCTTCGGGCCGGTCCCCGTCCACGCCGCCCGTCTCGCGGGCCAGCACGACATGGGCACCGGAGTGCTCCTGCTCGCCGAGGTCGACGAGCTCGGCCCGGATCCCCACGTTCGGCACGGACTTGAGCAGGAACACCAGCTCCGGGTCGGCGTCCGGCTCGCCGGCCGCCGGGGAGGTGACGAGCGCGCCGCGCGCCTCGCCGCGTACCGCGCGCAGCAGCGCGCCGTGGGCCAGCGCCGAGAGCAGACCCCGGCCGGCCGCCTCCTGCGGGGAGGGGCCCGCGCCCGCGCCGGCGGTGGTCGCCTGGTGCAGACGCCCGGTGTTGTACGGGCCGAAGGGCCGCACGGCGGCGGCCGGTACCTTGACGGACTCCTTGGTCAGGAGCGAGGTCGCGGTGAGCCAGGCGCCGACCGTCTCGGCGCCCGCGCCGGTGCCGCTGCCCGTGGTCAGCCGGTCGGGGGCGACCCCGTCGGCGGGCGCCGGCGTGCCGGGCGCGAGGGTCTCGGGGGTGAGGGGCACGACGTGCTCGACGTACGCCTCGGCCGCCGCGTACAGCGCGCGCAGCCGGGCGCCCGCCAGATGGTGCACGTCGAAGGCGGCGATCCGCCTGCGCGGTCCGTGGCCGACCGCCAGCTCGACACGGCTGATCTTGAGCGGGGTCTGGGTGAGGCTCTCGTCGTCGTACCGGCCGAAGACGCCGGTGAAGGGGCGCACCAGCACCGTACTGATCCGGTTGAGGTCCTCGACGAGCGCCTCGGCGTCGCCGGCGTTCTCGACGGTCGGGGTGACGGGAAGGCTCAGTCCGCCGGGCAGCGCCGGGCGCGGGGCGACGGCCGCGGGCGCGCACAGGGCGCAGCGCGGGTGGGGCTGGACGGGCTCGGCCATGACGTCGAGCGATTCGAGGTCCTGGACGAGGACCTGTCCGTCGGTCTCGGCGGGCAGCACGCCGGTGGTGAGGCGGAAGATCTCGTAGCCGAGGAGGTTGCCGGACATCGCGGCGACGGGACCGGTGGGTGCGGAGCGCCCGGAGGCTCCGCCGGTGGCGCCGCCCGCGACCTCGCTCCAGATGTCGGCGGCCGTACCGGCGTCGGTGTTGCCGCCGAGGCGCAGCACCGCGCAGGACCAGCAGCCGGTCGAACCCGCCCTGCTGAGGGGCCCGGTGACCGACCTGCGGCCGAACGTCCAGGCGGGGATGAGGGTGGTGCCCTGCGGCACGCCCGCGAGAAGCAGGGCGTGGGTGCGGGCGGAGGCGTCGGGGCCGGTCACGACGACGACGTCGTAGCCGCCGAGTTCGCTCCAGCCGGGGTGCGCGGTGAGGCTGTCGAGGGTCACCGGGCAGTCCTGGGCGGCCAGTTCGGCGATCTCGGCGAGCAGGGTCGGGTCGCTGTCGGCGTCACCTTCGACGGCGAGGGCGGCGCAGCCGTTGCGGACGAGGCTGAGCGCGCACCAGCGGGCGACGGGGCCGGTGCCGAGGATCGCGACGCGGGTGGTGCGGTAGCGGCGGAAGCGGGCGAGGGCGCCGTCGGCGTAGTGGTCCGCGTACGCGATCTGGGCGG
>NZ_JAAPBF010000247.1 GCF_022695985.1 Streptomyces sp. NP-1717 | reverse complement strand
GGTGAGGGCCTCGCCCTGTACGCCGCCGCCACCGAGGCCGCCGCCCTCGGACTGCCGTTGCTCGAAGTCGGCACGTACTGCGGCCGTTCCACCGTCCTGCTCGCCGACGCGGCCCGCGCCGCCGGTGTCACGGCGCTCACCGTCGACCACCACCGCGGCAGCGAGGAGCAGCAGCCCGGCTGGGAGTACCACGACCCGTCGCTGGTCGACCCCGAGGTCGGCCGTATGGACACGCTGCCGTCCTTCCGCCGCACGCTCCACGCGGCCGGTCTGGAGGACCATGTCGTGGCGATCGTCGGGCGCTCCCCGCAGGTGGCCGCCGTCTGGGGCGGCCCGCTCGGCCTGGTGTTCATCGACGGCGGCCACACCGACGAGCACGCGAACGGTGACTACGAGGGCTGGGTACCGCATCTCGCCGAGGGCGGGCTGCTGGTCGTGCACGACGTGTTCCCCGACCCGGCGGACGGCGGCCAGGCCCCGTACCGGGTGTGGCGGCGCGCGCTGGCGTCCGGCGCGTTCGCCGAGGTCTCGGCGCACGAGTCTCTGCGGGTCCTGCGACGTACCGGGGCGGGAACCTGACGCTCCGTCCCTCACGGACTAGCATCGCCGGGTGTCGTACGACGAAAGCCACCTCCCCGCCCGACGCCGCCCCCTCTCGCGGCTCTCGCTCACCCTCGCCGCCGCGGCCGTGGTGCCGGGCGCCTTCGCCGGCTGGCTGATCTGGCAGGCCACCGGCGGGTCCGACGACGGGGGTCCGGCCGGGCTCCCCGCGCAGGGCGCGAGCGCGTCCGCCTCGGCGGACCCGTCGCAGCGGCCGGGTTCGTCCGGACCGGAGCCGAGGCCGTCCGGCTCGACGTCGAAGTCGGCGTCCGGCGACGACGACGCCGCTCCGGGTGACGCGCTGCCCGCTCCCGGCGACGGGCCGCTCGCGGGCCGGACGGTCGTCATCGACCCCGGGCACAACCCCGGCAACTTCAAGCACACAACCGAGATCAACAAACTCGTGGACATCGGAACCAATCGCAAGGAATGCGACACCACGGGCACCGCGGGCAACTCCGGTTACACGGAAGCCGAATTCACCGCCGATGTTTCACAGCGCCTCCGCACTCTCCTCCGTAAAGAGGGAGCGACGGTGAAACTCACACACGAGAACGACCGCGCATGGGGACCGTGTGTGGACGAGCGCGCGGAAATCGGCAACAAGGCCGGTGCGGACGCGGTCATCTCCATCCACGCGGACGGCTCCGCTCCGGGCAACCGCGGCTTCCATGTCATCCTTCCCGCACTGGTGAAGTCGGGCGGGGCCGACACCTCGAAGATCGTGGCTCCCTCGCGCGATCTCGGCGAACGCGTCGCGGGCAATTTCGTACGCACGACCGGAAGCGCTCCGTCCAATTATCTCGGCGGGGGTACGGGACTTGATGTGCGTGACGACCTCGGCGGGCTGAATCTCTCGACCGTGCCCAAGGTCTTCGTCGAGTGCGGCAACATGCGTGACTCGAAGGACATCGCCCTGCTGACGAGCGCCGACTGGCGGCAGAAGGCGGCGCAGGGAATGGCGGACGGGATCAGCAGTTTCCTGAAGCGATAGCCGCGCCCGTTAGCCCCGGCCGATAGCCGAACGCGGGGAAGCGCGTGCGAAAACGCCGGGTAACACCTCCGAACAGCCGGAAATGGCAACGGATTCACAACGAAAAGACCGCGATCCATTCTTTGTCGCGCCTTCCCGCAACCGTGGGAGGGCCTGCCGTGGTCCTCTGCTGAGGTGGCCCGGAACCGAGGAGACGCCCCGCTCGGGCAGACGATAGATTTATCCGTACGATAAGGAGCCGCCCCCGAGCTTCGCACCCCTCGCCGTCGCCCCGCGACGGTGGCGACCGCCCCGACGAGACGACCTACGAAGGACTTTTCAACGTGAACATCCGCTCCCTCACTCGAGGCGATGGCGTGGTGATCGGAGCAGCGGTGGTGCTGTTCATCGCCTCGTTCCTCGACCTGGCCGGCATCGACTGCCCGCAAGGTGTCGACTGTTCGGGCTTCAACAGCCCGAACGCCTGGGACGCACTCGGTCTTCTGATGAGCATGTTCATCGCCGGCATCATCGGCGCTGCGCTCATCGTCGTCGGACGCGCCATGCCGGGCCGCAAGGTGGCAGGTCTCGACCTCGGCCAGTTCGGCGTCGCCCTGACCGTCTTCGCCCTGTGGACCGCTTTCTGGACCATCATCGACGCGGATGACGCGGGCGCCGGCATGATCCTCGGCCTGCTCTCCACGATCGTGCTCGCCGCCGGCGCCCTGGCCACCCCGCTCGTTCCCGCGCTCAAGGCGCCCCTCGTCGGGGCCCCGAGGCCGCAGGTCGCCTCGCCGTACGGCCAGCAGGGCAACCCCGGCCAGGGTTACGGCTACCCGGGCGCCCAGCAGCAGCCGTACGGCGGCCAGCCGGGTCAGCCCCAGCCGGCGTACGGTGGCGGCCAGCCGCAGCCGGGCCAGCCGGGTCCGGGTCAGCCCTCGCAGGGCGGGCAGCCGGGGGCGCCGGGTCCGAAGCAGGACGGCTCGTCCGGCGGCAACTTCGAACCGTTCTGGTTCGCCGTGCCGGTGGCCCGTCCCCTGTACGGCGAGGACGGCTCGCCGTCCCCGATCGCCGAACTCGCTCCGGGTACCTGGTACTTGGCCGTCGAGCAGCGCGGTCCGGGCCTGATCGCCCAGACGCAGGACGGCCGTCGTGGTCTGCTTCAGGACACGACCGGCATCCAGCGCGGCTGAGCCACGCACCACGCACACGCGTCACTGAACACGCACCACCGCACCACGCACCACCGCGGCCCCTCGCCCTCCCCGGGCGGGGGCCGTCGGCGTGCACCCGACGACAGCCGGTCGCCGGGACGAGGGTTTCACCCGCTCAGGAGCGGCAACACGGACGTCATGGCCACACGTCAACGCAGTGGAAGCAGCGCAGCAGCCACGATCCTCATAGTGATCGCGGATGTCATGGCCTTCATCTTGGGCCTGTGGATTTTGATGTACCTGTTGGACGCCAACCGCGCCAACGACCTGGTGAACTTCGTCCAGGACGCGGCACGCTGGCTCGCCGGCTGGTCATACGACCTGTTCACCTTCGACGAGGCATGGGCACGGGTGGTGTGCGGGTACGGTCTGGCGGCCGTGGTGTACCTGTTCATCGGCCATGCGATCGCCGGCCGGCTCCGTCGGAGCTGACGTCGCGTCGCCGCGTCGTCGCGTCAAGTACCGCCCTCAACCCGCCCGTTCGCAGCAGTCCGGCTCAAGCCCGGACGGCAGCCTCTCACCGCTGAAGACCGCCGTGGTCGCCTCGTCCCCCCCGAGAGCGGCCACGGCCAGCAGCAGTGAGGCGGCCGTCCAGCTCGTCAACTCCTCGGGCCAGACGGCCTTCTCACCCTCGAAGACATACCCCGTCCAGTACATTCCGCCGTCCGCGCGCAGATGCCCGATGGACTGGAGTACGTCCAGCGCCCGGTCGGACTCGCCCACCACCCACAGCGCCAGGGCGAGTTCGCAGCTCTCGCCGCCGGTCACCCACGGGTTGGGCAGTACGCAGCGCACCCCGAGTTCCGGGACGACGAAGCGGTTCCAGCCCTCCTCGATCCGGGCCTTCGCCCGCTCTCCGGTCATCGCCCCGCCGAGGACGGGGTAGTACCAGTCCATCGAGTAGCGGCTCTTGTCGAGGAACCGCTCGGGGTGCTCACGGATCGCGTGCGCGAGTGATCCGGCCGCCAGCTCCCAGCCTGGCTGGGGCTCCTCACGTTCCTCGGCGATCGCGAGCGCGCAGCGCAGCGCCTGGTGCACGGACGAACTGCCGGTCAGCAGTGCGTCGTTCACGGCGGTGCCGTCCGCCTCGCGCTTCCAGCCGATCTGCCCGCCGGGCCGCTGGAGTTCGAGGACGAACTCGACGGCGGCGTACACGACGGGCCACATCCGGTCGAGGAATCCCTCGTCGCCGGTGGCCAGGTAGTGGTGCCAGACGCCGACGGCGGGATAGGCGCAGAAGTTGGTCTCGCGGCTCAGGTCGGTGGGCCGTGCGGCCTCGCCGTCGTCGTACGCGGCGTACCAGGACCCGTCCTCGTTCTGGTGCCGGGCCAGCCACTCGTAGGCGCGCGCCGCCGCCTCGTGCTCGCCGGACGCGTCGAGAGCCATGGCGGCCTCGGTGTGGTCCCACGGGTCTAGGTGGTGTCCGCGGAACCAGGGGATGGCGCCGTCGGAACGCTGGACGGCGAGGATGCCGGCGACGGTCTCGTCGGCCTGAGCCGCCGTCAGGACACCGGGCAGGACGAGGTGTTCGGTACGGTCGGGGCCGCGACCGGGCAAGGTCACTTGCCCTCCGCCGTCGGCAAGTGCGGCTTGGTGGCGTAGGCGACGAAGCTCTTGCCGACGACCGGGTTGAGCAGCTGCTCGGCGAAGCGCGTCGCGAAGGGCTTCTTCATGATGTCCCAGACGAGGAGCTTGTGGTACGCGCGGACGGGCAGCGCGCGGTCGTTGTCCACGCCGAAGGCGCACTTGAGCCACCAGTACGGCGAGTGCAGGGCGTGCGCGTGGTGGGTGCCGTAGGGCCGGAGTCCGGCCTCCCGTATCCGGTCGAGGAGTTGGTCGGCCTTGTAGATACGGATGTGGCCGCCCTCGACCTCGTGGTACGCGTCGGAGAGCGTCCAGCAGACCTTCTCGGGGCCGTAACGGGGCACGGTGACGGCGATCCGGCCGCCGGGCCGCAGGACGCGGACCATCTCGGCGAGTACGCCCTTGTCGTCGGGGATGTGCTCCATGACCTCGGAGATGATCACGACATCGAAGGACGCGTCGGGGAAGGGGAGGTTCAGCGCGTCGCCCTCCATCGCGGTGGCGGTGGCGCCGGGTGGCGCCTCGCCCGCCTCCTTCATCGCGGCGAACCAGGTGGCGACCTCGCGGATCTCCGCACCGTTCCGGTCGAGGGCCACGACCTGCGCGCCGCGCCGGTAGCACTCGAAGGCGTGCCGGCCGGCGCCGCACCCCAGATCGAGCACCCGGTCGCCGGCGGCGAGCGGGAAACGGGAGAAGTCCACGGTCAGCACGAGTTCCTGCTTTCGCGGTCGGGGTGGGGGTGCGGAGGGCCGGTCGGGGTCGGTCGGAACGTCGGTCAGCGGGCCGGGGGAAGGAGACGGTGCCGGCGCCGGGCGGAGGCCCGCATCAGCGGGCCGCTCTGGCGTGGGCGGCGACGGCCGCGCGGTACAGCTCGACGGTGCCCTCGGCGGCGCGCGCCCAGGTGAAGCGGCGCAGCACCCGCTCGCGCCCCGCGGCGCCGAGCCGCTCGCGCAACTCCCGGTCGCCGAGCAGCCTGTCGAGCGCGGCGGCCAGGGCGTCCGCGTCGCCGGGCGGCACGGCCAGACAGCTCTCGCCGTCGGCCCCCGCCACCTCGGGGATCGCGCCGCCGGTGGTGGCGACCAGCGGGGTGCCGGTGGCCATGGCCTCGGCGGCGGGCAGTGAGAAGCCCTCGTACAGGGACGGCACGCACGCGATCTGCGCGCCGCGCACGAGGTCGACGAGTTCGGCGTCGGAGATGCCCTTGACGAACTGGACGGCGTCTCCGAGCCCGTACCGCTCGATGGCCAGATGGACGGGCCCGTCCTCGGCGCGTTTGCCGACGACGACGAGATGGGCCGACGGGTTCGACGTACGGAGCTTCGCCAGCGCCTCGACCAGATGTATGAGCCCCTTCAGCGGCACGTCGGCGCTGGAGGTGGTGACGATCCGGCCCGGTATCTCGGGGACGGCGGGGTCCGGCGAGAACAGCCGGGTGTCGGCGCCGATCGGGACGACCCTGATGCGCTCGGGCCGCACTCCGAGGTGGTCGGTGATCTCCTGCTTCGAACTGCCGGAGACGGTGACCACGGCCGGCAGCCGGCGCGCGACGCGCTTCTGCATGCGGGTGAAGCCGTACCAGCGCCGTACGGAGGCGCGGGCGCGCCGTCCGTCGGCGGCGTCGATCTCCAACTGCCGGTCGACGGTGATGGGGTGGTGGATGGTGGTGACGAGCGGGGCGCCGAGGTCGCCGAGGAGCCCGTAGCCGAGGGTCTGGTTGTCGTGGACGACGTCGAACTCGCCCCGGCGGGCGGCCAGATGGCGGCGGGCGCGCAGCGAGAAGGTCAGCGGTTCGGGGAAGCCGCCGGTCCACATGGTGGCGACTTCGAGTCCGTCGATCCAGTCGCGGTACTCGCCGCGCTTCGGCGTCCGGAACGGGTCGGGCTGCCGGTAGAGGTCGAGACTGCCGAGCTCGGTGAGCGGGACGCCCTCGTCGAGTACGGGGTAGGGCTGGGCGCCGATGACCTCGACGCTGTGCCCGAGGCGGGCGAGCTCACGGGAGAGGTGCCGTACGTAGACGCCCTGACCGCCGCAGTAGGGGTTGCCCTTGTAGGTGAGGAGCGCGATCCGCAGCGGCCGGTCCGCCGCCGCGGAGGTGCCTGCGGGCCCTGCGGGGGTACCCGCCTCTACGGCCTCAGCGGTCACTCTCGGCCCTCACTTCTCACTTCACTTTCGGCGGAGCGTAACCGCTCGCGTCAATCCGGAACAAGTTCCCGCCCGGGGGACGGGAGGGCACGGCGCGCCTCGAATCTACCGGCAGGTAGCGCCGCGCAGAGGGGCGGCCCGGGTGATTCGCACCACGGCCGGCCCGTGCGGCGCGGCCGGAGTCGGCGGGTGCGCATGATCGATGACGGGGCGTCAGGGGACGCGTGCCCCCGGTCGCGGGACGGGTTCGGCGCCGGCCCGCCCCCCGACCGGGACCGGTCCGGCCCGCCGGGGCGCGCGGCGCCGTCGCCGTGCTGAACGTGACCACCGTCGTCTCTGCCGGCCCCGGCGGTCTCGGCTGTCCCGGCGGAAGGGTGGACTCCGCCGGGACCGCCCCGGCGGACCTGTCCGGGCACGGCACCGGCGGCGGCGTCCGGGGCCGCGGAAAAGGGGCCGGTAGAGTGAGCGCGTCGTCATCATGCCCGTACGGGGGGAAGCCGGTGCGAATCCGGCACTGACCCGCAACCGTGAGCCGCCCTCACCGGCGGTGAGTCGGAACACCCCGGACGCGGACGTGACCGGCTCGCGCCACCGGAAACCCCCGGTGGCCGGCACCGTCGAGGCATACGGAGCCGAGCCTGGTGCCTCAGCGTGCCTGCCCGGTTCCCGCGTTCACGCGTACACGCAGGAGAGGCCCACCCGCCATGACCACCGTTCGCCGCCACGTGGCGCGCGGCGCAGCAGCGCTCGCCGCGGCCGCCGTCCTGAGCGTGACCGCCGTCCCCTCCGCGGCCTCCGCGGCCCCGGCCGTCCCGGCGTCTCCGGCTTCCCCGGCCGATGTCACCGCCGACGAGGGGACCCCCGCCGGTCCGCCGGCCGAGCTCCCCGCCGGGATGTACGGCACGACGGACCCGACGTACGACGGTGTCTGGCGCCAGTCGCTCGCCATGCTGGCGCAGCGCGCCGTGAACGTCATGCCCGCCGACTCCGCCGTCGCCTGGCTGCTCGGCCAGCAGTGCGACAGCGGTGCCTTCCCGGCGTACCGGCCCGACACCACGAAGCCGTGCGACGCGACGACCGTCGTCGACACCAACTCCACGGCCGCCGCCGTGCAGATACTGGCCGCGCTGACCACCTATCCGGACGCCATGAACAACGGCATGAGCTGGCTGGCCTCCGTGCAGAACAAGGACGGCGGCTGGGGATACAGCGCGGGCGCGCCCAGTGACGCCAACTCCACGGGGTTGGTGATAGGAGCACTGGCCGCCGGAGGCGCCCCGGTGGGCACGCGGCTCTCGACCGAGGGCAGGTCCCCGTACCAGGCGCTGAGCAGCTTCGCGATCCCCTGCGACGCGAAGGAGGGCGGCGGCGCGTTCGCGTACCAGCCGGACAAGTCCGGCAAACTGCTCCCCAACGCGGACGCCACGGCCGCCGGTCTGCTGGGCGGGATCGGGAAGCGCATGGTCACGACGGGCGTCGAGCCCGGCCCCGGGCCCGTCTGCCAGGATCTGCACCCGCTCACCCCGGAGCGCGCGGCGCGCAACGGCGCGTCGTATCTGGTGAAGGCGCTCGCCAAGACCGGCCACCTGGACCAGCCGCCCATGCCCGGCGCCGACGACTCGGCGCCGCTGCCGGACCACGGCAACACGGCGGACGCCGTCGTCGCGCTGACGACCGCCGGATACGGCAAGCAGGCGGTGGCGCCGATGAAGTGGCTGGAGAAGAACTCGGCCGCGTGGGCGAAGGAGAACGGTCCGGCCGCGTACGCCCAGTTGATCTTCGCCGCGCACACGACGAGCACCGACCCGCGTACGTTCGGCGGCACCGACCTGGTGAAGGCCCTGAACGCGACGGGCCCGGCGCCCAAGTGGATCGGGCCCAAGCCGCTGACGACCGCCGAGCAGCAGAAGGTGCTGGCGGACCAGAAGGCGGAGAAGCACAGCATGTCCGGGAACATCTGGACGATGGCTGTCGGGGCGTTCGCCGCGCTCGTCATCTGCGCGCTGTTCGTGGTGCGGGCGAAGCGGCGCCGGTCATGAGGGCGGCACCCGTACGCGTACGGATACGGGCCCGGCGGGTCGTCCCGCTGGTCGCGGTCCTGCTCGCGTTCACCGGGGCACTGACGGTGCCGGGCACGGGGACGGCCCACGCGGCGGGCTACCGCTACTGGTCGTTCTGGGAGAGCGACGGCGCGCGGTGGACGTACGCCACCCAGGGACCGGCCCTCGCGCGCCCCGCCGACGGCGCGGTCAACGGTTTCCGCTTCGCGGTCAGCGCGGACAGCCAGGACGCGGCGAAACCGCGCGAGACACCGGACTTCGCGGCCGTCTGCGGGTCGACGCCCGCGAAGAGCGGCGCCAAGCGGATCGCGGTGGTCGTCGACCCCGGCACGGAGGCGGACGCCCCGGACGGCGAGCAGCCGCCGGCGCCGCTCGCCGAGTGCGCCCGCGTCGACGCCGACGCGACGAGCGCGGACGCCCTCGCGGCGGTGGCGAAGCCCCTGCGCTACAACAGCGCCGCGCTGCTCTGCGCGATCACCGGCTACCCGGAGTCGGGCTGCGGCGAACAGATCTCGGACGGCGGGGACGCGTCCCCGGCCCCCACCGCCTCCCGCGCCACCGGCGGCCTCACGAAGGACGACGAGAACGACGAGGACGTGGACGACGCGGGAGGCACCCCGTCGCTCGGCATCGTCGCCGGAGCCGCGGCCGTGCTCACCCTGGCCACGGCCGCCGTCTGGCAGGCCCGCCGTCGCCGCGGCTGATCCGGCCGACGCAGCCGGCACGCCGGAGGACCCCACCACGCTGCCCGCCGACACCCCGGACACCGCCCGGCACCGGTACAGGCACGCCCCGACACAACGAACCGGACCAGGCGCGGGCACACACCCCGGCACGGCCGGGCACGCGGGCACCGGCGGGGACCGGCGCCCCGGCACCGGTGTCGGCCCCGCGCCGTCGGGGTCCGACCGCGCAAACGCGCGTAAACGCGGCCTTCGTGCACCGCTCCCTCCCCCGGAGGGCGGCGTCGGCGCCACCGCGCACACCCGCGCGGGCTCCCTCCGTGCGCCGCAGGCCACCCGTAGCAACGCCCTGCACGCCGGGGCGTGGTGGTTGTGGGCTCTCGGGCTGGCCGTCGCCGCCTCGCGGACCACCAATCCACTGCTGCTCGGGCTCCTCGTCGCGGTGGCCGGGTACGTCGTCGCCGCCCGGCGGACCGACGCGCCGTGGGCCCGGTCGTACGGGGCCTTCGTCAAGCTCGGTCTCGCCGTCATCGTCGTCCGGCTCGTCTTCTCGGCCTTCCTCGGCTCGCCGGTCCCCGGCTCGCACCTGATCGTGACCCTGCCCGAACTGCCTCTGCCCGACTGGGCGAAGGGCGTCCGGATCGGGGGCCGGGTGACGGCCGAGCAGTTGGTGTTCGCGCTGTACGACGGCGCCAAGCTCGCCACGCTCCTCATCTGCGTGGGCGCCGCGAACGCGCTCGCCAATCCGGCCAGGCTGCTCAAGTCCCTGCCGGGCGCGCTGTACGAGGCCGGTGTCGCCGTCGTCGTCGCCATGACCTTCGCGCCGAACATGGTCGCCGACGTCCTGCGCCTGCGCACCGCCCGCCGGCTGCGCGGCCGGCCGACCGGCGGGGTGAAGGCGATCCTCCAGATCGGACTCCCGGTCCTGGAGGGCGCGTTGGAGCGGTCCGTCGCCGTCGCCGCGTCGATGGACGCGCGCGGTTACGGCCGAACGGCCGCCGTACCGCCCGCCGTTCGCCGCACCACCACCGCACTGACCCTCGGCGGCCTGCTGGGCGTCTGCGCGGGCTCGTACGGGCTCCTCGCCGCCGAGGGCGCCGGGTACGGCCTGCCCCTCCTCGGTATCGGGCTCGCCGCCGCGCTCGCCGGTCTGCGGCTCGGCGGGCGCCGTTCGGTCCGTACGCGCTACCGCCCCGACCGGTGGGGCGTCCGTGCCTGGCTGGTCGCTGGCTCGGGCGCGGCCGTCGCCGTGCTGATGATCCGGGCGAACGCCCACGACCCGACGGGCCTGCACCCCGGCGTCGTACCGCTCGTGGCACCCGGTCTGCCGCTC
>NZ_JAAPBF010000246.1 GCF_022695985.1 Streptomyces sp. NP-1717 | reverse complement strand
GCTGGTTTGGATGGGGGGTATTGGTTTCGGAATTTGCGGGAGACGGTTCGTTTTGAGGATGCGGTGCGTGGGTTGTTGGGGGGTGGTCGTCGTCAGTTTGTGGAGTGCAGTCCGCATCCGTCGTTGTTGGGGTCGGTGGTTGATATTGCTGATGAGGTGGGGGTGCGGGTTGCGGCTGTTGGTTCGTTGCGGCGGGGTGATGGTGGTCGGGGCCGGTTCGTGAGGAGTGTGGCCGAGGCCCACACCCAAGGCGTCCCCGTGAACTGGGAGCCGTTCTTCGCGGACCCGGGCGGACAGCGCGTACCGCTGCCCACCTACCCCTTCCAGCGTGAACGCCACTGGTGGGAGCCACGGTCCGGCACCACCGGACCCGCGGCGACACCCGTGAACGCTCCCGAACCGACGACCTCTCCCACGCCGGTCGCGGCCCCCGACACCGACCTCGACGAGGACACGCGGCCGACTGTGCCAACCGGCCGGGAGACGCTGGCCGACCGGCTCGCGGCCCTCCGCGAGATCGACCAGGACCGGACCGTACTCGACCTGGTCCGCGACCAGGCGGCGCTGGTGCTGGAACACGACTCGGCGGAAGGCGTCGAGACGGACCTGACGTTCCGCGAACTCGGCTTCGACTCCATGATGGCGGTCGAGATGCGCCGGCGGATGAACACCGTCACGGAGCTGCGCCTGCCCGCCACCGTCCTCTTCGAACACCCCACGCCCGCCCGCCTGGCCCGCCACCTGCGCCGGGAACTCCTCCCGGCGGCCGCCTCGGACACCACCGCCCCCACCGTCACCGCCGGCGATCCGGTCGCCATCGTCGGAATCGGCTGCCGCTTCCCGGGCGACGTACGTTCCCCCGACGACCTGTGGCGGCTGCTCGCCGCAGGCACCGACGCCATCTCGGAGTTCCCCGACGACCGCGGTTGGCGGCTGGACGACCTGTTCGACCCGGACCCCGAGAGCGACGGGCGCAGCTACGTACGCCACGGCGGCTTCCTGCACGACGCGGCCCAGTTCGACGCGGCCTTCTTCGGCATCGGCCCGCGCGAGGCCGACGCCATGGACCCCCAGCAGCGGCTCCTGCTGGAGACCTCGTGGGAGGCGCTGGAACGCGCCGGCATCGACCCCACCGCACTGCACGGCAGCCACACGGGCGTGTTCCTCGGCGCGACCTCACAGGACTACGGCTCCCGACTGGCCGACGCACCGCCCGGATACGAGGGCTACGTACTCACCGGCAGCACGTCCAGCGTGGCGTCCGGGCGGGTCGCGTACACCCTCGGACTGGAAGGACCGGCGCTGACCGTCGACACGGCCTGCTCCTCGTCCCTCGTGGCGCTGCACCTCGCGCGGCAGTCCCTGCTGCGCGGCGAGTGTTCGATGGCGCTGGCCGGCGGAGTGACCGTGATGGCGACCCCCGGCATGTTCGCCGAGTTCAGCCGCCAGCGCGGACTGGCCCCCGACGGGCGCTGCAAACCCTTCGCGGAGGCCGCCGACGGCACCGCCTGGAGCGAAGGCGTCGGCGTCCTCCTCCTGGAACGGCTCTCCGACGCGCACCGCAACGGACATCAAGTCCTCGCCGTCCTGCGCGGATCCGCCGTCAACCAGGACGGCGCCAGCAACGGTCTGACCGCACCCAACGGAGGCGCCCAGCGCCGTGTCATCCGACAGGCACTCGACACGGCCGGACTCCTGTCGGCCGATGTGGACGCGGTCGAGGCCCACGGCACCGGCACGACACTCGGCGACCCGATCGAGGCCCAGGCCGTCCTCGCCACCTACGGCCAGGACCGCCCGGACGGACGGCCCGTGCTGCTCGGCTCGCTCAAATCGAACATCGGGCACACCCAGGCCGCCGCCGGAGTCGCGGGCGTGATCAAGATGGTCATGGCGATGCGGCACGGCACTCTGCCGCGAACCCTGCACCTGGACCGCCCGTCCCCGCACGTCGACTGGAGCGCCGGCGCCGCCGCCCTGCTGCCCGAACCGGCTCCCTGGCCCGAGGTGGACCGGCCCCGCCGCGCCGGGGTGTCGTCGTTCGGCATCAGCGGCACCAACGCCCACGTCATCCTCGAACAGGCGCCCCACGAGCCGGACTTCGCGGGTTCCGCGGGCCCCGTACCTGCTCCCGGCCAGGTCCCCGCACCCGGCCCGGCCGCCGTGCCCTGGCCCCTGTCGGCCCGTGACCCGCGCGCCCTGCGCCGCCAAGCCGGACAGCTGCACGACTGGCTGACCCAGCACCCCGACACGTCACCCTCCGACATCGCGCACACCCTCGACACGGGACGCGCCACGCTCACCCAACGCGCCGTGCTGGTCGGCGCCGACCGCGACGAATTCCTGACCGGCCTGCATGCCCTCGCCGACGGAGAGACCGCCCCCGGCACGGTCCTGGGCACCGCGGCCGACGACCGCAGGACGGTCTTCGTCTTCCCGGGCCAGGGCTCCCAATGGGCAGGCATGGGCGCCCGGTTGATGGACGAGTCCCCGGCCTTCCGCCAGCACCTGACCCACTGCGCCGAAGCACTCCGGCCGTACCTGGAGTTCTCACCCCTGGCCGTGCTGCGCGGCGACCCGGACGCCCCCGCACTGGAGCGGGCCGACGTCGTCCAGCCGGTGCTCTTCGCCGTACTGGTGTCCCTCGCCCGGACGTGGGAGTCGTTCGGCGTACGACCCGACGCCGTCGTGGGCCACTCCCAGGGCGAGATCGCCGCCGCCCACATAGCGGGCGCCCTGTCCCTCGACGACGCGGCCCGCATCGTGGCACGGCGCAGCCAGGCCCTGGCGGAGCTCGCCGGGCGGGGCGGCATGGTGTCCGTGACCCTGCCGCTGCCCGAGGTGACGGAGCTGATCCACCGCTGGGGCGACCGCCTGGAAGTGGCGGCCGTCAACGGACCCGCCGCCGTGGTCGTCGCGGGAGACCCGGAAGCCCTCACCGAACTGCTCGCCGAATGCGCCGGGCGGCAGGTGTCCGCCCGGAGGATCGCCGTCGACTACGCCTCCCACTCGGCGCAGATGGAACCGGTCAGGGACCACCTGGCCGCCGCGCTCACCGGCATCGGACCGCGGCGGAGCGACATCCCGTTCCACTCCACCGTCACCGGCACCGAGATCACCGACACCCGGAGACTGGACGCCGACTACTGGTTCCGCAACCTCCGACAGACCGTCCGGTTCGCCGACGCCACCGGTGAACTCCTCGCCACGGGTTACCGCAACTTCGTCGAGATCAGCCCGCACCCGGTGCTCACCATCGCCATCCAGGACGCCGTCGAGCGGTACGCGGACGGCGACACCGACGCGACGGTCACCGGCACCCTGAGCCGCAACGACGGCGGCCTGCGGAACTTCCTGACCTCCCTGGCGAGCCTCCACGTGTCCGGCACACCGGTCCGCTGGGTCACCGCCGCGGGCGCCACCGCCCCCCGCCCCGTGGACCTGCCCACCTATCCCTTCCACCGTCGGCGCCACTGGCTGACACCCGCACCCGCGGGGTCCGGCGCGGCCGCCGGACTCGACACCACCGAGCACCCACTGCTCTCCGTGGCCGTACCACTGGCCGACTCCGGCGGGGTCGCCCTCAACGGCACCCTGTCCCTCCTGGACCTTCCGTGGCTCGCCGACCACGCCGTCCACGGCACCGTCCTGCTGCCCGCCACGGCCTTCGTCGAACTGGCCATCCGGGCCGGCGACCGGACCGGCTGCCCGGAGATCGAAGAGCTGGTCCTCCAGGCCCCCCTCGTACTTCCCACCTCAGGCGCCGTGCGGTCACAGGTGGTCGTGGGCGCCCCGGACACCGAAGGCCGACGCCCGGTCAGCATCCACACCGCCGGCAGCGGCGACGGGCAGCCCGAGTGGATCTGCCACGCCCGAGGCACCCTCACCCCCGCCACCGACGCACCACCCCCGGAGCCGGTGGACTCCTGGCCACCGGCCGGGTCCCAGCGAGTCGCGGTCGACGACGCCTACACCCATCTCGCCGAACTCGGCTTCGGCTACGGTCCCGCCTTCCGCGGACTGCGCCAACTCTGGCGGAACGGCGACGACTTGTACTGCGACGTCGAACTGGACGCCGCACTGACCCCGGACGCCGCCGCGTACGGTCTGCACCCCGCCCTGCTCGACGCCGCCCTCCACCCGCTCGTGTGGGCCGGCGAACAGGTCGCCCTGCCCTTCTCCTGGACCGGGGTACGGCTACGGGCGAGCGCCGCCACCGCGCTCCGCGTCCACCTGCGGCGGCAGCCCGACGGCAGCACACACCTGACCGCGACCGACCCCACCGGCGAACCGGTGGCCGACGTGGACGCGCTGACGCTCCGCCCGGTCGACCGCGAACACCTCGCCGCCCCGGCGGCGCGACACGACATGTACCTGGTCGAATGGACCACCCTCACGGCGCCGGGCACCCCCCGCCCGGCCCGCGACTGGGCGGTCATCGACCCGTCACCGCGCGGCGCCCACCCCCGGGGCGCCGACACCTACCCCGGGCTCCCCGAGCTGACCCGGGCGGTGGACGGCGGTGCGCCGGTCCCGGCGCTGGTCTGTTACCACCCGGGACAGACCCGCGCCGGGCAGGCGGAGAAGCCGGCACAACCGGCCGCGACGCACGACCTGCTGGCCGAGACGCTCGGCTTCCTCCGGACATGGCTGTCCGACGACCGGTTCACGGACGTTCCGCTGGCCGTGATCACCCGCTCGGCGGTCCGCACCGGCCCGGCCGACGGTCCGCCGGGTTCCGGCACCCCCGACGACCTCGCGGCGGCGGCCGTCTGGGGGCTGCTGCGCAGCGCACAGTCGGAGTACCCCGGCCGGTTCCTGCTGGTCGACATCGACATCACATCCGATACACACACGCGGGCCGCTCTGGACACACTGGCCGCCGCGATCGCCACCGGAGAGACCCAACTCGCCCTGCGCGCAGGGGAGATCCGTACGCCCAGGCTCGTCCGCCGGCCCCGGACGGCCGACGCCCCCACACCCACCCGTCCGGCCCCGGGCGGCACCGTACTGATCACCGGCGGCACGGGCACGCTCGGCCGGCTCGTCGCCCGTCACCTGGTCACCCGGCACGGGGCGGACCGGCTCCTGCTGACAAGCCGGCAAGGGCCCGATGCGCCCGGAGCCGACAGTCTGCGCGCGGAACTCACCGCCCTCGGCGCCGAGGTCACCATCGCCGCGTGCGACACCTCCGACCGCGCCGAGCTGACCACACTGCTCGCCGGTATCCCGGCCGAGCACCCGCTCACCGCCGTCCACCACGCCGCCGGACTGCTCGCCGACGCCACGATCGGAACACTCGACGCGGAACGGCTGCACGCGGTCCTGCGACCCAAGGTGGACGCGGCCTGGCACCTGCACGACCTCACCCGGCACCTGGATCTCACCGCCTTCGTCCTCTTCTCCTCGGTGGTGGCCACCGTCGGCGGCCCCGGCCAGGGCAACTACGCGGCGGCCAACGCCTACTTGGACGCCCTCGCGCACCAGCGGCGCGCCGACGGCCTGCCCGCGACCGCCATCGGCTGGGGCCCGTGGGCGCAGGCCAGCGGCATGACCGGCCATCTCAGCCGCGCGGACCTGGAGCGGCTGCACCGGGCCGGACTGCGCACGCTGCCCACCGAGGAAGCACTCCTCCTGCTGGACGCCGCACTGGCCGGCGACGACGCCCACGTCCTACCGGTCAAGATCGACACAGCACGTCTGCCCGCCACCGGAATACTGCGCGAACTCGCCACCGCGCAGCCGTCCCGCCGCATCGCCGCATCGTCCGCCGCTCCGGGGGACCGCCCGGACGACGACCTGCGCGCGCGGCTGGAGGCCCTGCCCGGCGCCGAACGCGCGGCGCTGCTGCGCGACCTGGTCCGTGGCCACACCGCCGTGGTCCTCGGTCACGCCAACTCGGGAGACGTCGACGCCGAACAGCCTTTCAAGGAGGCCGGGTTCGACTCCCTCGCCTCCGTCGAACTGCGTAATCGCCTGGCCGCGGCGACCGGACTGCGATTGCCGGTGACGCTCCTCTTCGACCACCCCACCCCCGCCGCCATCGCGGTCCGGCTGAGTGAGCTGCTGTTCCCGGACGGGGATCACGCGTCCGGCGCGAAGGGCCGCGCCGAAACCGTGGCCGCGTCCGTGGCGGCGTCCGCCGAACCGATCGCCATCGTGGGCATCGGCTGCCGCTACCCGGGCGGCGTGACTTCCCCCGACGACCTCTGGCGCATGGTCGCCGACGGAGTCGACGGCGTGGGGGCGTTCCCCGGCGACCGCGGCTGGGACCTGGAGCAGCTCTACGACGCAGACGCGGAGCGAACCGGCCGCAGTTACGTCCGCCAGGGCGGCTTCCTGCACGACGCCGCCGAATTCGACGCCGAGTTCTTCGGGATCAGCCCGCGTGAGGCGCTGGCGATGGACCCCCAGCAGCGACTGCTGCTGGAGGTGGCCTGGGAGACGCTGGAGGACGCCGGAGTGGATCCGGCGGGGCTGCGCGGGAGCCGGACGGGTGTGTTCGCCGGGCTCATGTATCACGACTACGCGTCGCGACTGGGCGCGTCTCCCTCGGAGTTGGAGGGCTATCTCGCCAACGGCAGCGCGGGCAGCGTCGCTTCGGGCCGGGTGGCGTACGCCTTCGGGTTCGAGGGTCCGGCGGTGACGGTGGACACGGCGTGCTCGTCGTCGTTGGTCGCGTTGCATCTGGCGTCACAGGCGCTGCGCTCGGGTGAGTGCGATGTCGCGCTGGCGGGTGGTGTGTCGGTGATGTCGACGCCACAGACCTTTGTGGAGTTCAGCCGGCAGCGCGGACTGTCGGCCGACGGCCGCTGCAAGGCGTTCTCGGCGGCGGCGGACGGGTTCGGCCCGGCCGAGGGTGTGGGGTTGGTGCTGCTGGAGAGGTTGTCGGACGCGGTGGCGAAGGGGCATCGGGTGCTGGCGGTGGTTCGTGGTTCGGCGGTGAATCAGGATGGTGCGTCGAATGGTCTGACGGCCCCGAATGGTCCGTCGCAGCAGCGGGTGATCCGCCAGGCGCTGGCCAATGCGGGTGTGGGTGCCGGTGATGTGGATGTCGTGGAGGCCCATGGGACGGGGACGACGTTGGGTGATCCGATCGAGGCGCAGGCGTTGTTGGCGACGTATGGGCAGGGGCGGTCGGAGGGGCGTCCGTTGTGGCTGGGTTCGGTGAAGTCGAACATCGGTCATACGCAGGCGGCTGCGGGTGTGGCGGGTGTGATCAAGATGGTGATGGCGATGCGTCATGGGCATCTGCCTGTGTCGTTGCATGTGGATGAGCCGTCGCCGCATGTGGACTGGTCGGCGGGTGAGGTGCGTCTGCTGACGGAGCCGGTGCCGTGGCAGCGCGACGGAGAGCTTCGGCGGGCGGGTGTGTCGTCGTTCGGTGTCAGCGGGACGAACGCGCACGTGATCCTGGAAGAGCCGCCTGCCGTTGAGTCCGAGTCCGAGTCCGAGCGGACCGTGGAGTCTGCGGGCCCGGTTGCGTGGGTGGTGTCGGGTCGGGGCGACGTCGGCCTGCGCGCCCAAGCAGCACAGTTGGCGAACTTCGTGCGCCGGCGTGAGGGTGTGGATGTTGCTGCGGTGGCTGCGGGGTTGGTCGGAAGGACCGCTTTGCAGGATCGTGCGGTTGTTGTGGGTGGGGATGTTGAGGAACTGCTGGCGGGGTTGGATGTGCTGGCGGTTGGTAGGTCGGTGGATGGGGTGGTGTCGGGTTCGGTGGTGGGTGGGAAGACGGGTGTGTTGTTTACGGGGCAGGGGTCTCAGTTTGCGGGCATGGGTGCTCAGTTGTATGAGCGGTTCGGGGTGTTTGCGGGTGTGGTGGATGAGGTGTGTGCGGTGGCGGATGGTTTGTTGCCGGAGCCGTTGCGTCCGGTGATCTTCGGTGAGGGTGGCCGGGGTGAGCTGGTCAGCGAGACGGTCTTCGCCCAGGTCGGTCTCCTCGCACTGGAGGTCGGGTTGTGGCGGGTGCTGGTCGAGTCGGGTGTCCGTGCTGATGTTCTGGTGGGGCATTCGGTCGGTGAGATCAGTGCGGCTGTGGCTGCCGGTGTGCTGAGCCTGGAGGACGCGGTCCGCCTGGCCTGCGCGCGGGGTGGGCTGATGCAAAGGCTGGCGGGGGGTGGGGTGATGGCGTCCGTGGCTGCCCCGGCCGGCGAGGTGCGGGCGCGTGTCGAAGGTGTTGCCGGTGCGTGGGTAGCTGCGGTCAATGCCCCGGAGTCCGTGGTGCTTGCCGGAGGGCCGGATGCGGTGCGGGGCGTGGTGGATGAGCTGACAGCCGAGGGCGTGCGGTGTCGTTGGCTGCCGGTGGGCCACGCTTTCCACACGACGTTGATGGACCCCGTACTGGAGGAGTTCGCCACGGCGATTGCGGATGTGGAGTTCGCGGAGCCCCGTATCCCTGTGGTCTCCACCGTGTCCGGGGAATTGGCGGGTGCGGACTTCGGGAGTGCGGCGTACTGGGTGGAGCACGCACGGCGGCCGGTGCAGTTCGCCGACGCGGTGCAGACAGCCCGCGAGTTGGGCGTGCGGGTGTGGGCGGAGGTCGGACCGCAGCCTGCCTTGTCCGCGGCGATGCCCGAGCGCGACGGTGAGGTGATCACGGCGTTCATGCGGCGTGACCGCGACCAGGTGACCGGTGTGCTCACCGGCCTCGCCCGGCTCCATGCCCACGGAGTGGAGGTCGACTGGAGCCGTGTGCTGCCGGGTTCGGTGCGGCGGACTGAGGTGCCGACGTATGCGTTCCAGCGGCGCCGTTACTGGGCTGCACCAGGGGCGTCCGGGAGTTCTCTGTCCGGGGCGGGTCTTGCTGCTGCCGGGCACAAGCTGCTTGGTGCGCAGGTGTCGTTGGCCGGTGGTGGTGTGGTGCTGACGGGGCGGTTGTCGGTGTCGGCGCAGCCGTGGCTCGCTGATCACGCGGTGTCGGATGTCGTCGTGCTGCCCGGGACCGCGTATGTCGACCTTGCCGTGCATGCCGGTGGCCAGGTCGGATGCCCGCGAGTTGAAGAACTCACCCTGCAGGCGCCGTTGGTGCTTGCCGAGAGTGGCCCGGGTGTGACGGTTCAGGTTGTGGTCGATGAGTCCGACGATCACGGTCGGCGTGCGGTGAGTGTGTTCTCCCGTCCGGACATGAACGACGACGACGGGGAGTGGGTCCGTCACGGCACGGGCTTCCTGACCACGAGCGACGGCCCGGCCGACTCTGCGGATACCGCGTGGGTGTGGCCTCCGGCCGGTGACCCGGTCCCGGCAGAGGAGGTCTACACGGGGCTGGTGGACGCCGGGTTCGACTACGGGCCGGTGTTCCGGGGCCTGCGGCGAGTATGGCTGGACGGCAAAGACGTCTACGCCGAGGTCGAACTCCCCGACGACCCGGCCGGGTTCGCACTCCACCCGGCTCTCCTCGACGCCGCCCTCCACGCCCTGGCCGCCACCAACGCCTCGGCAAAGGACGAAGGCGGAATGCCCTTCGCCTTCACCGGCGTACAGGTCCACACCACAGGCGCGCGCACCCTCCACGTTCGGCTACGCCGCAACGAAGACGGCGTGGGCGTCGAGGCCGTCGACCCGACCGGGCAACCCGTCGTCACCGTCGAATCCCTCGCCTTCCGCCCCATCAGTGAGGCTTCCCTCAACCCGGCGCGGGAGACCCCGCTGAGGATGCGCTGGGACCAGGTCGCGGTCGTAACCGATACGCCGGAGACGCAGAGTCACTCAGCAGCGCCCGTTCCCGACAACTGTGCTCTTGTGTCGGCGGACCATTACCGAGGTGTGGACGCGGTACTGAGTGCTCTGGACGATGGCGCGACCCGCCCCGCCTGGGTGGTGCTGAACATGCCGGACAGTACTTCCGGGCCGGTGCCGGTGCCGGTGCGCGCCCGCGCCGTGACGGAGTGGCTGCTCCTTCAGCTACAGACGTTCCTGACCGCGCCCGCGCTCTCCGATGCGCGGCTGTTGATCCGTACCACCGGAGCTGTCGCCACCGGTCCCGGAGACCGGAACGTGGACCCGGCCGTCAGCACCGTCTGGGGTCTGGCGAGGTCGGCCGCCGCGGAGAACCCGGGCCGCATCCAACTGCTCGACACCGACACCGACACCGACACCGAACCCGACATCACGACCGGCGACGTCTCCCTCCACAGCCTGCTGGCCGCAGTAGACGAGACAGGCCGCGAACAACTCGCCCTGCGTAGGGGTGTGTTGCTCGCCCCGTTGCTTGCCCCGATCGATGACGACGTACTGCCGGTCCCGGACGCCGGGCAGTGGCAGCTGGCACCCGGTGGAGAGACGCTCGACGGGCTGAGCCTCGTCCCCGGTCCCACCCTCCCAACGGCACTTGCGCCGGGGCAGGTACGGGTGGCCGTTCGCGCCGCCGGCCTGAACTTCCGTGACGTGATGGTCGCCCTCGGGGCATACCCCGGGCGCGCCGCACTCGGCGCGGAGGGCGCCGGAATCGTCACCGAGGTCGGCCCAGATGTCACCGGACTGGCCGTCGGAGACGGGGTGTTGGGGCTGATGTCGGAGTGCTTCGGGCCGAGCGCGGTGACGGACGCACGGATGGTCGCCGCGACACCGGAGGAGTGGTCGTTCGCGGAGGCGGCTTCGGTGCCGATCGTATTCCTCACGGCGT
>NZ_JAAPBF010000245.1 GCF_022695985.1 Streptomyces sp. NP-1717 | reverse complement strand
TGAGGGTGTTTGGGGTGCAGCGTCCCGATGGCGGTGGCGTCCGGGAGGGTTTGGGTGGTGAGGGCGGTGAGGGTGGTGTCGGGTCCGAGTTCGAGGTACGCGGTGGTGCCGGTGGAGTGGAGATGCTCGGTGATGGCGGTGTAGTTGACGCTGTGGCGGAGCTGTTCGGTCCAGTAGTCCGGCGAGACCGCTTGCTCGGCGGTGAGGGGCAGCCCGGTCCGGTTGGAGATGACAGGCAGCGTCGGAGCCTGCGGGGCAAGAGTGCTGAACGTGGCCCGGAATTCGTCGAGGACGGGGTCCATGTGCGCGGAGTGGAAGGCGTGACTGACCTTGAGCGCACGGGTACGGATGCCCGCCTCCGCCGCACGCGCGGTCAGCGCCTCGATCTCGGCCACCGTCCCTGAAACGACCGTGTTCGTCGGGGAGTTGCGGGCGGCGATCTCCAGACCGGTGCCCTCAAGCAGAGGGGTGACGTCGTCGGGGGTGGTGTGGAGGGTGAGCATGGTGCCCTGCCCGGCGGGGAGTTCGCCCATGAGTCGGGCGCGGGTGGTGACGAGGGTGGCGGCGTCGGTGAGGGTGAAGATCCCGGCGAGGTGGGCGGCGGTGAGTTCGCCGATGGAGTGTCCGGCGAGTGCGTCGGGGCGTACCCCGTAGGACTGGGTGAGGCGGTAGAGGGCTGTTTCGAGCGCGAAGAGGGCGGGCTGCGTGTACGTGGTGTGGTGCAGCAGGTCGGCCTCAGGGGTGCCGGGCTCGGCGAACATCACGGTCAGCAAAGGCACCGGGAGGTGCGCGTCCAGGGCGGCGCATGTCTCGTCGAGGGCGTCGCGGAAGACGGGGTGGCTGGTGTAGAGGTCGTGCCCCATCCCCGCGTACTGCGAGCCCTGGCCGGTGAAGAGCACGGCGAGCTTCCCCGCCCGATACCGACCCACCACCCCCTGCGGGCTGGGAGTCCCGCCCGCAACAGCAGCCAGCGCGTCCATCAACTGCCCGCGCTCGGTGCCGAACACAACCGCACGGTGATCGAGAGTCGCACGCGTCCCCGTCAGCGCGCCCGCGACCGCCGAGAGATCAACGTCAGGCTGCTCCTCCAGCCACGCGTGCAGCCGCGAAGCCTGGGCACGCAGCGCGTCGGCCGTGTGGCCGGACACCGGCCACACCACCACACCCGATGAAGAAGCGGACTCAGTCCCGGCGCGTTCGATCACCGGTGCCTGCTCAAGAACCACATGCGCGTTCGTGCCACTGATCCCGAACGAGGACACACCGGCCCGCCTCGGCCGGTCCTCCTCGACCGTCCACGGGGTGTTCTCGGTCAGAAGTGCAACCGCCCCCGCCGACCAGTCCACGTGCGGCGTGGGCGCGTCCACGTGCAGCGTCCGCGGCAGCACCCCTTCCCGCATCGCCATGACCATCTTGATGACACCGCCGACACCGGCCGCCGCCTGCGTGTGTCCAAGGTTCGACTTCAGCGACCCCAGCCACAACGGAGCATCCTCCGCCCGTCCCTCGCCATACGTCGCAAGGATGGCCTGCGCCTCGATCGGGTCACCGAGCGTCGTACCCGTCCCGTGCGCCTCCACCGCGTCCACATCCGCCGCCGACAGCCCCGAGTTGGCCAGCGCCTGACGGATGACGCGCTGCTGCGACGGCCCGTTCGGAGCCGTCAGCCCGTTCGACGCACCGTCCTGGTTCACCGCCGAACCCCGCACCACCGCGAGGACCTGGTGCCCGTTGCGTACGGCGTCCGACAGCCGCTCCACCAGCAGCAGCCCGACACCCTCCGACCAGCCCGTACCGTCCGCACTCGCCGCGAACGGCTTGCACCGGCCGTCCGGCGCAAGCCCACGCTGCCGGCTGAACTCCACGAACATGCTCGGACTCGCCATCACCGTCACACCGCCGGCCAGCGCCAGCGACGACTCGCCACTGCGCAGCGACTGGCACGCAAGATGCAACGCCACCAGCGACGACGAACACGCCGTGTCCACCGTCACCGCCGGACCCTCAAGACCGAACGCGTACGACACCCGACCCGACGCGACACTCGGCGCACTGCCTGTCAGCAGGTGCCCCGCCACTCCGTCGCCCTGCTCGCTCAGCCGTGGTCCGTACTCCTGGAAGGTGCCGCCCACGAACACGCCTGTTCGGCTGCCGCGCAGCGACTGCGGGTCGACACCGGCCCGCTCGAAGGCCTCCCACGCCGTCTCCAGCACCAGCCGCTGCTGCGGGTCCATCGCCAGCGCCTCGCGCGGCGAGATACCGAAGAGCGCGGCGTCGAATTCGGCCGCCTCGTGGAGGAAGCCACCGTCGCGGACGTACGACGTTCCGTTCCGCGCGCTCTCGGGGTCTGGCTGGTAGAGGGCGTCGAGATCCCAGCCGCGGTCGCGGGGGAAGGGTCCGATCACGTCGTGGCCCTCGGCGACCAGTCGCCACAGCGCCTCCGGTGAGTCGCTGCCGCCCGGGTACCGGCAGGCCATGCCCACGATCGCCAGTGGCTCGTCGGTCGCTCCGGTCGCGGTCACCGGGGCCGAGTGGGCTGTTTCGCCGACGAGTCGGTCGCGGAGCTCGGCGGCCAGTCGTAGGGGGGTGGGGTGGTCGAACAGCAGGGACGAGGGAAGGCTGAGGCCGGTGACGAGCGTCAGCCGGTGGCGCAGTTCGACGGAGCCGAGTGAGTCGAAGCCGAGGTCACGGAAGGGCAGGCGTTCCTCGACGGCGTCCGGGGAGTCGTGGCCCAGCAGCGCTGCGGCCTCGGTGCGGATCAGGTCCAGGACGATCCGCCGGCCGTCGTGGGCGTCGAGTCCCGAGAGCCGGTCACGCCAGGGGTCCACCAGGGACCGAGCCGGATCCTCCGGGGAGGTCGCGGCGGTCTCCGCCTCCGCGAACGCACCTGCTCCCTCGGAGAGTTCGCGCACGACGGAGCCGGCGGACGGCCGGGGCGACAGCCAGTGGCTCCGCCGCTGGAAGGGATAGGTGGGCAGCGGTACCCGGACCGTGTCCTCGGGCAGGAGCGCGGCGCTCCAGTCGACCGCGACCCCGTGGCTGTACGCCGTGGCGACGGCGTTCAGCATGTCGTCGGCCTCGGACCGCCCGTCCCGGCGGCTCAGGGGCACGAAGGCCAGTTCCGGTTCGTCGACACAGCCTCGCGCCATCGTGGTGAGGGTGGTGTCGGGCCCGATCTCGACGAATGTGGTGACGTCGGCGTCCCGCAGTCGTTCGATGCCGTCGGCGAAGCGCACCGTGTGCCGGGCGTGCCGCACCCAGTAGTCGGCGGTGCGGAGTTCGTCGGGGTCGGCGAGCTGTCCGGTGAGGTTGGAGACGACGGGGATGGCCGGGGCGTGGAAGGTGAGCGATTCGGCGACCTCGCGGAAGGCGTCGAGCATGCCGTCCATGCGGGCGGAGTGGAAGGCGTGGCTGACCTGGAGTTGTTTTGTTCTGCGGCCCTTGGCGTGCCAGCGGGCCGCGACGGCCAGTACCGCTTCCTCGTCGCCGGCGATGACGGTGGCGCCGGGCCCGTTGACGGCCGCGATGCCGGCACGGCCGGTCCCGCCCGCTTCCGCTTCGAGTTCGGGGGCCAGTTCCGCTTCGGTGGCCTCGATGGCCACCATGGCTCCGCCTGCGGGGAGTTGCTGCATCAGCCGGGCGCGGGCGGCGACGAGCGTACAGGCGTCGGTGAGGGACAGGACGCCGGCGGTGTGGGCGGCGGCGATTTCGCCGATCGAGTGGCCGAGGACGTAGTCGGGCCGTACGCCCCAGCTCTCCAGGAGCCGGAAGGCGGCGGTCTCGTAGGCGAAGAGGGCGGGCTGGGTGTAGGCGGTCCGGTGGAGCAGGGCGGCGTCGGGTGTGCCCTCGGGGGCGGCGATGACGCGGCGCAGCGGGACTTCGAGGTGCTGGTCGAATTCGGCGCAGACGGAGTCGAAGGCGGCGCGGAACGCGGGGTGTTCGTCGGCCAGTTGGAGTCCCATGCCGGCTCGCTGGCTGCCCTGCCCGGCGAAGAGGAATGCTGTGCCGCCGTGGAGGGAGGTGCCGTGTGCGGCTCCGGTGGGGGTCCGTCCTGCGGCCAGTTCGGTGAGACGGGTGATGAGTGTTCCGCGGTCCGGTGCGAAGAGGACGGCTCGGTGCTCGAAGGCGGACCGGTGTGCGGCGAGGGAGTGGGCGACGTCGGCGGGCCGGTGCGAGGGCTGTTCGGTGAGGAAGGACGCCAGTCGGGTGGCCTGGTCCCGCAGCGCGGGCTCGCTGCGCGCCGACAGGACGTACGGCAGGGGGCCGGTCGTGGGCACGCCGGGGTTCCGCCCGGCCGGTGCGGTGTCTTCCGTGACGACATCGCCGGCGTCGGCGTCGGCGTACTCGCGCAGTATCACGTGGCAGTTGGTGCCGCCCATGCCGAAGGAGCTGACGCCCGCGGTCAGTTGGCGGTCCGGGTGGGGCCAGGGGCGGGTTTCCCGGACGAGCTCCAGGCGCAGTTCCTCCAGCGGGATGCGCGGGTTGGCCTCGGTGAAGTGGAGGCTGGCGGGGAGTTGGCGGTGGCGTACGGCGAGGATGGTCTTGAGGAGGCCGGTGATCCCGGCCGCGCCTTCGAGGTGGCCGACGTTGGTCTTGACGGAGCCGACGAGTAGGGGGTCGCCGGAGTCGCGCAGGGGTCCGGCGAACGCGCCGAGGGCCGCCGCCTCGATGGGGTCTCCGAGCCGTGTTCCGGTGCCGTGCAGTTCCACGTACTGCACTTCCGCCGCTGTGAGGCCCGCCCGCCGGTACGCGGCGTCGAGGACCTGCTCCTGGGCGTCGGGGCTGGGCTGGGTGAGTGCCTGGGTGCTGCCGTCGTTGTTCATCGCGGTGGAGCTGATGAGGCAGTGCACGGTGTCGCCGTCGGCGAGGGCGCGGTCGAGTGGCTTGAGGACGAGTACGACGCCGCCCTCACCCCGGACGTAGCCGTCGGCTCCGGCGTCGAAGGTGCGGCAGGCACCGGTCGGTGAGAGGGCGCCGAAGCGGGCCGCGGTGAGGAAGCCCTCGCCGGCCAGGGCGAGGTTCACGCCGCCGGCGAGGGCGACGTCGGATTCGCCGCGCAGGAGGCTCTCGCAGGCGAGGTGGACGGCGACGAGCGAGGAGGACTGGGCGGTGTCGACGGTCAGGCTGGGGCCGCGCAGGCCCAGGGTGTAGGAGACGCGGTTGGCGATGACTCCGCGGTTGAGTCCGGTGGCGGTGTGCCTGCCGATGCCGTCGGGGCCGTGGTCGCGGGTGACGGCCGCGTAGCTGTCCTCCATGGCGCCGACGAAGACGCCGATCGGGGCGCCGTCGAGGGTGGCGGGGACGATACCGGCCTCTTCGAGGGCTTCCCAGGCGAGTTCGAGGACGAGCCGCTGGTGCGGGTCGACGGCGGCGGCCTCCTTCGGCGGGATACCGAAGAAGGCGGGGTCGAACTCGTCGACGCGGGGCAGGTATCCGGCCCGCGAGGTGCTGAGCAGTCCGGCGTCGACGAGCGCCTGGGGTGTGAGCGATCCCTCGGGCCAGCGGCCTTCGGGGGCGGGGCCGACGGCGTCCCGGCCCTCTCGCAGCAGGGTCCAGAAGTCGTCCGGTCCTCCCGCTCCGGGCAGCCGGCAGGCCATGCCGACGACGGCGACGGGCCGTCGGTTCACCGCGGGATCCGCGATGGCGCTGCCGTCCCGGTCCGCGCCCTGGTGGGATTCCTGCCCGGCAACCGACATCGTCGGCACTCCCATCGACCATCCACGTGGCCCAGGCAGGCGAGAACTGACACTGCCCGGCTGTCCGCTAGATGCTCGGCACCTCGGCTAAAGCCACTCTTACCGAGACCTTTGGCCGACGAAGGTGGGTGATCCTAAACGAAAGTGGATCACCTATACTTTTCAAGGATTCATGAAGTTCTAGCAGATAGTGGATTATGGTACGAGGTACCGACAAGAGAGGACGAAATATGTCGGCCATGCCCGATACCGAGGCGACCCAGGACGCGGCGGTCGCCCAGTTCGTCGAGCGTTTCGCGTTGAGCCTGTCCGCGTTCGCCTTCCCGCGTATGGCCGCCCGTGTGTTCGTGGCGGTTCTCATCTCCGAGAAGGGCCGTCTGACCTCTCGTGAGCTTGCGGACACCCTCCAGGTGAGCCTCGCCGCCGTCTCGCAGTCGGTGCAGTACCTCCAGCAGGTGGGGCTCATCTCCAAGGACCGCGAGCCCGGTCAGCGCCGCGACAACTACCGCCTGCACGACGAGGGCTGGTACGAGATGTTCGCCCGCCGGGACGAGGCGTTCCTGCAGATGGAAGACCTGCTGGCCGCCGGGTCCGAGGCGCTGGGCGCGGACTCCTCCGGTGCGCGGCGGCTGGACGAGACGCGCAGGTTCATGGAGTTCGTCCGGACCGAGGTCGCGGACATGCTGCGCCGCTGGCAGGAGTCCAGTGGCCGTCAGGGCGTCACGGAGAAGTAGCGTCCGCCTCTCCCACTCCGGAGTGCGCCGGGGTGGGACCACGTATCGCCCCCGTCGCGAGGGCGACTCCCCCGGTCGTCGGCCGTGTTGTTCCCGGCCCGCCGCCTCCCGCGCCGTGATCCCGGCGCCGTGTTTCCCGCCCCGCGGTGTCCCGTGCACCGGCTGGCCCTCCGCACCGGGGGCCGCCGCCGTACGCCGTCCCGCGCCGAAGGGCCGAGCCGTCGTCGACGGCTCGGCCCTCACGTTGTCTCCGGGCGGTCAGATGCTCAGGTTCCGCCGCCGGAAGAGCGCGGCGCCGCCGGCCATGAGCAGGGCCGCGATGAGCAGCAGCACCAGCACCGGCCCCGCGGCGAAGTCCGCGGAGGGCATCTGCGGGACGTGGCTGTACGGCGAGAGGTCCAGCACCGCCTGCGGAAGGTCCAGCGCTGCGCCCACCTGACCGATCAGCAGACAGATCGCGAAGACGCCCCACGGCAGTACGACCGACAGCCGCGGCAGCATCCCGAACGCGGCGACGGTGACACCCGCCAGGACCAGTACGGCGGGAAGCCGTACCAGGGCGGCGACGGTGAGATCGACGAGACCGCCGCCGACGTCGCCTGAGGCGATGCCGTATCCGAGGCCGGCGCTCAGCCCGCTCAGCAGGGTGAGGGCCACCATGCCGATGACCGCGCAGGCGATCTGGCTGGCCACCCACCGGTATCGGCTGACCGAGGTGGAGAGCAGGGCTTCGAGCCCGCCCGTGGTCTCCTCGGAGCGCATCCGGTTGAGCAACTGCACCGCGTACGCGCCGATGGCCAGGCCCAGCAGTCCGACGGTGGCGGACAGATAGGAGTCCACCAGCGAGCCGGCGCCGCCCAGTTGTTCGACGATCTCGGCCGTGCGGTCGCTGTCGCCGACGAGGTCGTTGATCTCGTCGCCCACCGCCCCGAAGGCGAAGCCCATGATCACGACACCCACCGCCCAGCCGAGCAGGGCTCCGCGCTGGAGCCGCCAGGCCAGGCCGAACGGGCTGAGCAGTGACGGTGCGGCGCTCGGCGGACCGAGCTTGACGGCCCGCAGGCCCATGCCGACGTCCCGCACCTTGGTCAGCGCGAAGGCCGCGCCCACCAGCCCCGCGAAGGCGGCGAGCGGCAGGATCAGCACCCACCAGGCGTCGTCGTCGTACGGGCGGATCTGCTGGCCCCAGCCGATCGGCGAGAGCCAGGAGGGCCAGGAACTCGACACCCTGGTGCTGTTCTCGCTGAGGGTTCCGGCGGCGTCGCCGACCGCGCGCAGCAGGAAGGCGAGACCGAGGAAGGCGGCCGCGGCGCCGTTCGCGGCGCGTGAGCTCTCCCAGATCTGCGCGGTGACGGCGGCGACGCCCGCGAAGGCGATGCCGACCGCGCCGATCGCGGCGCCGGCGGCGAGGGAGCCGCCGGCCGGCAGTCCGCTGCCGATCAGCGTCACGGCGGTGACGAGCGCCAGTACCACGTTGGCCAGTACGGCGAGGACCAGCGCGGCGGTGAGGGCGGCGTGCCGGCCGACGGCGGAGGAGCCGATCAGCTCGGCCCGGCCGGTCTCCTCGTTCTGCCGGGTGTGCCGGACGACGGTCAGCGAGCTCATCAGCGCGGCGGCGACCAGGACGAGCAGCAGCGCCTGCGTCATCGCGGTGGCGCCTTCACTGGTGCCGGAGACCAGGCCGTTGAAGACGAGGGCCACGGCGTTCTCGGCCGCGCCCTGCTGGGCGCTGACGCGTTCCTGTTCGTTCGCGTACAGGCTGATGACACCGGAGACCGTCGACGACGTGACGAGTGTCAGGGCGACGATCCACACCGGCAGTTGGATGCGGTCGCGGCGCAGCGCGAGCCGTAGCAGGTTTCCCGTTCCGGTGAAGCTCACAGCTTGGCTCCGACCTCTGACCTCTGACCGGGCAGCTCGTCGCCGTAGTGCCGCAGGAAGAGCTCTTCCAGCGTGGGCGGCGTGCTGGTGAGCGAGCGGACCCCGTACTGGGTGACGTGGCGCAGCACCGCGTCGAGGTGGCTGGTGTCGACGTCGAAGTGCACACCGTCGTGGTCGCTCTTGAGGTCGTGCACGCCCGCCAGCCCCTCCAGGCCGTCGAGTTCACGCTCGGTCTGTACGGAGATGGTCATCCGGGTGAGGTGGCGCAGCTCGCTCATGGTGCCCGATTCGACGGTCCGGCCGTCGCGGATGATGCTCACCCGGTCGCAGAGGACCTCGGCCTCGGCCAGGATGTGACTGGAGAGCAGGACGGTCTTTCCGGCGTTCTTGATCTCCAGGACGCTCTCCTGGAAGACGGACTCCATGAGCGGGTCGAGGCCCGAGGTGGGCTCGTCGAAGATGAACAGCTCGACATCCGAGGCCAGCGCGGCGACGAGAGCCACCTTCTGGCGGTTTCCCTTGGAATAGGTGCGGAACTTCTTCGTCGGATCGAGCTTGAACCGCTCCAGAAGCTGGTCGCGGCGGCCCTTGTCGATCCCTCCGCGCAACTTGCCGAGCAGATCGATGGACTCACCGCCCGACAGGTTCGGCCAGAGGTTCACGTCTCCGGGTACGTAGGCGAGTCTGCGGTGCAGTCCGACCGCGTCGGCCCAGGGGTCGCCCTCGAGCAGTTCGGTGGTGCCGGAGTCGGCCCGCAGCAGACCCAGCAGGATGCGGATCGTCGTGGACTTGCCCGCGCCGTTCGGGCCGAGGAGGCCGTGCACCTCCCCTCTGGCAACTGTCAGGTCCAGCCCGTCGAGCGCGCGCACCGGACCAAAAGTCTTCACCAGGTTCGACACATGAATGGAGTTCATCACTCTCAACATATATCAAACATCAGCGAACTTGTGAAATGTGTGAGCGCAACCAACTACTCGTCGTATCAACGCAGTTACCCCTGCCCGGGGCGGCCGACACCGGGCGCCGCCCGGCCGGCCCGCCCCGGGACCCGTCCCGCGGCGCTCTCCGTGCCCCTCTCCCGCGCCGCTCCGGGCACCCCCCGGCCCCCGGTGCGGCGCGGGATCAGGACCCTGAAACATACGCGTAACAGGGCTGACGGACAGTCACGATCCTTAAGGGGGCCTTGGGCCCCACTAGGGGCGTGGGTAGGGGTTATGAGCGCGCCACCAGGTCTCCTAGTGTCCATCTCGCCACACCCCCTCACCGTCCGAACGGTGCACGGGTGTGAGCCGCCTCGACTGTCCTGGGGCGAAGACACGACGGGGGAGTCGGTCGAGTGCCGTGGGTGCGGTATGCCACGGCACTCGACCGGGGCCGTCATCTCAGGAAGCGATCAATCAGGAAGAGGCTCGTATGAAGTACGAGATACTTGGGCCACTGCGGGTGACTGACGAGAACGGCAGTTACTTCATCAACGCCAGGAAAATGCAGGTCCTGCTCACCCTGCTGCTCATCAGGGCGAAGCAGGTCGTTTCGATAGACGAGGCGATCACCGAGATCTGGGGCACCAACCCACCGCGCCGGGCCACCGCCGGCATCCATGTGTACATCTCGCAGTTGCGGAAGTTCCTGACCCGGCCGGACCGGGCCGAGAGCCCCATCCTGACTCAGCCCCCCGGCTATTTCCTGAACCTGGGCGACGACGAGATCGACGTCCACCAGTTCCAGGCACTGATGCACCGGGGCCGCGAATCCATGAAGGCGAGTCAGTACGCCGAGGCCTCGGTCTCCTTCGAGAGCGCGCTCGCCCTGTGGCGGGGGCCCGTACTGGGTGAGCTCCACGGCGGACCCGCCCTGGAGGGCTTCACCGCCTGGACCCACGAGACACGGCTGGAGTGCACCGAGCTGCTCGTGGAGGCCCAGCTCAGTCTCGGCCACCACCTCGAACTGGTGGGCCGTCTGTACTCGCTGACCGCCGAGCACCCCCTGCGGGAAGCCTTCTACCGGCAGCTCATGCTCGCCCTGAGCCGCTCCGAGCGGCAGGCCGACGCGCTGCGCGTCTACCAGCACGCGCGGAACATCCTCAACGAGGAACTGGGGCTGGAGCCCTGCCGGGCGCTGCGTGAGATGCAGCGCGCGATCCTCGTCAACGACGAGCGGCTCGAAATCGCCACCGCGGCGTGACCGACACGGCCGGCGAGGGGACGCCGCGGGGACCGCGGCGCCGCTCGGCGGCACCGTACGGGCCCGCGGGCCCGTAGAGACCGGCTCGGCGCAGGCCGGATCGCCCGGACACCGGGGGTCCGGCCCGAGCACCGTGTGAGTGACGCACCGTATGAGTGACGCACCGGGCGACTGACGCACCGTCCGGCCGAAGCGCCTCGGGCCGG
>NZ_JAAPBF010000244.1 GCF_022695985.1 Streptomyces sp. NP-1717 | reverse complement strand
GGCGGCGGCCGGCTGCTGGCCCTGGCCGTCGGCCGGGCCGCCCGGCTGCTGGCCGGGGGTGCCCGGCAGTTGGTGCGGCGTGGCGCCGGGCCCGGTCGGTACGCCCGCGCCGGCCGGG
Source organism: Streptomyces sp. NP-1717 (assembly GCF_022695985.1). Classification (GTDB taxonomy): domain Bacteria; phylum Actinomycetota; class Actinomycetes; order Streptomycetales; family Streptomycetaceae; genus Streptomyces. The sequence goes on along the minus strand of NZ_JAAPBF010000244.1, from coordinate 10,627 downwards.
GCCGCCGCCCCCGCGGCGCCGGTGGCCGTCTGGCCGGGCTGGGTGGCCGTGGCGGCTCCGTCGGCCCGAACCCGTACGCCGTCCGGAGTGCCGGTCAGCGGGGCCTGGATCGCGCTGGCCATGTGCCGGGCCACCGCTTCCTGGATCCCGGCGGCGAACTCGCGGGCCTGCGGCACACCTTGGTCGCCCAGGAGCTCGGCGAGCCCGCCCGCGTAACCCTGGCCGACGGCACGCACCTTCCAGGCGCCCTGCCTGCGGTAGAGCTCCAGGGCGATGACGGCGGACTCCGCCTCGAGACCGGTGATGGTGAAGCTGGCGATCTCCGTGCCGTCGGTGGCGGTGACGGCGGCGAACGGGGAGGCGGTGGTGCCGAACCTGGCCGGTCCGCCGACCCCTTCGGGGAGCGCGAGCAGTATGTGCACGAGATGCGCGCGGTCGGGCACGGCCTCCAGGTCGACGTGGAACCGCAGCCCGGCGGCGGCCTGCCGGGACACCTCGATGCCGGGGAGGGTGGACGAGCCGGGGTGGGCGATCCACTCGGTACCGAGGACCCTGCCCCGTTCGTCGCCGAGGGTGGCGCACGCCAGGACCGGCGCTCCGGCCGTCACCCGGATCTCCAGTCGGCTGTGGGGCAAGGGATGGTTCTGCCCCCGGACCAGTTCGGCCGTCATCGCCTCTGTCCCCTCGTCGGTCACGCGTGGTGCCCCGTAGTGATGTCGTTCGTGGTGTCGCGTCGCCGCGCCGGGCTGTTCGTCGTGCGGTGCCAAGCGGTGCAGCTCCCGGCGGCCTTGCCTCCGGGAGCTGCGCGTGCGCTGGCGGGTGCCGTGCCTACAGGTGCGGCAGGATCGCCGGCATCAGGTCCTGGAACGTCCGGCCGTTGGCCGGGTTGCCCAGGGCGGTCATCTGCCAGCCGGATCCGGCGCGGTGCACCTTCGCCATGATCTGTGCGGTGTACTGGCCGCCGCCGTCGAGCGTGTAGCGGGCGAGCTCGTCGCCGTTGGTCTCGTCGACGATGCGGCAGAAGGCGTTCTGCACCTCCTGGAACGTCTGGCCGGTGAACGAGTTCACCGTGAAGACGATCTGGTCGATGTGCACCGGAACCCGCTGCAGATCGACGAGGATCGCCTCGTCGTCGCCGCCCTGTCCGGCGCCGCCGACGAGGTTGTCGCCGGTGTGCCGTACGGAGCCGTCGTCGCTGACAAGGTGGCGGAAGAAGACGACGTCGACCGGCTGCTTGTCGGCGAAGAGCACGGCCGAGGCATCCAGGTCGATCTCACGGGTACGGGACCCGAACAGACCACGGCGCGGGGCGGCCTGCCAGCCGAGCCCCATGCGCACCGCGGTCAGCGTGCCGCCGCCCCTCTTCTCCAGGCTGATGGCCTGACCCTTGGTCAGGTTGACCCCAGGGCCCCCGGGCGCACTGCCCTTGGATACGTCCACCACGCGCTGTCCCCTCTCGGAAGTTCCCCCGCAACCGTCCATGTGTGCGGTTGTCCAGTACCCTACGCAGTCACTCGGACAGCGCAGGAGACTTCGGCCGTTTTTGTGTCGGTCTTGCAACACACCACGCCACACCGCGTCAGGCGAGTCCCACTTCCCTCATCTGCCGCAGCTCCTTCTTCAGTTCGCTCACCTCGTCGCGCAGCCGCGCGGCCACCTCGAACTGCAGATCCGCGGCCGCCGCGCGCATGCGCTCGGTCATCTCCTCGATGATTCCGGCCAGTTCGGCCGCGGGCCGGTCGGTGACCACCGCGCCCGCCTTGCCCGCCTTGCCCGCCCGGCCGGAGAGCGCGGGCACCGGCGCCTTCGCCGGCTTGCCCTCCTTGCCCTGGCGGTAGCCCGTGCCGAGCAGCGCCTCGGTGTCGACCTCCTCGCGCGCGATGGTCGCGACGATGTCGTTGATCTTCTTGCGCAGCGGCTGCGGGTCGAGACCGCGCTCGGTGTTGTACGCGATCTGCTTCTCGCGGCGGCGGTTGGTCTCGTCGATGGCCTGCTCCATCGCCGGGGTGATCTTGTCCGCGTACATATGGACCTGGCCCGAGACGTTTCGCGCCGCGCGGCCGATCGTCTGGATCAGCGACGTGCCGGAGCGCAGGAATCCCTGCTTGTCGGCGTCGAGGATCGCCACGAGCGACACCTCGGGGAGGTCGAGACCCTCACGGAGGAGGTTGATGCCGACGAGGACGTCGTACTCCCCCGCGCGCAGCTCGCGCAGCAGCTCGATACGGCGCAGTGTGTCGACGTCGCTGTGCAGATAGCGGACCTGCACGCCCAGTTCGAGGAAGTAGTCGGTGAGGTCCTCGGCCATCTTCTTGGTGAGGGTGGTGACCAGGACGCGCTCGTCCTTCTCGGTGCGGGCGCGGATCTCGTGCACCAGGTCGTCGATCTGGCCCTCGGTGGGCTTGACGACGACCTCCGGGTCGACGAGCCCGGTGGGGCGGATGATCTGCTCCACGTGGCCGTCGCCGCGGGAGAGTTCGTACTTGCCCGGGGTGGCCGACAGGTAGACGGTCTGGCCGACGCGCTCCAGGAACTCCTCCCACTTCAGCGGGCGGTTGTCCAGCGCGGAGGGCAGCCGGAAGCCGTGGTCCACCAGCGTGCGCTTGCGGGACGCGTCGCCCTCGTACATCGCGCCGATCTGCGGCACGGTGACGTGCGACTCGTCGATGACCAGCAGGAAGTCCTCGGGGAAGTAGTCGAGGAGGGTGTTGGGCGCGGTACCCGGCGAGCGGTCGTCGAAGTGCATCGAGTAGTTCTCGATACCGGAGCAGGAGCCGATCTGGCGCATCATCTCGATGTCGTACGTGGTGCGCATGCGCAGCCGCTGGGACTCCAGGAGCTTGCCCTGCTTGTCCAGCTCGGCGAGGCGCTCCTCCAGCTCGCGCTCGATGCCGTTGACGGCCTTCTCCATGCGCTCCGGACCCGCCACGTAGTGGCTGGCCGGGAAGACGTAGAGCTCCCGGTCGTCGCTGATGATCTCGCCGGTGAGGGGGTGCAGGGTGGACAGGGCCTCGATCTCGTCACCGAACATCTCGATGCGGACGGCCAGCTCCTCGTAGACCGGGAAGATCTCGATGGTGTCGCCGCGGACCCGGAAGGTGCCGCGCGTGAACGCCATGTCGTTGCGGGTGTACTGGATGTCGACGAAGCGGCGCAGCAGCTCGTCCCGGTCGTACTCCTCGCCGACCTTCAGCGGCACCATCCGGTCCACGTACTCCTGGGGCGTACCGAGACCGTAGATGCAGGAGACGGAGGCGACCACGATCACGTCACTGCGGGTGAGCAGCGAATTCGTCGCCGAATGGCGCAGCCGCTCGACCTCGTCGTTGATCGAGGAGTCCTTCTCGATGTAGGTGTCCGACTGGGGGACGTACGCCTCGGGCTGGTAGTAGTCGTAGTACGAGACGAAGTACTCGACGGCGTTGTTGGGCAGCAGCTCGCGGAACTCGTTCGCCAGCTGGGCCGCCAGCGTCTTGTTCGGGGCCATCACCAGGGTGGGGCGCTGAAGCTTCTCGATCATCCAGGCCGTGGTGGCCGACTTGCCGGTGCCCGTCGCACCGAGCAGCACGACATCCTGCTCACCTGCGCGGATGCGGCGCTCCAGGTCCGCGATCGCCGTCGGCTGGTCGCCGCTGGGCTCGTAGGAGCTGATGACCTCAAAAGGCGCCGAAGTACGTTCGATCTTGGAAACTGGCCGCATGCATCCACCGTACGACCACCCACTGACAGTCGGGTGTGGATCACCAGTCGTGGACGCCCCGCGACCCGCCCCCGGACGGCCCGGAGACCGCCTCGTCGGCGCTCTGCCCGTACGTGGGCTCCGGCCGGGCCCGCTGGGCCGGTACACCGGGCAGGGCGCGCCCCTGGGGGCCACGGCCCCGCCCCGGCCCCCGGGGCGGGGCGGGCGGCCCCTGGCTGCCGGTGACCATCAGCGGGTCGAAGATCACCACGACGGCCGCGAGCAGCAGGAAGACGCCGGGCCCCACCAGCATGGGGCCCAGCAGTGTCGCCGCCGATTCGGCGCCTTCGGCTCCCTCGGCGACGGCGCCGGGAGGGTTCAGGTGGACGTGCACGGCGGCCATGCCCATGTAGTGCATCCCGGTCACGGCGACGCCCATCGTCACGCTGGCCGCCAGGCTCATGAGGAGGCTGTGGAGGGACGCGGCGGCCCAGAGCGCGGTGGTGGCAGCGACGACGGCGATCACGACGGAGCCGCCGACGGTCAGGGTGTCGTACTCGACGCGGCCCTCCAGCCGCATTCCGGCCATTCCCAGGTAGTGCATGCTCGCTATGCCGAGACCGGTGACGGTACCGCCGGTGATCAGGGCCATCGTGGTCGTGCCGCGGTAGCCCACGATGAAGATGCCGACGCCGACCATGACGATCGCGAGGGCGAGGCTGGCGAAGGTCGTGGCCGGGTCGTAGGCGACCGGGGTCTCCGCCACGGCGAAGCCCATCATGGCGATGAAGTGCATCGTCCAGACGCCCGAGCCGATCGCGACGGCGGCGAGCACGAGCCAGCCGGCCTTGCGTCCGGGTTCCGGTGTACGCAGGGATCTGATGGCGCAGCGCAGGCCCAGAGCGCCGCCGAGACAGGCCATGAGGAAGGCCGCCACGGGGGTGATCAGGCCGTAACTGAATCCGTCGGTGGTGCCCTGCATGCGGTACGCCCTTCGCTCCTGGGGAGCCGTCTGCCGAAGCGTTGGTTCGGGGGCGAGGGTATGGCCAGCGGCACGGCAAGCAAACATCAGGCCACCGTTTTGTCGACTTGGAGACCGCCTCCGGGGCCTGCCCGGGCGCATTCCGTTCACGTTGTGGCCAACCTTCGCCTGTCGCGTGTTGGCCGCCGGCTGTCACTCTCGGCCCGTCTGTGATCGATCGACGCAAGGAGTCCACGTGTACGCACGCACCTCAGTGACCACGGCCGTCGCGCTGCTGGGAGCCGCCGCGCTGGTCCTGCCCGGGACCACGTCGGCCGCCGCGCCGCGCGTCACGGCCCCGGAGACGTCCCCCGTCTCCGCCCGGCACGGCGCCGATCCGCTGGTCATCGCGCACCGCGGCGCCTCCGCCTACGCGCCGGAGAACACCCTCGCAGCCGTCGACAAGGCCGAGGACCTGGGCATCGACTGGGTGGAGAACGACGTCCAGCGTACGAAGGACGGCGAGTTGGTGGTCCTGCACGACACCGACCTCAAGCGCACCACCGACGTCGAGCAGGTGTTCCCCGACCGCGCTCCGTGGAATGTGAAGGACTTCACCGCCGCAGAGATCGCACGGCTGGACGCGGGCAGCTGGTTCGGCGCCGAGTGGGCGGGCGCGCGGGTGCCGACGCTGAAGCAGTACCTGGACACCGTCGAGGAGAACCGGCAGAAGCTTCTTCTGGAGATCAAGGCGCCCGAGCTCTACCCGGGCATCGAGAAGGACATCCTGCGGGTCCTGCGCGCCGAGGGCTGGCTGGACCGCGCGCACGTGCGGAACAAGCTCGTCATCCAGAGCTTCGGCGCGGACAGTGTGAAGGCCGTGCACGAGCAGCGGCCCGACGTGATCACGGGTTTTCTCGGTACGCCGGCGGTGGCCGACCTGCCGTCGTACGCGAAGTTCACCGACCAGATCAACCCGCATCACTCCTCGCTCACCGCCGAGTACGTGGCCGCCGTGCACCGGCTGAAGGGCGCGAACGGCAAGCGGCTCCAGGTCAACACCTGGACGGTCAACGACGCCGCGGGAGCGCTGCGCGTGGACGGGTTCGGTGTGGACGGCATCATCACCAACAACCCCGACGTGGTGCGGGACGCGGTGGGCTGACGAGCGGGGCCGGTGCGGGGTCGAGGACCGTTGTCAGACCCTGGCCGTAGCGTTGTCGGCATGGACAGCAACGCGCAGTCGGTGGAGTGGGCCGTCGTCGGAAGCGACATCGGCCCACTGCTGCTGGCCGCCACCGGTGAAGGACTTGTGACAGTTGTCTTCCACGCCACGACGGAGCGCCGGGAGGCGGCACTTCGGCAGCTGAGGGGCCGGCTCGGCGCCGAGCCCGTCGAGGATCCGGCGGGCCGGCTGGCCGAGCCGATACGTCAGCTGACGGCCTTCTTCGACGGCACCCTGCGGGAGTTCGCGCTGCCGCTGGACTGGTCGCTGTCGGGCGGCTTCAACCGGCAGGTGCTGCGCGAACTGGCGGCGGGCGTTCCGTACGGCACGGTCGTCGGGTACGGGGATCTGGCCGACCGGGTGGGCAGTCCGGGCGCGGCACAGGCGGTCGGCGCCGCGATGGGGTCCAACCCCCTGCCGATCGTCGTGCCGTGCCACCGGGTGGTGGAGAGCGGCGGCAAACTGGGCGGCTTCGGGGGCGGTCTGGAGACCAAGCGCCAACTGCTGGCGCTGGAGGGCGTGCTGCCCGCGCCGCTGTTCTGACGGCCCGTCCCCGCTCCCGGCGGCGGGGGGACGTTTGCGGGGCCCTGTCCCGTGCCAGGGATGGGACATGCCTGACACGACACTGCTGCTGTCCCCCGAGGTCCGGGACGCGCTCGACGCGCACCGGCCCGTCGTCGCCCTGGAGTCGACGATCATCGCGCACGGTCTGCCGCGACCGCGCAATCTGGCCGTCGCCGAGGAGCTGGAAGCACTGGTGCGGTCAGGCGGCGCCGTCCCCGCCACCGTCGCCGTGCTGGACGGCCGGGCCCATGTGGGCCTGGACAAGGACCAGTTGGAGCGGATCGCGGGAGACCCCTCCGTCCGCAAGCTGGGCCACCGCGATCTCGCGCCGGCGCTGGCCACAGGAGCCAGCGGGGCGACGACGGTGTCCGCGACGGCGTTCCTCGCCGCCCGCACCGGTGTCCGGGTCTTCGCGACCGGCGGCCTGGGCGGCGTCCACCGCGACTGGGACCGGGCGCAGGACGAGTCGGCGGACCTGCGGCTGCTCGCCGAGACCCGGATCACGGTGGTCTGCGCGGGCGTCAAGTCGATCCTCGACGTACCGGCGACCCTGCAGCGCCTGGAGACCCTGGGCGTCGGGATCCTCGGGTACGGCACGGAGCACTTCCCCGGCTTCTACCTGACGTCGTCCGGTGAGCCCGTCGACTGGACCGTGGACTCCCCGGAGGAGGTCGCGGCGGTGATGGCGGCCCAGGACGCGCTCGGCGGGCCGGAGGCCGCGCTGATCGTCGCCAACCCGGTGCCGGAGGCGGAGCAGCTCGATCCCCGGCTGCACGACCGGGTGCTCGCCGAGGCGCTGGCGCAGTGCCGGGAGCGGGGTATCGGCGGGCAGGCGGTGACACCGTTCCTGCTGGGTGAGCTGATGCGGCGTACGGACGGCGCCTCCCTGGAGGCGAATCTGGCGGCCGTACGCGGCAATGTGCGGCTGGCGGCGCTGATCGCGGCGGCGCGGTGAGCGCTCCGGGCCCCGCCGGTGGCGCCCGGGCCGCCGAGGACCCCGGCCCCGGTGGCGGCGCGGGTGCGCTGCTGATCGTCGGTGACGTCGTCACCGACGTGGTGGCCCGGCACCGTACGCCGCTCGCGCACGGCACGGACACCGCCGCCGAGATCCGCACCCTGCCGGGCGGCGCCGGGGCCAACGCGGCGTGCTGGGCGGTGTCCTCGGGATGCGCGGACGTCCGGCTGCTCGCCAGGGTGGGCGCGGACTCCGCGCGCTGGCACGCGGCGCAGCTCGTATCGGCGGGCGTCCGGCCGCTTCTCGTCGTCGACGACGAAGCGCCGACCGCCACCGTCGTCTCGCTGGTCGACGCCTCCGCCGAACGCACCTTCCTGACCGACAGCGGGGCCGTCCTGCGCCTGGACAGCGCCGACTGGTCGGCCTCGCTGCTCGACGGGGTGGGGCGGCTGCACATCTCCGGCTATCTCTTCTTCGCCCCGGTGAGCCGCCGAGCGGTGCGGGCCGCCGTGGAGTCGGCGACGGCGCGCGGCGTCCCGGTGAGCGTGGACCCCGCGTCGGCGGGCTTCCTCGCGCACCTCGGCGCCGACCGGTTCCTGTCGGCGGCCGACGGGGTCGGCGTACTCCTGCCGAACGCGGACGAGGCCCGGCTGCTCACCGGAGTCCCGGACGCGGAGAAGGCGGCGGCCGAGCTGAGCCGCCGGTTCCCGCTGGTCGTGGTGACGCTGGGACCGGACGGCGCGCTGGTGGCGGCGGACGGCGCGGTGACGGCGCGCGTGCCGCCCGAGTCCGCGCGGGCCGTCGACTCCACCGGGGCGGGCGACGCGTTCAACGGCGGCTTCCTGGCGGCCCTGTTGGCGGGCGCCGACCCGGTGACGGCCGCCGGGGCCGGCTGCCGCGCCGGGGCCCTGTCGGTCGCGCTGCCCGGCGGACGGCCACCGGCACCGTGACACCTGGCGACGGCCACCGCGCGGACGCGGTTCAGGCCGGCGGGAGCGCCCAGGCCGGGTGGCGCGGATCGTCCGCCCGCACGACGACGTCGGCCGCCTCCGCCGGGCCGACCTCCCGCTCGTACCGCTCGAAGGCGGGCAGTGTCCACCGCTCGCTCTCATCGGTACGACGGCGGAGCGCGGCCGGCGACAGCCGCAGATGCACCGTGAGGTCGAACGGGAACCAGTGTCCGAGCAGCAGCGGGCCGTGCACCACCAGCACGCCGCCCGGCGGGAGTTCGACCCGCTCGCTGCGCGTCGCGCGGTCGGTCGCCGGATCCCACAGATCGGGCAGCACCCGGCCGGTCCCGCCCGCCTCCACCGGCCCGAACACCTCCCGCCACAGGGCGCCCGTGTCGAACCAGCCGTCGTAGTACGAGTCGGGGTCGTGCCGCCCGTACTCGTACCGCAGCGACGCGGGCCGCAGGAAGCCGCCGGTCCCCACGACCAGCACCGAGCGGCCCCGGAGCCGCAGCGCGTCGGCGAGCGCCCCGGCCGGTACGCCGGGCTGCGCGGCGGGCGCGCCGTCCACGGCGATACGCACCCAGGGACCGCCGTCGCCGGCCTCGGTCTCCAGCACACGCCCCGCCAGCGCGTCGGTCAGCCGCTCCCAGGTGATCGCTTCGAGTCTCACCGTCCCATCATGGTCCAGCGGTGGGTCCCCCGGGCCACGAGAGCTTCCTCCCGCGGCTACGCGGGGTCGTAGTCCTGGATACGGCGGCCGTGGCCGCGGTAGGTCAACGCCGGGAGCCTGGGGTTCAGTTCCCCGACGATCCGCGATACGTCCAGCGTCAGGAGCCTGCGGTCGCGCATCAGGACCTTCCCGTCGACGATCGTGGTCAGCACATCGGCGGAGCGCGCGCTGTACACGAGCGTCGCCGCGTGGTCGTGCACCGGCTGGGTGTGCGGTCCGGTGAGGTCCACCAGGATCAGATCGGCGCACCGTCCCGGAGCGAGGGCGCCCACCCGGTCACCGAGACCCACCGCGCGGGCGCTCTGGGTGGTGGCGTGGTCGAGTGCCTGACGGGCGGTCAGCCAGGCGGGGTCGCGCTCCGACGACTTCTGGGTCAGCGCGGTGAGCGTCATGCTCTCCCAGACGTCGAGGGTGTTGTTCGACGCCGCCCCGTCCGTCGCCAGACCGACGGGCACACCGATCGAGGCCAGCGCGCGCAGCGGTGTCGGGTCCCAGCCGAACTTGAGATAGCCCTTGGGCGCGGTGGCGAACGCGACGCGCCCCGTGCCGCGCCGGAGTACCGCGAGGTCGCCGTCGGTCAGGCCGGTGCCGTGGGCGATGAGCACGTCGACGTCGAGCAGTCCGGCACGGTGCAGGGTCTCGATGGGCGTGCGGCCGGTCGCGGCGACGGCGGCAGCCGTCTGCGCCTTGTTCTCCGCCGCGTGAATATGGACCAACAGACCGTGTTCGCGGGCCAGTTCGGCGGTCGCGGCCAGATCACCGTCATCGACCGTGTACGGGGCGTGCGGCGCCAGGGACGTGGTGATGCGCCCGCCTGCCGCGCCCCGCAGCCGGAGCGCGTGGTCGATGGACCGCTCCAGACCGGCGGCGCCCTCGCTGGAGAAGTACCCCTGGCCGAGGTTGGCCCGCAGCCCGCTCGCCTCGGTGGCCGCGGCGACCCTGTCCATGGCGAAGTAGTGGTCGGCGAAGGTGGTGACGCCGGCCCGGATCATCTCGGCACAGGCGAGCAGGGCGCCGAGTTCGATGTCGCGGTCGGTGAGGTTGGTCTCGATGGGCCAGATCCAGTCGTTGAACCACTCCTCGATCGGCAGGTCCTCGGCGATGCCGCGCAGGGCCACCATCGGTGTGTGCGTATGGCAGTTGATCAGTCCGGGCATGGCGAGCAGCCCCCGCGCGTCGATGCGCTCGACGGCGGGCAGATCGGCGACGGCCTCGGGGGTGGTGATCGACTCGATGAGACCGTCGCGTACGACGATCGCGCTGTTGCCGAGAAAGCCGATGTCCCCCGCGGTCGCGCTAGGGGTGGGGGTGGCGGGATCGCTCGGGTCCATGGGGTCGGCGGCGTCGCCGGTGCCGCCGGTGCCGCCGTGCGTCAGCGTGGTGCAGCCCGTGATGACGATATCGGCGGGCCGGCTCTCGGGAGCGGTGGTCATCGCAGCAACGTACTGCGCGCGAGGTGCGGCGGCCTTGCGCTCGTGCGGGTGGTTTCCGGCCCGGGTACGTGTTCCGGCGGGGTCGCGTTACGGGCGCTTGCCACAGTGAATCCGCACGTGACAGCCC
>NZ_JAAPBF010000243.1 GCF_022695985.1 Streptomyces sp. NP-1717 | reverse complement strand
CGGCCGCCCGGCCGATGTCGCCGTACGGTACGGCGGCTTCGCCGCGGTGCCCGGCCTGGAACACCTCGTCGTACTCGGCCACTACGGCGCCGAACGCTGGGACGCGGTCAGCGGCACCGTGCAGGCCCCGGAGCCGCACCCCGGAGTCGCCGCCGTCCGCGATGAACTCCCCGGCGTCCTCGAACGGTTCGACTCCTTGCGCGGCGTGTGGATCGAGGAGAAGGGCATGGCGGTCGCGGTCCACACCCGTCGTGCCACGGACCCGCAGGGAGCCTTCGACGCCCTGCGCGCACCGCTCGCCGACCTTGCGGCCAGGCACGGCCTGGTGCTCGAACCGGGCCGCCTCGTACTGGAACTGCGCCCGCCCGGCGTCGACAAGGGCGTGGCCCTGCGCGAGTACGTCGACGAGATCGGCGCCGAGACGGTCGTCTACGGCGGCGACGACCTCGGAGACCTCCCGGCCTTCGCGGCGGTCGACACCCTGCGCGGGAGGGGCCACCCGGGTCTGCTGCTGTGCAGCGGTACGGGCGAGGTCCCCGAACTCGCCGCGAGGGCCGACCTGGTGCTGCCGGGCCCGGGAGCGCTGACCGACTTCCTCGCGGCGGTGGCCGCCCGCCTCTGAGGACGGGAGGCCCCGGCCCGAAACGCGGGCGACAGTGGGTGTCCGGCTCGCGCATCATGGTCGTCCGGTGTGAGCGGGGGGCGAGGGCTCGATGAACGACGGCTTGACGGATGACCTGATGGACGGCCTGACGGACGAGCGGATACAGGCGACGCTGGCGTTGCTGGCGCAGGCCCGGGACCTGTCGATCGAGGATCCCCGGCGTGAGCGGCTGGAGCGGGCCGCGAGCGGACTCTTCCGGGACGGGCGGCGCAAACGCCGCTCGGCCACCCGGGGCGCCCGCGCGACGGCGGACGCCGCGATCCAGGCCGGCACCGTCATGGGCGCGCCGGACCGGACCGTGGACGCGCCGCTGGGGGGCGTGAATCCGGAGCGGGAGGCCCGGTTCGTCGGCGAGTTGGGGCGCCCCCAGCGCTGCTACGTCTGCAAGGACCACTACCGGCGGATCCACCACTTCTACCACCGGCTCTGCCCCGACTGCGCCCGCGACAACCTCACCCGCCGCCGGGCCCGCACCGATCTGACCGGGCACCGCGCGCTGCTGACCGGCGGGCGCGTCAAGATCGGCCATCAGCTCGCGCTGATGCTGCTGCGCGACGGTGCCGATCTCACCGTGACCACCCGCTTCCCGCAGGACGCGGTACGGCGCTTCGCGGCGGCCCCCGACGCCGCCGACTGGTGGGACCGGCTGCGCGTCGCCGCGCTCGACCTGCGCGATCCCCGGCAGGTGCTGGCCTTCACCGACCATCTGCTGGCCGAGGCACGGCCGTTGGACATCCTGATCAACAACGCGGCCCAGACGTTGCGCCGTTCGCCGCGCGCCTACTCCGCCCTGGCCGCCGCCGAGTCCGCACCGGCGCGGACGGCGCTGCCGTCCGCCGACCCGCCCGCCGTCTGGACCGCCCCCGGCTTCACCGTCCCCGGCGCCGTGAACACCGAGTTGGCGGACCGGTCCTGGGCCGCCGGGCTCGTACCGCGCGCGACGGCCACCGCCACCGTCGCCGTACTGCCGACCGCCGACGAGGCCGGCCTGCTGACCGAGACCGCCGCCGAGAACTCCTGGACCGCCCGGCTCGGCGGTATCGACCCGGCCGAGATGCTGGAGGTCCAGCTCGTCAACGCGGTGGCCCCGTTCCTGCTCGCCGACCGGCTGCTGCCGCTGCTGGAGTCCTCACCCCGGGCGCGCCGCTATCTGCTCAACGTGTCCGCCGTCGAGGGGCAGTTCACGGTCCACAAGAAGACGAGCGGCCACCCGCACACCAACATGGCCAAGGCCGCCCTCAACATGCTCACCCGCACCAGCGCCGCCGAGCTGGCCGCGCGCGGCATCCACGTCTGCAGCGTCGACACCGGCTGGGTCACCGACGAGAAACCCCTGCCCGCCAGGGAGCGGCACGCCGCCACCGGCTGGCGCCCGCCGCTGGACATCGTGGACGGCGCGGCACGGATCTACCACCCGATCGTGCAGGGGCAGGCGGGCAGCCCCGTCCACGGCGTACTGCTCAAGGACTACCGGCCCGTCGCCTGGTAGCCGCTCAGCCGTCGCGCAGCGCCTCCAGCTGGTCCAGGAACCACCGCTGCGGCGGCAGCGCCGTCGCCGCAGCGGCCAGGCGCTTCGTACGGGCCGTACGGTCGTCGTCGTCCATCGTCAGGGCCTCGTGCAGGGCCGCCGCCGTGGCCGACACGTCGTACGGGTTCACCACCAGCGCGTCCTCGCCCAGCTCCTCGTAAGCGCCCGCCTCGCGCGAGAGCACCAGCGCGCAGCCGCTCGCGGAGACGACCGGGATCTCCTTCGCGACCAGGTTCATGCCGTCGCGGATCGGGTTGACCAGCGCGACGTCCGCGAGGCGGTACGCGGCGAGCGAGCGCGCGAAGTCGTCCTTGACGTGCAGCACCACCGGCGTCCAACCCGGCGTGCCGAAGGCCGAGTTGATCTCGTCTGCCACCTCCTGGACCCGGGCCGTGTAGTCGCGGTAGACCGCCAGGTCCTGCCGGGACGGATAGGCGAACGCCACATGCGTGACCCGCTCGCGCCACTCCGGACGGTCCGTCAGCAACTGCCGGTAGGCGAGCATCCCGCGCACGATGTTCTTCGACAGCTCGGTGCGGTCCACCCGCACGATCGTCCTGCGCGGCGCCCCCTCGTGCTCACCGATCTGCTCCCGCAGCCCGGCCAGCCGCTCGTCCACATCGGGCCGGTGCGCGCGCTCGCGCAGGAAGTCCGCGTCGGCGCCCAGGCCGTGCACCCCGATGGCCGTGTTGCCGGTCCCGCCCAGCAGTTCCGTACAGCACGCGGTGAACGCGTCGGCCCAGCGGTGGGTCAGGAACCCGGCCCGGTCGGCGCCGAGGATGCCGCGCAGCAGCTGGCGCGCGATGTCGTCGGGCAGCAGCCGGAAGTAGTCGACCGGGGCCCACGGGGTGTGCGAGAAGTGCCCGATCCGCAGATCGGGCCGCAGCGCCCGGAGCATGCCGGGCACCAGGGCCAGGTGGTAGTCCTGGATCAGTACGGCCGCGCCGTCGCCCGCCTCGTCGGCCAGGGCTTCGGCGAACGCGCGGTTGTACGCCTCGTACGAAGCCCACCGCGCCCGGAAGTCCGAGCCGAAGGCCGGCTCCAGCGGTGTCTGGTAGAGCAGGTGGTGGACGAACCAGAGCGTGGAGTTCGCGACGCCGTTGTACGCGTCCGCGTAGACCTCCGGCGGGATGCCGAGCATCCTCACCCGCTGGCCGCCCGTGTCGGCGGTGTCGAGCCGGCCGCCGGTGCGCCGCACGGCCTCGCGGTCGCCGTCGCCGAGGGCCGCGCACACCCAGACCGCGTTCGTGTCGGGCCCGATGGCCGAGAGACCCGAGACGAGCCCGCCGCCGCCGCGCCCGGAGGTCAGCTCGCCGTTCTTGCCGAGGGTGTACGAGACGGGGCCGCGATTGGACGCGACGAGGACCTGGGCGGCGTGCTCGGAGACCATGTGCCGAAATCTAGCCCGTGGCACAAACGCTCAAACGTACGGATTCAGGTCGGCGAGGATCAGCCACGCCCCCGGCCCCGGCCCGCCGCCAGCGCCACCACCCCGGCGGCGACGAGGGCGAGGGCCACGCCGCCCAGCAGCCAGAGCTGTTCCGTGGTCAGGGTCAGCGCGGTCATCGCCATACCAGGCAATATACGCAAATCATACGAACGGACCGGTAATGCCACGCGGTGACGCCCCCGCGCCCCCTACGCCGCCCGCCGCGCCGCGTACTCCGCGATCTCCCGCATCGGCGGCCGCTCCTCCGTGTCCACCGCGTGCGTACGCGGCTCGAAGCCGCCCTGGCCCCGCTCGAACTGCGTCAGCACCGGCCGCACCAGATGCCCCCGCGACAGCCGCAGCTGCGCCGTCCGGTAGATCGCCGCCGCCATCCGTCCCAGCGCCTGCCCGTCCTGGTGCCGGTGCCTGCGCACCCCGACGTCGACCTGGCCCAGCGCGTCCAGCCCCACCGTGTGCAGCGCGTCCACGAGCAGCCCCAGCTCCACCCCGTAACCGACCGGGAACGGCAGCCGCTCCAGCAGCGAGCGCCGTACCGCGTACTCGCCGCCCAGCGGCTGCACGAACCCCGCCAGCAGCGGCCAGTGCAGATTCAGCAGCGGGCGCGCCACCAGCTCCGTCACGCGGCCGCCCTGCCCCGGCTCGTCGCCGAGCGGGCGGTCGTACATCGCCTTCACGAACAGCACGTCCGGCTCGGTCAGCAGCGGGCCCACGATCCCCGAGACGAAATCCGCCGAGAAGTCCTTCAGGTCCGCGTCCACGAAACAGACGATGTCGCCGCTCGTCACCAGCAGGGAGCGCCAGAGCACCTCGCCC
Organism: Streptomyces sp. NP-1717; assembly: GCF_022695985.1. Classification (GTDB taxonomy): domain Bacteria; phylum Actinomycetota; class Actinomycetes; order Streptomycetales; family Streptomycetaceae; genus Streptomyces. The sequence continues at coordinate 6,309 of NZ_JAAPBF010000243.1, read as the reverse complement.
TTGCCCGGCACGGCCGGCAGCCCCGGCAGGATGTCGTCGCGGTGCACCACCCGCGCCCCGGCCGCCGCCGCGATCTCCCCCGTACGGTCGGTCGAGCCCGAGTCGATCACGACCAGCTCGTCGACGAGAGGCGCCGGACCCGACATCAGGTCGCGCCGGATCACGGACACGATCCGGCCGACCGTCGCCGCCTCGTTCAGTGCCGGGAGCACCACGCTGACCTGCGTACCCTGCTTCGCCGCGGCCAGCAGGCCGCGCGGCCGGTCCGCCGCGGACCAGGACCGCCGGGCCAGCCAGCGCTCCACCTCTTCCAGCACGTGATCTCCATCTCGCGGATCGGACGAGCCCTTCAACCGTCCAGGGGTTCGGTTACAGTCTTGAACAACGCGGATGACCGTCGCACGTCGGGGGTCGTCAGGCTGACAATCGAATACCGCTCATCCAGAGGGGCAGAGGGAACGGCCCGTTGAAGCCCCGGCAACCCTCCCGCCGACCGCGAGGTCACGGTGGGGAAGGTGCCAATTCCGTCTCGCGGCGAGATGCGTCGCGAGGAAGATGAGGAAAGGGCCCTCGCCTTCATGGCTGTGCAGACCGTCCCCAACGCCAACGACTCCGCCACTGCCGCCGGATCAGCAGCATCCGACGCCGGCACCGTGGATCTCGGACCCGCCGCCGCCCTCTCGTGCCGCGAATGCGGTGAGCGCTTCGAACTCGGCCCGATCTTCGCCTGTCAGAGCTGTTTCGGCCCCCTCGAAGTGGCCTACGACCTGCCGAGCGGCGACCCCGAGGAGCTGAAGAAGCGCATCGCCGCGGGTCCCGACAACATCTGGCGCTACGCGCCGCTGCTGCCCGTCCCCGCCGACGTGGCGTCGAAGCCGAACATCAACCCCGGCTTCACCAAGCTCGTCAGGGCCGACAACCTCGCCCGCGAGCTGGGCGTCACCGGCGGCCTGTACGTGAAGGACGACTCCGGCAACCCGACGCACTCCTTCAAGGACCGCGTCGTCGCCATCGCCGTCGAGGCGGCGCGCGCCTTCGGCTTCACCACGCTCTCCTGCTCCTCCACCGGCAATCTCGCGGGCGCCGTCGGCGCCGCCGCGGCCCGCGCCGGCTTCCGCTCCTGCGTGTTCATCCCGCACGACCTGGAGCAGGGCAAGGTCGTCATGGCCGCGATCTACGGCGGCGAACTCGTCGGCATCGAGGGCAACTACGACGACGTCAACCGCTTCTGCTCGGAGCTCATCGGCGACCCGCTCGGCGAGGGCTGGGGCTTCGTCAACGTCAACCTCAGGCCGTACTACGGCGAGGGCTCGAAGACCCTCGCGTACGAGATCTGCGAGCAGCTCGGCTGGGTGCTGCCCGACCAGCTCGTCATCCCCGTCGCGTCCGGCTCGCAGCTGACGAAGATCGACAAGGGGCTCAAGGAGCTGATCGCGCTCGGTCTGGTGGAGGACAAGCCGTACAAGATCTTCGGCGCGCAGGCCGAGGGCTGTTCACCGGTCTCCGTCGCCTTCAAGGCCGGTCACGACGTCGTACGGCCGCAGAAGCCGAACACGATCGCCAAGTCGCTGGCGATCGGCAACCCGGCCGACGGTCCGTACGTCCTGGACATCGCCCGCCGCACGGGCGGCGCCGTGGAGGACGTGAACGACGAGCAGGTCGTCGACGCGATCAAGCTGCTCGCACGCACCGAGGGGATCTTCGCCGAGACGGCGGGCGGGGTGACCGTGGGCGTGACGCGCAAGCTCATCGAGGCGGGTCTGCTCGACCCGGCGCTCACGACGGTCGTGCTGAACACCGGTGACGGGCTCAAGACGCTGGACGCCGTCGCGCCGACGACGGGGCCGACCGCGACGATCCCGCCGAGCCTCGACGCGTTCCGCGCGGCGGGTCTCGCGCGTTGAGCACCTCACCGACCCGCTACTTCCCGGAAGGCAGAAACCGATGAGCGTGAACGTCCGTATCCCCACCATTCTCCGTACGTACACCGGCGGGCAGGCCGAGGTCCCGGCCGAGGGCACGACCCTCTCCCAGGTCATCGCGTCCCTGGAGACCAACCACCCGGGCATCGCCGCCCGTGTCCTGGACGACCAGGGCAAGCTCCGGCGCTTCGTCAACGTGTACGTGAACGACGACGACGTCCGCTTCGAGCAGGGCCTGGAGACCGCCACGCCGGACGGCGCCGGCATCTCGATCATCCCGGCGGTCGCCGGCGGCTGACGGGCCGACCGTACGGCCGGACGTACGGCCGAACAGCACGCACGGTGAACGGTGTTGCCCCCTCCGCAAGAGAAACGGAGGGGGCAATTCCATGAGGTTGAACGCGGTACAGTTGGGGTAGCCCCGCCGCCGCCTGTGCCACGAGCATATGAGTTCGCGACAAGATGCGGTCAAAGTGTGGACGCTGTTTGCGCGGTTCCTTGCGCTTTGCCCGGCCCGACTTGCCCCTGGTGGCCCGGCAATTCACCCCTTTGCGTGTTCGGCCATGCCCATAATTCTCGTCCGATTGACCTGTTGCAGAGGGCAGTTGGGCAGATACATTCAGCCGCGGTCGACGCGTTCCGGCGCGAAGTGCGGTCCCGCGCAGGGGCCAGTAATAGGGGAGTTGGGCATGGCTCAGGGCACCGTCAAGTGGTTCAACGCGGAGAAGGGCTACGGCTTCATCGCGGTCGACGGTGGTGCGGATGTTTTCGTCCACTACAGCGCGATCCAGATGGACGGCTACCGCACCCTTGAAGAAGGTCAGCGAGTTGAGTTCGAGATCTCGCAGGGCCAGAAGGGTCCGCAGGCGGACATGGTCAAGCTCGCCGTCTGATTGCGGCGCGATCGGCCAACGACGCACTCACTGACGAGGGGCCCGTATCCCGACAGGGGATACGGGCCCCTCGTGCGTGCGCGCGGGGGGCGTGCGCGAGGCGTGCGCGCGGCTGCGGTCACTCGGGAGTCGCTTGCACTCTCGGGGGGCGAGTGCTAATCATTGGCGTTAGCACTCTGCAGGTGAGAGTGACAACTTATGGACCGGGTCAGCGAGGCCCGAGAGCCTGTGGGGCAAGGAACCGCAGGGCTCTTCGGCCGTCCGTCGCGGGCGCGGACACGGTCCGGAGCAATCCACCCCCTGTCCGGGAGGACCACTTCACATGGCCAAGATCATCGCGTTCGACGAGGAGGCACGGCGCGGTCTCGAGCGCGGGATGAACCAGCTCGCCGACGCCGTCAAGGTCACCCTTGGCCCCAAGGGCCGAAACGTCGTCCTCGAGAAGAAGTGGGGCGCCCCCACGATCACCAACGATGGTGTCTCCATCGCCAAGGAGATCGAGCTCGAGGACCCGTACGAGAAGATCGGCGCCGAGCTGGTCAAGGAAGTCGCCAAGAAGACGGACGACGTCGCCGGTGACGGTACGACCACCGCGACCGTCCTGGCCCAGGCCCTGGTCCGCGAGGGCCTGCGCAACGTGGCCGCCGGCGCCAACCCGATGGCCCTCAAGCGCGGTATCGAGAAGGCCATCGAGGCCGTCTCCGGTGCCCTCCTTGAGCAGGCCAAGGACGTGGAGACCAAGGAGCAGATCGCTTCGACGGCCTCCATCTCCGCCGCCGACACCCAGATCGGCGAGCTCATCGCCGAGGCGATGGACAAGGTCGGCAAGGAAGGCGTCATCACCGTCGAGGAGTCGCAGACCTTCGGTCTTGAGCTTGAGCTCACCGAGGGCATGCGCTTCGACAAGGGCTACATCTCGGCGTACTTCGCCACCGACATGGAGCGTATGGAGGCGTCGCTCGACGACCCGTACATCCTGATCGTCAACTCCAAGATCGGCAGCGTCAAGGACGTTCTGCCGCTCCTGGAGAAGGTCATCCAGTCGGGCAAGCCGCTGCTGATCATCGCCGAGGACGTCGAGGGCGAGGCGCTCTCCACCCTCGTCGTCAACAAGATCAAGGGCACCTTCAAGTCCGTCGCCGTCAAGGCCCCGGGCTTCGGTGACCGCCGCAAGGCGATGCTGAACGACATCGCCATCCTCACGGGCGGCACGGTCATCTCCGAGGAGGTCGGCCTCAAGCTGGAGAACGCCGGTCTCGACCTGCTGGGCCGCGCCCGCAAGGTCGTCATCACCAAGGACGAGACCACCATCGTCGACGGTGCCGGTGACAGCGAGCAGGTCGCCGGTCGCGTGAACCAGATCCGCGCCGAGATCGAGAACTCTGACTCGGACTACGACCGCGAGAAGCTCCAGGAGCGCCTCGCGAAGCTGGCCGGCGGCGTGGCCGTCATCAAGGCCGGTGCCGCGACCGAGGTCGAGCTCAAGGAGCGCAAGCACCGCATCGAGGACGCGGTGCGCAACGCCAAGGCCGCCGTCGAGGAGGGCATCGTCGCCGGTGGTGGCGTGGCTCTGCTCCAGGCTTCCTCGGTGTTCGAGAAGCTGGAGCTCGAAGGCGACGAGGCGACGGGCGCCGCTGCCGTCAAGCTCGCGCTGGAGGCCCCGCTCAAGCAGATCGCGGTCAACGCGGGTCTTGAGGGTGGCGTCATCGTCGAGAAGGTCCGCAACCTCAAGATCGGTCACGGCCTCAACGCCGCGACCGGCGAGTACGTGGACATGATCGCCGAGGGCATCATCGACCCCGCGAAGGTCACGCGCTCCGCGCTGCAGAACGCGGCGTCCATCGCGGCGCTGTTCCTCACCACCGAGGCCGTCATCGCCGACAAGCCGGAGAAGGCCGCCGCCGGCGGCGCGCCCGGCGGCATGCCGGGCGGTGACATGGACTTCTGATCCTGACGGATCGGCGGTTCATGGCGTAGCAGCACGCACGCAGTTGTACGAACCGAGGGCGGTACTCCCGAGAGGGGGTGCCGCCCTCGGGGCGTTCCACTCGCGGCCTCCTCCTGGGCTGTGCGGTGCTACGGCCTGACGGACGGTCGGTACGGGGCGATCGGCCGCGAGTCCGTCGACACCGCCACGTACGCCAGACCGTCGTACTGTCCCGACAGGCGGACCGGGACGACGTGCGAGCGGTAGAACCAGCGCGTCACCAGCGCGCCGAACGACCGCGTGTCGTGCGCGGCGTCCGCCCACTCCCGGACGGCGCGCGGCGCGTCGCCGGCCGTCGCGGGGCGCAGGTCCAGCAGGTGGTCCTCCGGGGTGGCGGCGGCGAGGCGGGCCTCCACGGTGTTCGCGGGGGCGGGGCCGATGGGGTTGCCCTCGGCGACACGGCCCGTCAGGCCGCCGACGCCGCTCCAGGGACCCGGCCAGACGCGGTGGGCGCGGAAGGAGCCCTCGCCGAAGAGGAGCCCGAGGGCGTAGTACGCGTCCCCGTGCCGCTCGCGCAGGTGCTGGCCCAGCGGCGGCGGCGCCGCGTCGTCGGCCGTACGGCCCTTCGCGACATGGCTGTTGTGGCCCCAGAGCACCACCTTGGCGTCGGGGTCCTCCAGGATGTCCCCGACCGCCTCGGCCATGTACCGGTCGCGCGCGGCGGCGACCGTCCGCTCCGGGTCGGGGTGCTGTCCGCCGCGGGTCACCAGATCGGCGGCCCGGACCAGGATCCGCGCGTGCCGCACCGCCACGGCCCCGGCCGGGGTGCCGGGCTCGTCGAAGTCCCGTACGAACTCCAGCAGGTTCACCGCTTCGTGCATCAACTTCTGCTCGGGGTCGGGCCGCGAGCCCGGATACGCGGTGGCGAGCACGCCGAGCGAGGAGTGCAGGGCGGGCAGCCGGTCCGGCGCCACGCTGGTCAGGAACGCTTCGAGCACCGCCAGCGAATCCCCGGAGCGCTGCGGGTCGATCCCGGCGAAACGGACCTGTTCGTCCGCCGGGCGACCGTCGTTGTACGCGCGCATCCACTCGATGACGCCCAGGATCTCCTCGGTGCGCCAGGTCCAGAAGCCCAGCCCGGTCAGCACCTGCGCGGGGTCGCCGACACCGCCCCGTACGTACGCGTCGACGGCCGGGCCGGCGGACGCGCTCGCCTCCATGGCGAGCGTCGTGAAGCCCAGCTCGGTCACCAGGTACTCCAGCAGCCGGTGCTTGAGCCGGAAGAACTCACGCGTGCCGTGGGTGGACTCGCCGAGACCCACGATCCTTACACCGTCGAGTACTTCCTTGAGCGGCTGGAGATCGGCGGTCGGCGCGCCGGGGGCCAGGCCGCCGCTCAGGGGCACGGCGTTGCGCGACAGCCACGCCGTCACCTCGTCGGACGCCTCGCCGGACACGGTCTCCCGATCATTCGCTGACATGCCGCCGAGGCTACAGCCGGGCGGGCGCCGTTTCCGCACCGGGAACTCGGTGGCGGGTGCGGCGCGTTACGTGCGCATAGCGCACC